>WYBB01000104.1 GCA_011526585.1 Deltaproteobacteria bacterium
ACTGACGCTTGGAACGAGCGCCGGCATCGCGAACGAAGAGTCATCAACTGGACCTTCACTCGGGCCGACGCTCGCAAACGCTTCGGGTACCGAAGGCGGAGCACTACGTTGGCGTCAGAGCACTAGCTTCAATTCACTGAAAAATTTATGGAAGAGCCGTGACCGGACCGCTGAAAAGCGCCAAAAGGAGATGCATGTTTTCGCGTTTGTTGAGCGGGCCGGAGCGGGCGGCCGGAGCGGACGAGCGATACGGCGGCTTCGCCCGTCTCCACCCCGCGCTCCCCGAGCAGCTCGCGGTGCTGGTCCATCGCGCCCTGCGCTCGGCCCCCCACGCGCCGACCCAGCATGTCGACCCCGACCGCGGCCACCAGCTCTGGCGTTATGGCTGGGAGCCGGGCACCGACTGCACCGACCACCCGCTGTGTGATCTGGGCCACGCTCTCCTTCGCGACCTGCCCCGGCTCATCGACCAACCCGAGCTCGTCCTCGGCCCGCTCGTCTCCGACCAGCACAAGAAGGGCGCGTTCATCGACCCCTTCGACGCGCGCCTCGAGAGCTTCCCCTTCGCGCCGCTCCCAGGCCGCCCACCCGCGCGTGTTCTGGTCCAGCTCCACCTCGTGACCCAGCCCTGGCCGGCGTCCTGGGGAGGCCACACCACTCGCATGGACGACGGCCTCACCGTCCTCCCCGACTGGAACACGCTAGACCTCTTCGACCTCACGCGCGGCGCGACGTTCATGCGGCCGCTCCTCGAGCATCACGTCGGTGTTACCGCGGGCTTCACCGTGACCACGACGCTGCACGCGCCATGACGCCGCTCATCGCGATCACCATCACAGTCACCGTCCTCAACGCAGTCAGCTGGGCGGCCTTTCGCCTCGACAAGCGCTACGCGAGACAGAACCGTCGCCGCACCCCCGAGCGCACACTCCACCGTTTCGCTGCGGTGGGGCCCTTCGGCGCGCTAGCCGCGATGTACCTCCACCACCACCGCCACAAGGTCGACAAGCGCCGCTTCGCGCTCGTCGTGTGAGCCTTCGCGCTGCTCTGGGTCGCGGCCCCCATCCTCTGGCTGGTCCTGCGCTGAGCCGCTCGCACGCGGCGCTTGACCTACTTGGAGGGGTTGCAGGACCAGCGCGTGACGTCCTGGATGGGCTCGAGCTGGAACCACTTCACGCCGGGGACACCGTCGGGCCCTTCGGAGACGATCGAGAGGATGCGCCAGTAGCCCTTTCGGTCCTTCATCGTCACCGCGGCGTCGACGACGACCTCGCCCTCTTTGAGCGAGGGCCGCGGGTAGACGAAGGCGTCGGGCTCGGTCGTGTGGAGGTAGTCGGCGCGCGCAGGCCGGCCGAGGTCGGCGTCGCGCTTCTTGCTCCAGGGCGCGACGTGTGACCACAGCACGCGCTCGACGAGCCAGGGCGGCGACATCGAGGCGAGGCCGGCGATGCGGCGGAGAAACACGTAGTCCTTCGACCAGCAGGCGACGTCGGCGAGGCAGCTCGCGGGCTTCACGGTGAAGGGGAACGCCTCGGGGCCAGGGCGCGGATCGTCGAGCGCCGGGTCATGCGGGACCTGCATCCGCTGGCGCAGCTCGGTCTCGTCCAGGCGTGAGGTGTAGAACGCCCGCACGACCGACTCGGTGAGGGCGGCGCGCGCACGATCGAGGTCGTTGTCGGGCGGGTAGGGGTTCTCGCTGGGAGGCACGATCCGCTTGACGAGGATCTCTCGCGGCGGATTGCAGGGGTCTTCGGCGGACGCCGAGGAACAGGCGAACAGGGTGGCGAGCAAAGGCAGAACTCGAATCATCGGCGTGGCGCCCTGGTGGAGAACTGGCTGGTGAGGAGACCGCTCATGGCGGGACGTGTCAACCCCGGTGGCCCGTCGCCGCGACTTCGAGCCACGCACCCGCGGACCCGCCGAGCGTGGTGACGAGACCGCCGCAGGTCACTTCATCGCGCGCCAGGTCATGACCCGAGAGGGTCGCCATCGCGGACCTCATAGGCAACGGTTCACCGGGAGGCCCCCAGCGTTCTTGTTGAAGCAGCCCCTGGCCGGACGACCGCTCGCGTCGACGCTGTCGTAGCAGGTCCGGAGCCCCGGCTCGGTGCAGTCGGCGTTGGATGTGCAAGCCGGGACACAGCGATGATTCGCGGAGAGGTTGGAGCCACCGAGGTTCACGCAGGCCAGGTCGCCCGGGCAGTCCCACTGACCGGTGCACTGCGAGCAGAGCTGGTCCTTCAGACAGAGCCCGTAGGAGGCCGCATTGTTGGCGTAGGCCCCAACACGGGCGATGCGCGTCACGTCGAGGCACGTCGTGCCGTTTCCGCAAGGATCGCCCATATCGCAGAGCTGCGAGCTTGATTGGCCGAACCGCTTTGTTTGTCCTACACACGGGCAGCCGCCGCAGCGCGCCTGCAGCGCGCACGGCACGGGCACGCGCTCGGGGCTCGCGCGCACGCGTCGCGTCACCGCGATGCGCGCCCAGCGCGCCTTGCCCTCGACCACGTCGCCGTCGACGACGTCGCCGGGCACCGCGTCGGGCACGAACACGATGCCGCCCGCGCGCGCGCCGCTGCCGGGGATCGCGACGCCTTCGCCGCCGTGCGCCCAGCGCAGGACCTCGAGGCCCTCCAGTCGCTCGCGCTCGCCCTTCCGCCCCATGGTCGGCTGTGGTGTAACAGAAGGCCGATGGCCGTGCACCGTATCGTCGTCGTGCCGAAACCCCTCGAGGCCCTGCCCGCGCTGCCCGGCGCCGACGCGTCGGACCCCGAGCTCGCGGCGATCGCCCAGCGGCTCGGGGTCGCGCGCGGCGAGCACGCGGCGACGATCGTACGCGTGCGCGAGGTGCTCGCGTCCGAGCCGCACGTCGTGTGGCTGCACACCCCGAGCGCCGAGGGCCTCGCGGGCGCGACGCTGGTCGTCACGATCGGCGGCGACGGTACCTTCCTCACGGCCGCGCGCCACGCGGGCACGACGCCGCTGCTCGGCGTGAACTCGTCGCCGTCGACGTCGACCGGGCACTACTGCGCCGCGCGCCCCGACACGTTTGCGGCCGTGCTCGGCGAGTGCCTCGGGGGGGCGCGCGCGCCGACGAGCCTCTGCCGGATCCGGGCCGAGGTCGACGGGCGCCCGCTGCCGCACGACGCGCTCAACGACGTGTTGTTCGCGAACCGCACGCCGGTGTCGTCGACGCGCTACGCGATCCGCGTCGGCGACGTCAGCGAGCTGCACCTGTCGTCGGGGATCTGGTTTGCGACCGCGTCGGGCTCGACCGCCGCGATCCGCTCGGCCGGCGGCGAGGTGCGGCCGCTGTCCGACCTGCGCCTGCAGTGGCGCGTGCGCGAGCCGTACCTGCGCGACGGGATCGTGCACACGCTGCTCGCCGGCTTCACCGCGAGCGGGGTCGAGGTCGTGTCGCGCTCGGACAAGAACGCGCTCTACGTCGACGGACACGGCGAGGCGTTCGCGGTGCCGCGCGGCGCCCGCGCCCGCCTCTATCCGTCGCCCGAGCCGCTGCGCGCGTACCTCTGACCTCCCGCCAGGCGGCTCACCGCGTCACTCGCACGTGACGCGCTGGGCGAACGCCTGCTCGAAGCCGCCGGTCTTCGCGAGCCACACGACGACGAAGTCGTTGCCGTCGTGCAGCACCGCGGCCGAGCCGATCGCCTCGCCACCGCCGATGATCGCTGGCGCGAGCACCTCCTCGCCGGCGCCGTCGCGCACGAAGAACCACAGGTTGCCGGCCGCGTCGCGCATCGCGACGCCGACGTCGGCCGCGCCGGTCGCGGGCACGTCCTCGCGCCCGACGGCGACCGGGATGTGGTCGCCGGCGAGGACCTCGTCGGTCATGAACACGCCGCCGGCCTGGGTGGCGCGATGGTAGTACGTGCGCGACTGGTGGTTGCACGCGATCCCGAGGAGCTCGCCGTCGCTGCCCATGGCGCACGCCCCGGCGTAGCTCGCGTGCCCGAGCTGCGCGCTCGTCGGGTACTCGGTGTCGGCGAGGTCGAGCGTCACGATGTCGGCGCGCGCCGGCGGCTCCATGTTCGGGAACGTGTTCGTGATGAGCCCGGCGCGGTTCGTGAACGCGAGGCCGCTCAGGAGCCCGTTCAGCACGACCGGCTGGATCATCATGTCGATGCGCGGGCGCGTGCAGTCGAGCACCGGCCAGCGCGGATTGAGATTGCCGGTCCCGACGAGCTCGTAGATCGACCCCGCCTCGATCTGGTTCGGCGGCAAGGTCGGATAGCCCCCGTTGTAGCCGAAGCGCTGCGTCGGGAAGACGACCGTGTCGCCGACCGCGACGGCCCCGGTCGCGACGTCCGACAGGCTCGGCCCGAGGCTCGTCGAGCAGTAGTCCTCGGCCTCGATCGTCGCAGGCTCGCCTTCGATCACGCCGGCGCGCGACAGCCACGCGGCGTGCGCGCTCCAGTACGGGCCGTAGCCGTTCGTGCCGGCGAGCTCCTCGGCGAGCCAGAACGCGCCGAACTTCTGGCGCGTCGGGTTCCACGCGATCGACACGCGCCCGAGGCCCTGCACGCTGTCGTTGGGCTCGATGTCGTCGTTGGTGACGACGGCGCCTTCGGGGAGGAGGTCCCAGCCGACCTCGAGCATCTCGAGCTGGTTCTTCGTCGCGGGCTTGCCGGTCCACGCGAGCACGAACGTGCCGCCGAGATCCAGCGCGGTCATCTCGCCCTTGAACGACGGGCTGCTCGTGAGCTTCTTCGCGGGCAGGAGCGCGGGCTTGTGCTGGCCGTTGCAGTTCATGTCGCCTCCACCGCACACCTCGAGCGCGCCCGGGTGCACGTCGCCGTCGCCGTCGTCGCAGTCGCTGCCACCGCACGCGACGTCGGCGTAGCCGTCGCCGTCGCCGTCGCCGCAGCACCCGTTGAACCGGATGCACTTGGACGCCCCCGCCCCGCTCGACTCGCACAGCGCGTCGTTGGGCGTGTAGATACACGACCCGTTCAGGCACTGGTTCGCCGTGCACGCGACGTCGTCGTCGCAGTCGCTGTCCTGCTGGCAGCCGACCGTCACGCAGTCGGCGACGCACGACTCGAGCACGCCGGGCG
>WYBB01000014.1 GCA_011526585.1 Deltaproteobacteria bacterium
TGAGATGCTGACCGCCGTCGTCAAGGCCATGCGCCCACACCAGTGGGTCAAGAACCTCTTCGTGCTGGCGCCGCTGGTCTTCGCCGAGCAGGCGCTCGACGCGGGGCACCTGTGGCGCGCGGCGCTGGCCTTCGCCGTCTTCTCGGCGCTCTCGGGCTGTGTCTATATCCTCAATGATCTCGTCGACATCGAGCAGGATCGCCAACACCCGGCCAAGCGCCTGCGGCCGATCGCGTCGGGCGCCTTGCCGGTGCCTGCGGCGCGCACCGCGCTCGCGGTGATCCTGGTCGGCGCGATCGGGATCTCGTTCGCGCTCCTGCCGACGAGCTTCGCCGCGGTCGCGCTGGCGTACTTCACCTTGAACGTGGCGTACTCCTTCGCGCTCAAGCACGTGCCCTTCGTCGACGTCGCCTGCATCGCCACCGGCTTCCTCCTGCGCATCATCGGCGGCGCCTTCGCGGTCGAGGTGCCGATCACGGTGTGGATCCTGGCGACGACGTTCCTGCTGGCGCTGACGCTGGCGCTCGGCAAGCGCAAGCACGAGATCCTGCAGGCTGGCGACAAGAAGCAGGACCAGCGGCGCGTGCTGGCGCGCTATCGTCTCACGCACGTCAAGCTCGCCATGAACGCGCTCGCGCTGGCGACGGCGCTCTGTTACGCCGCCTACACCGTCTTCGGCGACAAGCTCGGCCGCTACTTCCACCCGCGCGATCTGGCGTGGACGATCCCCTTCGTCGTCTTCGGGCTCGTGCGTTTCATCCAGCTGACCGAGCGCGCGCACGACGGTCGCAGCCCGACCGATCTGATGTTGCGTGACTGGCCGTTTCTGGTGAACGTGGCGCTGTGGTCGCTGGTGGTCGTGATCGTGATCTACGTGCGCTGATGGTGCGCGGGGCGGTGTGCGTCGGCGCGCTCTGGATGTCGGCGTGTGCAAGCGCCGCGCCCGCGCCGCGTCCGGCGGAGACCTACCTCGACCGGGTCGAGGCGCGCGTCGCGACTGCGCGCGAGGAGACGCGCTTCGTGCTCCGGCACAACCCGGCGCCGAGCTGCGGCTGCCCGCCCTTCGAGGTGCGCCTCGGCGAGACCTGGCAGCGCGTGCAGCTCGGCGGCGAGCCGGACGAGCCGGCGATCGTCGCGCTCCTGCAGGTGACCGGCCTCGATGCCGACGGTGCGCCGCCGCCCGAGGGCGAGCGCGACCGGCGGAGCTTCGAGGTCGAGGGTCTGCTCGGCGACGAGGTCGCGCTCTGCGGGCGCGGCGGGCTCTACGTGTCGCTCGTGCCGACGGCCTTCGTCGGCGTGGTGCCGACCGAGGCGGCGCCGGCGACGCCCTGAGGGGCGAGCGCGGCGCTCTCCTCCTCCTCACGCGCGTGCTCGATCTCGGTGGCGCTCGGCAGGACCGCGCGTGTGACGGCCGCGACGAAGCAGTAGCCGATCACCAGGCGCATCAGCATCATCAGCGGACCGATGACCGTGCTGTAGGCGATGATCACCGCTTGCGGATCGCCGAGGTGCGCGGGCACGTGCGCCGAAAAGAGCGCGACCATCACGCCCTGCACGGCGCCGAGGCCGGAGATCGTCGCCGGGATCACCTGCACGAAGGTGATGAGCGGCGCGTAGATGAGCAGCGCCTCGAACGGGATGTGCACGCCGAAGGCCGGCAGGAGCAGGAGGTGCATCAGCACGTAGACGAGGATGAACGAGATGCGGATCGGCACGAGCCGCAGGTAGTCGAGGCTGCGTGCCTCTTGGAAGCACTGGAATATCTTGAGTTTTCGGAAGAAGCCGAAGACGAGGTAGTCGAAGCGCCGGTTCCAGTAGATCCAGGTGCCGAGCACCACCGCCCACACGACGGCGATGACGATCGGCACGCGCGCGGCAAACGGCGCGCCTCCGTGTTCGAGCAGGTCGCGGCCGAAGAGCCAGCCCACGCTGAGCATCACCCCGAGCGCGATGATGTCGATGAAGAAGAAGAGCACCAGCGCGGAGAAGGCGCGGGTGAAGGGCACGGCGTGCTTTCGGTGCACGAGCCAGGCCATGCCGCCGGCGGCGAGCGAGTAGTTGAGCGCGTTCAGGAAGTAGCTCACGCCCTTGATGGCGACGACCTCCTTGAAGTCGACCGGCGCGACGAAGCGGCGCAGGAGCGGCACCAGGGTCGCGGCGTCGGCGACGAAGGACACGAGCGTGACCAGCGCCATGAGCCCGACGAGGCGCGGCCAGTCGGCGCTCTCGAGGGCGCGGCCGACGGCGGCGAGATCGGTCGTGAGGAAGAGGAAGGCCACGATCCCCAGCGAGAGGAACCATGGCAGCAGGCGTTTGAGTCTTCGGCTCAAGAAGGTCCACTTGGCGGAGCCAGCGAAAGGCGCGTATGGTCCGCCGCCATGGCGCGCGACGTCAAGCCAAACGTTGGAGCGGCCCGCGGCGGGAGCCGGCGCGGAGGACCTCGCGCGGACGGCGCGGGCGATGCGCGCGGCGGGCGGCGCGTGAGCGCGCGGGGGCTGGCCGCCTCGCTGCTCGTGCGGCTCGAGCGCGAGCCGGCGACGCGGGCGTCCGAGCTCCTGCAGGGGGCGCTGGGCCAGCTCGGGGACGTGCGCGACCGGGCGCTGGCGACGGAGCTGGTCTACGGCGTGCTGCGCTGGCGCTGGCGGCTCGACCACGCGCTGGAGCGTCATCTCGCGCGCGGCGTCGCCGGGCTCGAGCCGATGGGGCGCGCGCTCATGCGCGTCGGGGCGCACCAGTTGTTGGTGCTCGATCGCATCCCGAAGGAGATCGCGGTCTCGGCGACGCAGGACGCGGCGCGCGCGCTCGGCCTCGGGCGGCTGACCGGGATCCTCAACGCGGTCCTGAGGAAGGTCGCCGCGAGCGGCGAGGTGTGGCCCGGCGGCGACGACGATCCGGCGATCGCGGTGCGCGCGAGCCTGCCGCGCTGGATCGTGGCGGCGCTGCGCGAGGCCTTTCCCGATGCGGTCGAGCGCGAGGCGCTGGCCCTCCGTGAGCGGCCGCGCGTGAGCTTGCGGCCGACCCTGGCGCGCGGTGGGTCCGAGGCGGCGCTGGCGGCGCTGGCGGCCGAGGGCATCGAGACCCAGGCCGTCGCCAGCGGGCTCATCGAGGTCGTCGCCGGCGATCCGTTCGCGACGCGCGCGGCCGGCGAGGGGCTCTTCGTCGCGCAGGACGGCTCGGGACTCGTCGTGGTCGACGAGGTGGCGGCGGCCTGCGGTGGCGCGCTCGCGGACAAGCGCGTGCTCGACCTCTGCGCGGGGCGCGGCGTCAAGGCGACGGCGCTGGCCGATCGCGGCGCGCGCGTGGTGGCGGTCGACGTCTCGCGCGACAAGCTCGACGAGCTCCTGCGGGTCGCGGCGCGCCTGGGCGTGCACGAGCGCATCGAGGCGACGCTGGCGCTGGACGTGGCGAGCGAAGAGGCCGCCACCGCGCTGGCTTCGCTCGGCAGCTTCGACGCCGTGCTGGTCGACGCGCCGTGCAGCGGCCTTGGCACGCTGCGACGTCACCCGGAGATCGCCTGGCGCGCCGCGCCGGAGGACGTCAGCGCGCTGGCGGCGTTGCAGGCGCGGCTCGTCGCGGCGGGTGCGGGGCGCGTGGCGCCGGGCGGCGGGCTCGTGTATGCGGTCTGCACTTTCATTGGGAAAGAGGGCGCGGTCTCGCTACCTTCGCCCTTCGAGGCGGTGGCGCGGATCGATCTCGCGCCGTCTTCGGGCCTGGACGCCTTCCAGGTCCGCCGCTGGATCCGGAGCGTGTGATGAGGGACCTGTGGTCGATGGTGTGCGTCGCGGTCGCCGCGGTCATCGCGATCGGGGCGGGCTGCGACTCGAACCCGACGCCGCACCCGCAGGGCGACGTCGGCGGCGCGGACGCGCGCATGGACACGATGGCGCCGGGCGTGGCCGATCCCGACGAGGACGGTGACGGCGTCGGGGACTGCACCGAGGCGGGCGGCTTCTGGGACGGCGAGACCTGCCGGAGCGACGTCGCCGGCGAGAGCGACGCGCTCGGACCCGACGGGGCGGAGCTCGGGGCCGACGGTGACGCGAGCGACGGCGCCGACGGGGACGGCGGCGAGGACGGCGAGGACACCGGCGACGCGGCCGAGAGCGACTCCGGACCTGACGAGGCCGACTGATTGGGGTTACATTGAGCACCGGGCCCGGGTCGGGTCGCGGGTGAATCTCGTCCCGACCGGCGCGTCGCACGCCGCGCAAGGAGGTCGAGATGACGCAGCGCTCACGTGGTTTCCAGATGAGGATGAGGTCGGTGTTCGGCGCGCTGGGCGTGGCGAGCCTGTTCATGGCGACCGCCGCGATGGCGGCGCCGCCCGACGGCGAGCGCGCCTACCGCTACGAGCTCAGGGCGCTCGGCACCTACGCGGGCGAGGCGATCTTCACGATCGGCGCCGAGGAGGAGGTCGGCAAGCGCACGCTCCGGCCGGTGCGCATCGACGCACACACCTCTGGGCTGGCGGCGAACTTCCTCGACGCCAAGACGCGCTCGACCGCGTGGGTCAGCCAGACCTGGCTGCCGATGCGCGTGCGCTGGGACCAGACGATCGACGGCGTCGAGCGCGTGGTGAAGGCGAGCTTCGATCGCAAGGGCGTCAAGGCGACCGACGAGAAGAAGGGCAAGGTCGACAAGTACGATCTCAAGACGCCCTCGCACGGGCACGATCTCGTGTCGATCTTCGCCTGGCTCATGCAGGCGGATCTCTCGCCGGGCAGCACCTACGAGCTGCCGGTCTTCGACGGCAAGCGCATCTACAACGTCAAGGTCACCGCCGGCGTCGCCAAGGAGATCCAGGTGCCGGTCGGGTTCCGCCAGGCGATCCCGCTGAAGATCCACATCTCGCGCGGCGAGTACAAGCGCGACATGGAGCTGTGGCTCTCGGCGGAAAAGGACCGCGTGCCGCTCAAGCTGATCTTCAAGTACGGCCTCATCGGCACGGTCGAGGCGTCTCTCGTCGGCGAGCGCAAGTCCTGAGACCCTGCGCTTACGGCCATCCCGCGAACGAGGTCGGGGCGACTCGGGCGGCCACAAGGGCCGCCCCAACAACCCCACCGAGGGGCGGCCCGCGGGGCCGCCCGGCCCCGTGCGTCGCAGCCGCGAAATCAAGGTTCCGACAGGATCTTGGCGATGAGCTTGCGTGTCGTGCCGTCCCAGAAGCGCACCGTGACCTTGGCCCGCTCGCCCTGACCTTCGACGTCGGTGACGAGGCCCTCGCCGAACTGCGGGTGGAAGGCGCGCATGCCGCGTGACCAGCCGCCGGCCGACGGGGTGATGGCGCTGCCGAGCACGCGGTGGCGTGTGCGCTCGGTGTCGCGGTCCTGGCTCTCGTTCTCCCAGTCGGGCGTCGGGTCGGCGAAGTCGGCGGCGTCGCGCGCGGTGGGCTGGCGGGGCGTTGGGGCGCGGCGCCAGGTGAGGTCGTCGTCGTCGCGGTCGAGGAAGCCGCGGCGGCGCGGTGCGGGGTTGTCGTCGTGCAGGTGCTCGGCGGGCAGGCCGTCGAGGAACTGGCTGCGCATCGCCGGGAGCGTCTTGCCGTAGCGGCGGCGCGAGGCGGCCCAGCTCAGGTGCAGGTGGTGGCGCGCGCGCGTCATGGCGACGTAGAGCAGGCGGCGCTCCTCCTCGATGGCGTGGGGGTCTTCGTGGCTGTTGCTGTGTGGCATCAGCTCGGACTCGATGCCGGTGACGAAGACGACGTCGAACTCGAGGCCCTTGGCCATGTGCGCGGTCATCAGCACGACGGCGGGGCCGTCGGCCTCCGCGTCGGTGGCGGAGATGAGCGCGACCTCGTCGAGCCAGGCGGCGAGCGTGTTGTCGGCGCGGCGCTCGGTGAACTCGGCGAGCGCGCCGAGCAGCGCCTGCACGTTGTCGGCGCGCGTCTCGCCCTCGACCGAGTCGTCCTTCTGCAGCCACTCGAGGTAGCCCGTGCGTGCGAGGACCTCGCGTGCGACCTCGAGCGCGCTCGACTTCTCGAGCAGCGCGCGCAGGCCGCTGATCAGATCGACGAAGGCCGCCAGGCGCGTGCCGGTGGCGCCGCTCGCTTCGAGCGCCTCCTGGCATAGGGCCTCCCAGAGCGTGCGCTCCTCCTGGCGTGCCCATGGGCGGACGTCACTACGAGGGTTGGAGACGCCCATGGGCACGTCCGCCGTATCGCTCACGCCCCTGCGCCCTCCGCCGCCCTCTTCGGGCTCGACCGAGCCCTCGAGGCGTCTCCGGAGCTCCGGGTCGCGAGCTGCCGTTTCCTTCTGGCGTGCCCGCGCCTCGATGCGCGCGAAGGTCGCGTCGCCGATGCCGCGCGTGGGGCGGTTGATCACGCGCTCGAGCGCGACCGGATCGGCCGGGTTCACGAGCAGCTTGAAGTAGGCGACGACGTCCTTGATCTCGGCGCGGTCGTAGAAGCGCAGGCCACCGTAGACCTTGTAGGCGTAGCCGCGCGCCCGCAGGCGGTCTTCGAAGGGGCGCGACTGCGAGTTGGTGCGGTAGATGATCGCGATCTGATCGAGGGGGTATTCGCTGCGCAGGAGATCGATGCGGCGCACGACGTAGTCGGCCTCGTCGCTGTCGGACTGGGCGGCGTAGGTGCGCACCCGGGCCCCGCCCTCGCGCTCGGTGAAGAGGGTCTTGCCGTGGCGGCCGACGTTCCGCTCGATGAGCGCGCCGCTGACGGCGAGGATGGGAACGGTCGAGCGGTAGTTCTGCTCGAAGCGGATCACGCGTGCGCCGGGGAAGTCGTCGGCGAAGCCGAGGATGTTCTCCACCTCGGCGCCGCGCCAGCGATAGATGCTCTGGTCGTCGTCGCCGACCGCGCAGACGTTGGACTCGGCGTTGAGGATCGCCTTGAGCA
>WYBB01000015.1 GCA_011526585.1 Deltaproteobacteria bacterium
CCGGATCGAGGCAGTGCCCCGAGAGGCATTGCTCGCTCGCCGCGCAAATCGCGCCGTCGGGCGCCTGCGGGAGGCAGCGCCGATCGGGCCCGCACCACTGCCCGGCGTCGCAGTCGGCGCCGCTCCGGCAGCCGACGCACAGGCCCGCGTCGCAGAGCTCGTCCGGTCCGCACTCCACGTCGACGCCGCACGCGCACACCCGCACCTCCGAGCCCGGCGGCACCGGCTGGCACCCGCCGGTCGTCGCGCACCACGCGTCACTGGCGCACGGCAGCCCGGCCGCGAGCTTCGCCACGCACGCGTCCTGGGCGCAGAATTCGTCCAGCGCGCAGTGCGTGTCGGACAGGCAGGCGACGCAGCTCCCGATCTCGGACTCGCCGCGCGCGCAGTGGCCGCTGGCGCATTCGCCGTCCGCGCGGCACGGGCCGTCGATCGGCATCAGCGGCACGCAGTCGCCGGCCGCGCTGCAACCCTGTCCGGCGCCGCACTCGGCCGCCTCGCGACACGCGACGCAGCGCGAGCCCTCGCACACGCCGGCCGCGCAGTCCGCGTCGTTGACGCACAGGCACAGGGTCAGAGGCGCGATCGGGGCGAGCGTGTCGCACACGCCGCTCTGGCACATCCAGTCGCCGCCGCACACGAGCCCGGCGGGCAGCGCCGGCCGACAAGCGCCGGCCGCGTCGCAGAACTCGTCCGCCGCGCAGTCGCCGTGCGCGGCGCACGCCACGCAGACCGCGTCGACGCACGCGCCCCCGAGCCCGCAGTCCGCGTCGTCGAAGCAGTCGACGCAGCGGCCCTCCCCGCAGCGCTCTCCGCCCGCCGCGCCGGCGCAGTCCGCGTCGTCGGCGCAGGCGCAGATCATGAGCCCGATGTCGGCTTCGAGGGTGCCCTCCACCACGCGGCAGACGCCCCCGAGGCAGTGATCGTCCTGAGCGCAGGGCGTGCCCGCGGTGAGCCGCGCGCGGCACGTGCCGCGGTCGCTGCAATATTCGCCCGCGGCGCACTCGGCGCTGTCGCGACACTCGCCGCAGACCCCGCTCCCGTGGCACACGCCGAGCCCGCCGCAGTCGCCGTCCTCGACGCAGAGACAGCGCCCGAGCATGTCGGGGGAGGTGCCGCACGCCCCCGAGGCGCAGACGCCGGGGCGGTCGCACAAGCCGCCGGGCTGGCGCTTGGGCAGGCAGCGGTTGATGTTCTGGCAATCGAGGCACGGCAGGTAGGTTTCTTCATTCAGCACGTCATCGGCACCCAGCCACAACGAGCCGCCGCTCCTCTGGTGGTCCGCCCAGCACGCGAAATCGAGGGTTCGATGGTCGCACGAGCCGTCCGTCCGGCAGAACTGGCCGCCACCGCAGTCGGCGTCCACGGCGCAGTCCTCGCACAGCCCGCTTCCCCCGCGGACCTTGTCGACGCAGCCGGAGGAGCTGCCCAGACACACGAAGCCGTCGTTCACGGCCCGGGCCGCCCACTCGGGATCGGCGGTGCACGGCGTCTCCCCCGGGCAATCCGCCGCGGTGTCGCAGGCGACGAGCTCCACCCGCACACACCCGTTCGCGTGGCATGTCCAGCCGTCGGGGCAGTCCGCGCTGACGAGGCAGGCGACGCAGCGACCCAGGTCCTCACCGGGTTCGAGCTTGCAGCGGTGCAGAGTGACGCATTCGGAGCTCGAGCGACACGTCGAGCCGAGCTGGGGTTCCGTGCATCGGCGCCTCGTTTCGCCCGCCACCAGGCTGCACGTCGCCGGCGCTCGACAGTCTGCGTCGTCCGTGCAGCGCTCGCACACGCCATCCACGCAGCGTTCGTCTGAAAGAGAAGAGCAGTGAGCGTCGCGCTCGCATCGACACCGTGCATTCGAGCACAGGCCCGATAGGCACTGGCTCGACCTGTCGCACTCCGCACCGATGGCGAGTTGGTGTTCGCATGTACGCGTGTCGAGGTGGCAGTAGTATATGACCGTGGCGCAGTCGTCGTCTTCGCCACACTCGACGCAGGTCGACCCGATCGACACCACGCCGGGCGCACACGCGCCAGACAGGCACTGGGCATCCTGGGTGCAGCGCTCGCCGGGGCCGAAGCGCGGGCTGCAGGCGCCGAAGTCGTCGCAGCGCTCGTCGGGCGCGCAGGCGAGATCCGAGGTGCAGCCGCAGATCCCGAAGTTGCAGGCGAACCCGGGCCCGCACTCGGCGTCGCTCTCACAGCCCGGGTTGCCGCAGATCAGCCCGTCGAGGCACGCCCACGATCCCTGACAGTCGCCGTCCTCGAGGCAGGCGCGGCAGCGGCCATCGAGGCAGCTCAGGCCGGGCGGGCACGCGTCGTCGACTTCGCAGGCCTCGCCGAGCCGCACCCTGGGAAGGCACGCGTCGACCGAGGGATCGCAGAAGCGGTCGGCGGCGCAGCCCTCCTCGCAGGCGGCCCAGCACGCCTCGTCGACACAGCGCTGGCCCGACGCGCAGTCGTCGTCGCTCGCACACACGCAGCGCGCCGCCTGCTCGTCGCAGGCGCCCGAGGTGCACTGCCCGTCGCGCTCGCACGGCGCCCCGCGGGGGACCTGCCACCTGCAGCCGAGCGCGTCCGAGCAGTACCGGCCGTCACCGCAGTTGGCGTCGTCGCCACCGCACCCGAGCGCGACGCACACGGCGTAGCTCGGGAAGACGATGCACGCGCCGCCCTGGCAGTCCTCGTTCTGCAGGCACTCCGACAGCGGCGGCTCCTGCGGGGCGCAGGCGCCGAAGTCGCAGCGATAGCCCGTGGGGCAGTCGCCGATGTGCTGACACTGACAGATCCCGTCGACGCACACGCCGGAGCTGCACGCCTCGTCGGTCGCACAGCCGTCGCCCACGACGCTGAGGGGCTGACACGACCCGGCGTCACAGCGTTCGCCGGGCGCGCAGTGCGCGTCGGAGCGGCAGGCGATGCAGACCTCGGCGACGCAGAAGCCCTCGGCGCAGTCCAGGTCGGCGGCGCAGGCGTCGCCGAGCGGGCTCGGCGGGATACACAGGCCATCCTTGCAGGGGGCCGCGCCAGGGCAGGTCTGCCCGTCGTCGCAACGCGTGCGACAGACGCCGCCGTCGCAGACCGCTGCGGCGGGGCAGTCGGGATCGGCGACGCAGCGGCAGATCCCGCTCGGGTCGCACACGCCGGACGCGCACTGCGCGGCGTGCGCGCAACTCGCGCCCGGCGGCCGGCGCGGCGCACAGGCGAGGTCGGCGTCGCAGTAGCGATCGGGACCGCAGGTAAGGTCGTCGGGGCAGGGCTGGCAGAAGCCGTCGACGCAGAGCGCGGAGGAGCAGTCCTCATCGGCGACGCACCATGTGTCGATCGCGGCCCTGGGCTCGCAGGCGCCACCGACGCCGCAGCCCTGGCCGCGCGGGCAGTGCTGATCGGTCACGCAGCGGCAGGCGCCGGCCGTGCAGCGGCCGGAGCGGCACTCGTAGTCCAGGGCGCAGGCGGCGCCGATCCCGAGCCGCAGCGCGCAGGTCTGCTCGTCGGTGCAGTAGCTCAGCGGGCCGCACGCGAGCGGGCCGGCGCACTGGGCGGTGGGCGTCGTGTCGGGCTCGGCGGTGTCGGAGGTGGTCTCGCCCGGGCCGAGATCCGTCGTCGCGTCGGGCCCGGGCGTGGTGTCGGCGTCTGTCGGCGGATCGGTCGTGTCGTCGACGTCGAGGGCCGTGTCTTCGATCGCCGTGTCGTCGACGTCGGGGGTGGAGTCGTCGGTCGCCGTGTCGTCGACGTCGGGGGTGGAGTCGTCGATCGCCGTGTCGTCGACGTCGGGGGTGGAGTCGTCGGTCGCCGTGTCGTCGCTCGTCGTGTCGTCGATCGTCGTGTCGTCGCTCGTCGTGTCTTCGCTCGTCGTGTCTTCGCTCGTCGTATCGTCGCTCGTCGTGTCTTCGGTCGTGGTGTCCTCGACCTCGAACGACGTGTCCTCGGCGTCGGGAGTGGTGACCGCGTCCTGCGCGCCGTCGGCCACGGCGTCGTTCACCTCGGACGACACCTCCGCGTCGCGCGGAGCGCTCTGTGAGTCGGGGCAACCGACGTGCAGCGCGAGGGCGGCGCCGCCCCAGAGCCAGAGTCCGACCGAGGCCTTCGGGGCCATCGCCAACCATCGCATGCCGTGTCCTCCCGGTGAGCACACCGTAGCAGGGTCCCGTGGGTGACATCACCCTACGGATCCGTAGTGATCTCGGTGAACTACTCGATTTTGAAAGTTTTTTTGCGGCTATCGGCTTGCCCTCGCCGCCGCCTGGCCGGACACTCGGCGAAATGCACACGCTCACGACCGACGACTGGCTCGCCCTGACGCGGATCTGGACCGGGCTCTCGCAGCTGCCCGCCAGCGCGCTGGACGCGCCCGCGGTGGCCGTGCTCGAGTCGCTCGGTGCGCTCGTCGGCGCGCCCCAGGGCTACGCATTCTTCGCGCGCCGCGCCGAGGACGTGCCCTCCGCCGACCCGTTCCGCGGCTGGCAGCCGTTCGCCATCGTCGCCCACGGCGAGCGCCTGCGCCCCATGGTCGAGGTCGCGCGGCGCTGGCTGCGCGACGCGCCGGAGCGCATGATCGACCCGCTCTCGGAGGCGGCCGTCGCGTTCGCCGGCGAGCTGCGCTGCCATCGCCGGGGCGATCTCGTCAGCGACGCGGAGTGGGAGACGACGCCCAGCGCGCGCATGATGGACGCGCTCGGCGTCACCGATCAGCTCATCGCCGCGCGTCCCGTCGCCGAGGCGCTCGAGATCTACTTCACCTTCCACCGCCTCGACGGCCGCTTCAGCGAGCGTGACCGCGACCTCGTGCGCGCCGCGCTGGAGGGCCTCGATCCCCTGTGCGCGCGCTACGCCCGCGGCCTCGGCTACCTGCCCGGCACGGCGAAGCTGGCCCCGCGCGAGCGCGATGTGCTCTCACACCTCCTGCGCGGCGCCACCGAGAGACAGATCGCCGAGGCGCTCGGGCTGACGCTCGGGTCCACCCACCAGTACGTGGTCTCGATCTATCGCAAGCTGCAGGTGTCCGGCCGCGGCGAGCTCACCGCGCTGTGGCTCGAAGGCGACCCGGCCTGAGCCCGCCATGGTCCGGCGTGTCGCGGTGACGCGGTTTGACACGACGGCTCCTTCGCGTACGGTCGAGCAGCAATCCCCATGCATGATGGACAGACACGGGTCGGAACCCGACAGGAGGAACGCATGAGGTCACTGGGGACCCTGAGCATCATCGCCCTGGCACTCTCCATTGCGGCCTGCGGCAAGGCGGAGGACAAGCCGACCTCCCCGCCCGCCGCAGCCCCGCCCGCCGAGACCCCGGCTGCCGAGGCTCCGACCGCCGACGCTCCGGCCGCCGACGCTCCGGCCGCCGAAGCTCCGGCCCCCGAAGCTCCGGCCGCCGAAAAGGTGGCGGCCGACACGCCGGAGAAGGCGTTCGCGCTGGCGCGGACCGCCTTCAAACGCGGCGACTTCGACACGCTCTGGGCCCTCTTCCCGACGGCGATGC
This sequence comes from Deltaproteobacteria bacterium, assembly GCA_011526585.1. GTDB lineage: Bacteria > Myxococcota_A > UBA9042 > PHBI01 > PHBI01 > WYBB01. Next base: position 5,474 of record WYBB01000015.1, read on the forward strand.
GGGCCGAGCTCGAGGCCACGGTCAAGGGGCTCGGCAGCGCCCCGGACGAGGCGCTGGCCGGCATGGGGCTGACGCGGGACGAGGCGGCCAAGCTCACACCGAAGGCCTTCCTCGCGAAGATGATGGCCCGGATGCCCGACGACATGAAGGCCGCCATGTCGGAGATGCCCGAGGGCGTGGTCTACGAGAAGGTCGACGACACGAAGACCTGGGCGAAGTTCCGGCGCGGCGAAGCCTTCTGCGAGGCCGAGCTCCTCAAGGAGGAGGACGGCTGGAAGGTCGGCGTCGAGAGCTGCGAGGCCGGTGGCTGACGTTCGGCGGGTCGTGTCCGGACCGCGGGCCGACTCGCCTCAGGTCTCGAGGATCTCGCGGATCTTCGCGGTCAGCGCGCGCGATGCGCCGCCGGCGTAGTCGCCCCAGAAGAGGTGGCGCACGTGCTTCTGCTCGGGCGTCAGCGCGGGCGGCTCGGCGCTCAGGTGCGCGAGCAGCTCGTCGAAGGTCTTCGCGCGCGGGCCCGGCATGTACGTGTCGAAGTCGAGGATGAGATCGCGCTCGGCGGCCTTGTAGCGCGCTTCGTCGAAGGCGAAGACCACGACCGGCCGGTCGAGCAGGAGGAAGTCGAAGTAGACCGACGAGTAGTCGGTGACGAGCAGGTGCGCGAACGGCAGGTACGGGTAGACGTCGCTCGCCTTGGGCGCGAAGCGCAGGTTCGGGTAGCGGTCGGTGTCGGTCGGCGTGACCCCCGTCGTCCACGGGTGCAGCTTGAAGATGAAGAGCGCGTTCTGTTCGCGCATCGCCGCGTCCAGGCGCGCGTAGTCGATCCCCGAGGCCGCGAGGAAGTCCTCGCGCGAGTCCCGGTAGGTCGGCATGTAGAGGATGACCTTGTCGTAGCGCTCGAGCGAGCGCGCGAAGGCGACGACCTCCGCGGACTCGGTGCGCTCCAGGTGGCGCCACAGCGCCTCGCGGTCGAGGAAGAAGTGATCCGAGCGCGGGTAGCCGACGTCGAGGCACCGCTCCATCGGGATGCGAAAGGCCTTGGCGAAGTTGTCGCTCGTCAGCGGCGAGGTCGAGCCGAACCAGGTCGGGCGCGAGTAGAGCCAGGGCCGGATGATGCGGCGGTAGAGGCTCTTCGGGTTGAAGTCGCGGCGGCTCTTGGCCGAGGTGGAGTTGAACCCCAGCGCCTTGAGGCCGACGCCGTGCCACAGGTTGAGCGTGAGCGCGCGGCCCGAGGCGAAGAAGTGCACGTCGTTGGGGCGGTTGTTGAAGACGTAGAGCCTGGCCGTCAGCGCCCACCACATCCCGGCCGGCTCGTGGCGCCAGTAGGCCTCGAGGCCGCGCGCGCGGACCTTGTCGCGGACCTTCAGCGTCGGGGCGATCCAGGCCGCCTCGATGTCGGGCGCGTGGTCGCGCATGTACAGCATCAGGTACTTCGCGTTGCCGTTGAAGTCGTGCTGGCCGCTGCCGAAGGCGACCCTCTTCTTGCGCGGCGTCACGAAGGACACGAGGTAGAGCGGCGAGAAGACGAGGCTCTGCAGGAGCAGATCGGGGTACAGGTTGCGCACGGCGCGCACCTAGCGCGACCCGTAGCGACTTGCAACAGGTCGACGGTGACACGCCTCCTGCCATGATGTATCGAACCGCCGAGCGCGCTCCCCGAGGCCCCCATGACCGACGTGAACCAGTCGCCCCGAACGATCCTGACCTACGGCACCTTCGACCTCTTCCACATCGGCCACCTGCGGATCCTCGAGCGCGCCCGCGCGCTCGGCGACCGCCTCGTCGTCGGCGTCTCGACCGACGGCTTCAACGCGACCAAGGGCAAGAAGTCGGTCATCCCCTTCGAGCACCGGCGCGACATCGTCGCCGCGCTGCGCTGCGTCGACCTCGTCATCCCCGAGGAGAACTGGGAGCAGAAGATCGACGACATCCGCCGCCACGGCGTGCGGGTCTTCGCCATGGGCGACGACTGGCAGGGGCGCTTCGACTTCCTCGCCGAGTACTGCGAGGTCTGCTACCTCTCGCGCACGCCGGAGATCTCCACGACCGCCATCAAGACCGACCTCGAGCCCGAGCGGCGCGACCACCTCGAGGCGGTGACGCGCGAGGTCGGTTGATGAGCCTTAGCGCCGCCGTCCGGGACATCCGCGAGCTCGGGCTGGCCATCGTCTCACGCCTCCTCGTGACGCCGCTGACCTGGGTCGTGCCCCGCGACCCCAAGCGCTACGTCGTGCTCGGGCGCGTCGACGGGCGCTTCATGGACAACGGCAAGTACTTCGCGGCCTGGGTCGCCAAGAACGCCCCCGAGGTCGAGATCACCTTCGTGACGATGGCCTCGGCCGTCGCGCGCGAGCTCGGCGAGCTGTCCGGCAGCCGCCTCGAGGTCGCGCGCTATCCCTTCCCCAAGGCCATGTGGCGCATGCTGCGCGCCGGCACCCTGGTCTATGACGCCGCCGCGACGGCCGGGCAGGGCAAGATCGGCTTCTACACCGGCGCCCGCCGCGTGCAGCTCTGGCACGGCACGCCGCTCAAGGAGATCGAGCTCGCGCAGCATCGCCGCCGCGACGCCCTGCGCCCGCGCCCGGTCGTCTGGTTGCTCGCGATCCACCGCGCCATCGTCGGCCGCTTCGTGCACCACCACCTCGTCATCTGCACCTCCGAGTTCCTCGCCCGCGGCGTCTTCTCCCAGAGCTTCAAGTCCGACGCGATCGTCGGCCTCGGCTACCCGCGCAACGACGTCATCCTCGGCGGCGACGACTACGACCCGGTGCTCGTCGACAGCGGCGTCGACCTCGCCGCCCGCGACGCCATCGTCCAGCACCGCGCGCGCGGCGGCAAGGCGCTCCTCTACGCGCCGACCTTCCGCGACAACGGCTCCCACCCGACCGACGACGGCTCCCTCGACATCGCGCGCCTCTCGGACTTCGCCCGACGCCACGACCTCCTCGTCGTGCTCAAGCTCCACCCCTTCCTCGCCGCGCGCACCTCCGCGCTCTCGGCCCCCAACGTCCTCCAGGTCAGCCCGGTCTCCGACATCTACCCGCTGCTGTCGCTCTTCGACCTCCTGCTCACCGACTACTCGTCGATCTACTTCGACTACCTCCTGCTCGACCGCCCGATCGTCTTCTACCCCTACGACATGGACGCCTACCGCGCCGGCCGCGAGCTCCTCTTCGACTACGACGCGATGACGCCCGGCCCGCGCGCCCTCGACTTCGACGCGCTGCTCGCCGCGCTCGCCGCCACGCTCAACGGGCCCGACACCCACGCCGAAGCGCGCAAGCGCGTCCGCGACCTCGTGCATGACCACCGCGACGGCCGCTCGATGGCGCGCCTCTGGGAGCAGCTGAACCCGCGATGACCGAGAAGGCTCCGCCCCCGTCGGCAGGCCCGGGCGGCGGCGAGCCCGCCGATCTCGTCCGCCACGTCTCGGTGTCGATGCTCTGGGTCGCCATCGGCACCATCGTCGGCAAGCTCATCCGCATCGCGGCGCTCTTCGTCGTGCTCGGGCTCATCACCGAGGCCGAGCTCGGCGTCGCCCAGATCGCGCTCACCGTCTTCGTCATCCTGCAGAGCGTCACCGAGATGGGCCTCGGCGCCGCCCTCGTCCGCTCCAGGGCCATCGACGAGGACGATCTCGCCGCGCTCTTCTGGGTCTCGATCGCGACGAGCCTGGCGCTCTACGTCGTCGTCTTCGGCCTCTCCTTCGCGCTCGCCGCCTGGTACGACCAGCCGATCCTCGCGCCGCTCATCCAGGTCCAGGCGCTCGGCGTGCTCTTCTTCTCGCTCTACGTCGTCCCGAAGAGCCTGCTCATCCGCGCGCTCGACATGCGCCGCGTGACCTTCGCCGAGAACCTCGCCGGCGTGCTCTCGGCGATCGTGATGATGACGCTCGCCGTCGTCGGGCTCGGGATCTGGAGCATCATCATCGGCGAGGTCAGCACCCGCTTCTTCGAGATGGTGATCCACCAGGCGAACCGCCCCTTCCTGCCGCGCTTCGTCTGGGCGCCGCGCCGCATCAAGGCCCTCATCTCCTTCGGCCTCTACAACACCGGCTCGCGCTTCCTCGGCCGCTTCTACACCGAGGTCGACTACCTCGTCGTCGGCAAGATGTTCAGCGAGTCGTTGATGGGCCTCTACGCCTTCGCCTTCCGCACGGTGGACGACATCGTCAAGGCCTTGATCTACATGGTGAATCAGGTCGCCTACCCGACCTTCTCGAAGCTGCAGGACCGGCCCGACGAGGTGCGCGCCTTCCTCTTCGGGATCGCGCGCGGCACCGGCCTCCTCATCGGGTCCGTGCTCGCCTTCATCTTCGCCTTCATCGAGCCGTTCCTCGTCGCCATCGGCTACGATCAGTGGCTGCCGGCCGTGCCGCTCGTGCGCCTCTTCGCGGTGATCGGCCTCCTGCGAGGTCTGGTGCCGCTCTTGAGCTCGGTCATCAACGCGCACGGCCAGGCGCGCTACATCCTCATCTACGCCGTCGTGCTCTCGATCCTCCTGCCGGTCGCCTTCATCGTCGGCGGCCTCATCGCCTTCGAAGGCGTCGCCCTCGCCTGGTTCGTCATCTATCCGCCGGCGACCCTGCTGCTCTTCCGGCGCGTCGCCATCCTGACGAAGACCCCGCTCCTGCGGCTCATCCGCGGCGTCGTCGTCGGTCTGCTCTTCCCGGTCGTGCTGACCTCGCTGCTCGTGCTCGCGCGCGCGGGCCTCGAGGCGGCCGGTCTCGCGCCCGGCCTCGTCGCCGCCGTCGGCCTCTGCCTCACCCTCGCCGGCGGCGGCGCGTTCGCGTGGCGCTTCGAGCGGCCCTTCATCGACCGGGTCTTCCGCAAGAAGAAGAAGGTTGCGGCCGAGCCCGCGGCGCCGCCGCGCGACGCCTGATCAGCCCGCGGCGACGAGCTCGCGCAGCGCCTGGTGCACGCGCTCGCAGGTGTGGCCGTCGGCGCCGAGCATGTGGCGGTCGAGGAAGCGCTGCGCGACCTCGCGGCAGCACTCCGGCTCGTCGAGCGCGCGGTCCAGGTCGGCCATCAGCGTGTCGAAGTCCTTGGCCATCAGCCCGCCGTGATCCTCGGGCGGCAGCTTCCAGACGAAGCGGGCGTTGTCGACCTGGGTCTTCTTCACGC
>WYBB01000105.1 GCA_011526585.1 Deltaproteobacteria bacterium
CCGCCGACACCTTCGAGGTCACCCTGCACGACGGCAAGCTCGCGCTCGACGGCGCGACGCTCGCGCTCTCCGGCACCGCCCAGGTCGTCGCCGGCAAGCTCACCTGCGCCGCGCTCAGCTCCACCGCGGGCGCCACCGTCGGCGTCGGCGGCGTCAGCTTCGCCGCCGGGGCGCGCTACACCGCCGCCGGCGCGACCTGCCCGTGGTCGCCCGATCCTGCCGTCCCGGCCGCCACCAGCCGCTTCGAGCTCACCCTCGACGACGGCCGGCTCACCGTCGGCACGACCACCCTGACGCTCTCCGGCGCAGCCTCGATCGTCGGCGGCAAGCTCACCTGCGCCGAGCTCGACGCGGGCGGCGCGAGCGCGCTCGACCTCGGCGGCGTCTCCTTCCGCGCCGGCGCACGCTACGCCGCCGCCAACGAGGCCTGCGTATTCTCGGACGGCTCCGTCGAGCCTGCTTCTCCGACCGCCACCCTCTCCCTCTCCCTCTCGGAAGGCCGCGTCAGCGTCGGCAACAACGTATTCTCACTATCCGGCAGCGGCCGCATCGCCGGCGGCCAGGTCGACTGCGCCGAGGTCGCCTCGACCGGTGATATCGCCATCGCCGGCGTCTCCTTCGACGCGGGCGCCCGCTACAGCCGCGCCGGCGCCACCTGCCCGTGGCGCGACGGCACCGAGACCCAGGCCACCGCCACGACCTTCATCATGACGCTGCGCGAGGGCCGCCTCCAGGTCGGCGCCTCCAACCTGAGCCTTTCGGGCGAGGCGACGCTCGTCGCCTCCAAGCTCGCCTGCGTCGAGCTCGCGGCCGCCGGCAACGCCAAGGTCGCCCTCGACGGCGTCGCCTTCGATCTCGGCGCGCGCTTCGCCGCCGCCGGCGCGACCTGCGCCTGGACCGGCGGCCCCACCCCCGCCGACCGCTTCGAGCTCACCCTCGCCAACGGCCAGCTCACGCTCGGCCCGAGCACCATCTCCCTCTCGGGCGCCGCCACCATCTCCGGCCGCAAGCTCACCTGCGCCGAGCTCAACGCCACCGGCGGCGCCACCATCGACCTCGCCGGCGCCACCTTCGACGCCGGCGCGCGCTATTCCGCCGGCGGCGCGACCTGCACCTGGTCCGACGGCACCACCAGCGCGCCCGCGCTCGACACCCTCGCCGTGCGCCTCGCCGGTGAGCTCTCCGTCGCCGGCCAGACCATGGCCGTCTCCGGCACCGGCCTCCTCGAAGGCGGCACCGTCACCTGCGCCGAGCTCGCCGCCAACGCCGGCTTCAGCTCGCTCGCCCTCGGCGGCGTCACCTTCTCCACCGGCGCCCGCTACAGCGCCGCCGCCAAGCGCTGCACCTGGTCGGACGGCACGGCCACCACCGCCCCGCCCACCACCTACGCCCTCCAGCTCGCGCTCCGCGACGGCGCCGTCACCGTCGCCGACAACACGCTCACCCTCTCCGGCCTCGCCGAGCTCGAGGGTGGCACCGTCACCCGCGCCGAGCTCGCCGTCGGCGGCGACCTCGCCCTCGCCGGCGTGACCTTCTCCGCCTCGGCCGCCTACGACGCCGCCGCGCACACCCTCGTGCTCACGCTCCACGACGGCGCGCTCGCCGCCGGTCCGGTGAGCATCAACCTCGCCGGCTCGGGCGTCATCGACACCGCCACCCGCTCGCTCACCTGCCTCGAGCTCGCCGCCGCCGGCAACGCCTCGGCCGACTTCGCCGGCGTCACCTTCGACGTCGGCGCCCGCTACGCCGCCGCCGGCGCCACCTGCCCCTGGCTCACCGCGCCCGCCCCCGCCGCCACCTTCGAGGCCACCCTCGAAAACGGCACGCTGTCCCTCGGCGACGGCGCCACCGTCACCGTCTCCGGCACCGGAACCATCGTCGCCGGCCGCGTCACCTGCGCGACCTTCCGCTCGACCGGAGACGCCTCGGGTGCCGGCCTCGGCGTCGACTTCGACGGCACCGCTCGCTACGCCGCCGCCAACGAGGGTTGCGGCTGGCGCACCCCGACCCCCGAGGCCGTGCTCGCCCTCGATCTCAGCACCACGATCACCATCGGCGACAACGTGCTCACCCTCGTCGGCGCCGGCACCGTCGGCGGCTCCGGCGTCAGCTGCGCCGAGCTCGAGGTCACCGGCGACGTCGCCATCGCCGGCGTCACCTTCGTCGCCGGCGCGCGCATGGTCGCCGCCGACACCGCCTGCCAGTGGGCCGACGGCACCGCCTCCGCGCCCGGCCCCCAGCGCCTCGAGGTCGTGCTGCGCGACGGTCGCCTCGCCCTCGGCGACGGCGCCTTGACGCTCACCGGGATCGCCCAGGCCGAGAAGCTCCCGAGCGGCTACGTCGTGCCCTGCATCGGCTTCGACGCGCGCGCGACCGGCACCTGGCCGATCGGCGGCATCACCTTTTCCGCCTCCGCGCACTTCACCGCCGCCGGCCGCCAGTGCGCCTGGGACCCCGAGCCCGCCGCCGCCGACACGCTCCGCCTCTCGCTCGAGGACGGCGCGCTCGCCATCGGCAACGTCACCGCCCACCTCGCCGGTCAAGCGCTCGTCACCGGCGGCGCCGTGCGCTGCCTCGAGCTCGCCGCCGGCGCCGACGTCAGCGGCTTCGGCGAGATCAGCTTCGACGTCGGCGCGCGCTTCGCCGCCGCCAACTCCACCTGCACCTGGGCCGACGGTGAGACCCGCTCCTATGCGACCCAGACCTTCACCGCCCACCTCGACGACGGCCGCGTCGCCATCGGCGGCCAGACCATCACGCTCTCCGGCCAGGCCTCGGTCGAAGGCGGCGTGCTCACCTGCGCCGAGCTCCAGGCCGGCGCCGACGTCTCGGTCACCCTCGCCGACGCCACCTTCGACGTCGCGGCCCGCTACGCCGCCGCCGGCGCAGACTGCCCCTGGCGCACCGCCCCGCCGCCCGCCAACACCTTCACCCTCGCGCTCGAGGGCGCGCTCTCCGTCGACGGCAACACCCTCGCGCTGACCGGCGACGCCACCCTCGTCGGCGGCGCCGTGCAGTGCGCGACCTTCACCTCCGACGGCGACCTGCCGATCGGCGGCCTCACCTTCGCCGCCGGCGCCCGCTACGCCGCCGCCACCGCCGACTGCGGCTGGAACACCGACGTGCCCGGTCAGCGCCTGCAGGTCTCGCTCTCCGACGGCCGCCTCGCGCTGGGCGGCGTCACCGCCACCCTCAACGGCCACGCCGATCTCGTCGCCGGCCGCCTCGACTGCGCCGCGCTCGCGGTCACCGGCGACGTCTCCGCCGCGTTCGGCGGCGTCTCCATGGCCGGCCAGGCCCGCTACGCCGCGGCCGGCCGCACCTGCACCTGGCCCGACGCCACCTCGACCACCGGCCAGTCCTTCACGCTCGCGCTCTCCGGCTCGGCCGAGATCGGCGGCACCGCGATCCACCTCGCCGGCACCGGCGCGATCACCAACGGCGCCGTCAAGTGCCTGACCTTCGACGCCGGCGGCCAGAGCGCCGAGCTCGACGGCCTCGCCGTCGACGTCGCCGCCACCTGGGCCGCCGCCAACACCGCCTGCGGCGACCTCGCCGCCGCCCCGACCTCCGCCTTCAAGGTCCAGGTCAGCGGCGACTTCTCGGTCGGTGCGAACCATGTTCGCGTTTCCGGCCTCGCCGCCCTCGAAGGCGCCCGCCTCACCTGCGTCGACCTCGTCGCCCAGGGCAACGCCACCATCCCGCTCGGGAATCTCGACGTGACCCTCGGCGCGCGCTTCGCCCGCGCCGGCGCGACCTGCACCTGGCCCGACCAGACCACCTCCGCCCCGCTGACCGACACGCTCTACGCCTCGCTCGCCGGCACTCTCCAGGTCGGCGCGAGCCGGCTTGCGCTCTCGGGCACCGGCCTCATCGAGGCCGGCCGTATCACCTGCGCCGAGCTCAGCGCCGACGCCAACACCGCCCTCGCCCTCGCCAACGTCGCCTTCGACGCCTCGGCCCGCTTCGCCGCCGCGAACCGCGCCTGCACCTGGGCCGACGGCAGCACCTCGCCCGCGTCCGCCGCCGACACGCTGCGCCTCGCGCTCGCCAACGGCCGCGTGCAGGTCGGCGCCAACACCGTCACCCTCGAAGGCGACGCCGAGCTCGACCGCGCCACCGGCATCACCTGCGCCTCCTTCACCGTCGGCGGCGACATCGCCATCGCCGGCGTCACCTTCGCGGGCGACGCCCACTTCGCCGCCGCCGGCCGCTCGTGCGGCGCCTGGGACACCACCGACGCCGAGGTCCTCCAGCTCGCCGTGCGCGACGGCACCCTCGTCATCGGCGCCAACAGCGTCACCGCCTCCGGCTCGCTCACCGTCGTGAACCGCCGCGTCACCTCCGGCCTCCTCGTCGTCGACGGCGCGCTCTCGCTCGCCGGTCTCTCGATCACCTCGATCCCCGGCCGCCCCGCCGCGACCCTGACCTACAGCGCCGCCTACGCCGCCTCCGGCCAGCTCGCCACCCAGTCGCTCCAGCTCACGCTCGACGGCCAGGCCGCCATCGCCGGCCTCGGCACCTTCACCGCCAGCGGCGCCAGCACGATCACCGACGGCCGCCTCGACGCGCTCACCCTTCAGCTCGGCGGCAACCTCTCGCTCGCCAGTGTGCAGATCGCGTTTTCGTCGCTCGCGCTCGTCTACCAGCGCCAGGACCCGGCCTTTGCCAACACCCCGACCCTCGAGCTCACCCTCGGCCCGAGCGACGTCTCCATCGCCGGCCTCGGCTCCCTCCTCGTCAGCGGCCGCACCTTCCTCGTCAACGGCGCCTTGTCCGAGCTCAGCCTCGCCGTCTCGACCGACCTCTCGCTCGCCGGCCTCCGCCTCTCGGGCGGCGCGTCGCTCGTCTACACCGCCGCCACCGGCGCGCTCGCCCTCACCCTCAGCGACGCCCGCGCCACCGTCACCGGCCTCGGCACCCTCACGCTCTCCGGCTCCTCCACCCTGATCGGCGGCTCGCTCGAGTCCCTCACCCTCACCGCCGCCGGCGACCTCCGCGTCGTCAATACCCAGATCCACGGCGCCGCCAGCCTCACCTATCTGCGCGTCGATCCCGCGACCGGCACCTCCTCGCTCTCGATCGCGCTCACCAACGCCTCGGCGACGATCACCCCGCTCGGCACCGTCACCCTCGCCGGCGCCATCGCGCTGCAAGGCTCATCTCTGGCGAGCTTCTCGCTCGCCATCACCTCCGACGTGACCCTCTCCGGCGTGCGCCTCACGGGAGGCCTCGCGCTGAGCTACGACGCCGCCGTGCGCATGCTCACCTTCTCGGTCACCGACGCCGGCGCCACCGTGCCCGGCCTCGGCAGCTTCGGCCTGAGCGGCAGCACCGTGCTGATCAACGGCGCGCTCGACAGCATGTCGCTCGCGATCCACGCCGACCTCGAGCTCGCCGGCCTGCGCCTGAGCGGCGACTTCGCCCTCCTCTATGACGGCCCCACGCGCACCCTCACCCTCGACGTGCCCCAGGCCACCGCCTCGATCACCGGCCTCGACGCCGCCATCACCGTCTCCGGCTCGGCGCGGCTCACCGCCGGACGCCTCGAGTCGCTATCGCTCGCCGTCGCCGGCGGCGCCTCGCTGCAAGGCATCGCGCTCTCCGGCACCGTCACCCTCGACTACCGCGCCACCTACAACGCGGCCGGCACGCTCATGTCCCGCGTGCTCTCGCTCGCGCTGAGCGAAGCCGAGATCGCCTTCCCCGGCGCGACCGTCACCTTCGCCGGCAGCCTCGACATCGAAAACGGCGCGGTCGCCTGCGCCAGCCTCGGCCCCGCCAGCCTCACGCTCTCGAACGTCACCTTCGAGGCCCGCGCCGCCTACATCGCCGCCGGCAAGACCTGCGGCGCGCTCCAGACCCCGGCCGTCGCCGCGACCTTCACCGCCTCCATGCACGCCACCCTCGCGATCGCCGGCTCCGAGGTCGACCTCGCCGGCTCCGCCACCATCATCGGCGGCCGCGTGCACGCCGTCGCCCTCTCCGCGACGGTCGACTTCACCGCCGTCCCCGGCCTCGAGCACGCCTCCGTCAGCGGCGAGTACTCCGGCGGCACCCTCTGCCTGGCCGGCGACGTGCAAGGCACGCTCCTGCTGCCGGTCGCCGCCGAGCTCCGCCGCATCACCACCCGATTCTGCGCCACCGGCATGAGCGTCTCCGCGGCCTCCCTCGAGCTCCACCTCCGCGCCCCCAACCTCGTCGGCGAGCCGCTCGATCTCCTCGCCGTCGCCTCGTACGACGGCACCGCCAGCGTCGTCTCCGCCTCGCTCTGCCTCGCCTCCGAAGATCTCGCCGAGCTCCCCTGCTGCGCCGGCTCCTCCTCGAGCTGCGCGCCCGCCGCCTGGCAGCCCTTCAACGGCGGCGTGCTCCCCGGCCTGCCCGGTCAATGGGGCGAGCTCGTCGTCACCGCGCTCTCCGGCACGGCCTCGATCGCAGACGGCAGCCTCTCGATCGAGGTCCTCGGCGCCATCGACGGCACGTCCCTGCCCCAGCTCGTGCCCGGCCTCGCCCTGCAGGACCTCTCGGTGTGGTTGTCCGCCTCGGTCGGCGCATCCAACCAGGCCTCGGCCGGCGTGCGCGGCCGCTTCTCGGTCCCGCTCGGCGAAAAGCCCGTCGACGTCCTGCTCAGCGGCGGCTTCCAGCTCGGCGGCGGCGCCGGCCTCGCGCTCACGCTCCGCGGCGCCATCGGCGACCCGCAATCCGGCGTGTCCGCCGACGTCGAGCCCCTGCGTCAGTTCATCGGCCAGAATACCTTCGAGATCAGCTACCTCGAGGTCGAGCTCGCCGCCTCCACCGTCAACGGGCTCTCCTTCTCTCTGGCGGGCGGCGCCAACATCACCGTGCCCGCGCCGGTCTCGGCGGGTCCGATCAGCGTGCAGGTCAGCGGGCTTGGCGCCATCGGCAAGCGCAGCGGCTTCTACCTCACCGGCGCGCTCTGCGGGATCTCGCTGCCCGCTCACATCCTGCCGCCCGGCTTCGACGCCATCACGCTCGGCGGCCCGTCCCCGTGCGAGACTCCGACGCTCGCCGTCGCGCTCGCCAGCCGCGCCTTCCCGGAGGTCGAGCTCGTCCCCGGCACCCCCATCAAACGCGGCCTCACGCTCGCGACCGAGTTGGCGGTCCCCAAGGGCGTGCTCGAGCCCCTCGGCCTCGGCCAGCCCGCCACGACTCCCCCCGGGCAGCCCTCGCCCCCGCGGGTCCCGGCCCTGCCCTCGATCGTCGCCGAGCTCGGCGTCGACACCGCGGGCATCCGCCTCAAGGGCGCGCTCAACATCCCCTGGCAGGTGATCCGCCCCGACTGGAACCTGCCGGCGATCCGCCTGCTGCAGCTCAACCAGGTCGCCTTCAACGTCGACATCAGCTTCGCGGGCCCGCCGACGCTCTACTTCACCGGCAACGTGCGCTTCGAGCCCGCGCACTGCCTGCCCGACTACCAGAGCTTCATCGAGGCCGGCCTCGCCTCGAGCGACAGCCCGTTCGTCGCCTTCGACCCCGCGAAGATCACCTGCCTCGACCTGCCCGCGCCGTTTTCCGACCTGCCCCAGCAGACGCCGCTCACCGGCTCGGCGACCTTCCGCTACAAGCCCCCCAAGACCTTCGGCGGCGAGATCTACCTGCACGGCATGTGGTACGAGCCCTTCTGGATCCCCAACCTCGCCATCGCCAGCCCCGGCCTCTCGATCTCCATCACGCTGGTCGACGGCCCCTACGGGATCCAGATCCCGGTGCCGACCTCGCTCGGCCTCAACGGCGACGTCTTCTGGAAGCGCCCCTACTACGACGACGTCTCGGCCGAGCCCGTCTACCCGATCGGCTGCACCACCGACGCCGACTGCACCGGCTACGGCAATTGCTCGGGCGGCGCCTGTCCGGCCGCCTGCATCGACGGCCCCGACGGCGACACCCTGCCCGACACCTGCCGCTACACCTGGCCCTACACCTGCGCCGACCCCGATCCCGCCGCGCCCGACGCCGCCTGCATCGACACCCAGAACCAGCCGGCCGACGTGCCCGCGAGCCTCGCCTCCTCGGGCGTCACCTTCTTCTACGACGTCTTCCCGAAGGGCTCGTCCAAGCTCCCGATCCCGATCCCGGCGTTCGCCTTTCGCCGCGAGCTCAACAACCTCAACACCCTCGACCTCATCCCCGCGATCGACGAGCTCAAGGACGGCGCCCGCAACCTCATGCGCTGGGCCGAGCTCCGCCTGCCCGGCGTCTCGCCCGAGCTCTCCCCGTTTCCGCCGTGCGTCGACCTCGACGGCGACGGCCACCTCGACAAGAGCCTGACCTGCCTCTTCCCCGCCGCCCCGCTGCCCAACATCCTGCAGGATCTGCCCGTCGCGCTCGCCCTCGACAAGGCCCGCCTCTACTTCTCCACCGGGACGGAGGCCTTCGGCGTCAACTTCGCGTTCGGCATTCGCGCCGACCTCGACGTCAAGGTCACCGAGATCGGCGCCCCGACCTGCAGCGAGATCGACCCCTGCGAAGACGGCCTCACCTGCCACAACGGCACCTGCACGCGCGCGCTCTACCTCTCGGGCGGCCTCGGCGCCCAGGGCCTGCACCTCGAGGGTCGCGCGAGCCCGGTCAGCTTCCTCGACCTCGTCACGATCAAGGGCGACCCCTTCACCAAGTTCGCCGACACCAGCGCCGGCCACATCGAGGTCCCGACCGATCCCGCGCTCGAGGCCCTGCCCGGCACCGTCGAGACCTGGCTCCGCCCCGCCGCCGCCCCGTCCTCCACCTGGCAGTCGGTGCTCCGCCACGCCAACGCCGGCGACGGCTACGAGCTCTTCATCGGCGAGCCGAGCTTCAAGTGCACCCCGCGCTACGACGACTGCGACTCCGGCGACTGCGCGAAGCGCACCTGCGAGACCCCGAACCTGCCGACCGCGCCCTGCGGCGCCGGCGCCGTGCCCGGCACCTGCTCGCTCTGCCCGCCCGATCCCGCCGCCCCGGACGCCCCGTGCGAGACCCCGTGCACGAGCGACGCCGAGTGCACCTCGGCCGAGCCCACTGCCGTCTGCGTCGGCGCCATCCCGTACAACCCCGACGCCGACACGCTCTCCGCCGCCGAGACCCAGCCCGGCTTCGATCCCTCCGCGCTCCTCGCCAGCGCCGCCGCCCAGTGCCCGCAGGACGCCGGCCTGCAGGCCTGCGTCGCCGCCTCCCTCAGCGCGAGCCTCGATGCCCTCGTCGGCACCCCGCTCACCAACACCTGCGCCTCGTGCCTGGCCGGCTACGTCACCTGCGAGCCGCGCGCGACCGTCAAGGTCGACGTCTATCGCGGCGGCGTCGTGACCCGCACGGTGCGCACCGCCGCACCCATCCTCCAACTCGACGAGTGGTCGCACGTCGCCGTCGGCTTCGATGACCAGACCCTCGGCGTCGACCTCTACGTCGACGGCGCCCTCGCCGAGACGACCGACGACAGCGGCCGCCCCGCCTGCGATGCGATCTGCGGCTGCGACGCCAACTGCGCCGCCGATCCGACCGCCGTCGAGTGCGCGGGCTGTGCCGGCGCGTTCTACCCCGACGTGTCCAACGCCGTCGCCCTCGCCTCCGTCACCACCGCGTGCGCCGCCTGCGAGTCCTCGCTCGCCAGCTGGGTCACCACCGCGCCCGCCGCCGGCTACTGGCCCGCGCCCGGCCCCGGCGCCGCGCTCACCCTCGGCGGCGGCGTCGACGCGCTCGACGACGTCCGGATCTGGAGCCTGCCGCGCACCGCCGACCAGATCACCGAAAACCGCTCCGCGCTGCCGCAGGACGCCACCCCCGAGAAGCTCGGCAGCTGCTCCAACGCCGGCCCCGGCGACTGCGCCGTCGGCGGCAAGGCCTGCGACGCCGACTTCGACTGCGCGACCGGCCCCTGCGTCGGCGCGATCCCCACGGGCACCTGCCGCACCGACGGCGACTGCACCGACGGCGCCACCTGCCTCGACTTCGTGCCGGCGACCCAGCGCTGGGCGTTCTCCGACGCGCTCCTCGCCCGCTACGAGTTCGACTACGACAACTACCAATCCGCGCTCGGCCGCGCCTGGAACACCCGCTACCACGGCGACCCCGCCCACGGCGATCCCGACCACCCCGACGCAATCGACTGCGTCGAGGATCCGCAGCTTCCGCCGACCGCGACCTGCGGCCTCATCGGCGCCCCGTGCAAGGACTACGAGCTCGACGCCGGCTACAAGCTCCACGGCCGCTACGTCGACGCCTCCTGGGTCACCGCCATCGACGTGCCGGGCGCCACCGGCGCCGACGACCTCTTCTTCCGGTTCAGGGTCCCGTTCAGCACGGAGGTCCTCTCGGTCGGCGGCCTCGGGATCCGGGCCGGCGTCGCGCTCACCTTCCCCGACGATCTCCTGCCGCTGCCCGACCTCCTCACCAACGGCGGCGCGCGCATCGACGTCAACATCGTCGGCACCAAGCAGGCCGAAGGCGAGCTCTACACCAAGGGCTTCGACCTCTTCGGCTTCGGCCTCTGCAACGCCTCCACGACCCCGTGCACGACCGACGAACAGTGCACCGATCCGGTCTTCGGCCTCGACGACGTCACCTACTGCAGAGACGACGGCTTCTGCACCGCGGGCCCCTGCCTCGCGCGCCTCACGGTCTCCGGCTACGGCCCCAATGGCATCGACGACGGCATCGACGACGGCTTCTACGCGCGCACCAACCTCAAGGCCTCCCCGTTCCCCTCCCTGCAGGCCGGCGCCCGCGTCAGCGTCGAGAGCTTCGCCACCCCGCGCGAGGACCTCGCCTTCGCCAGCTACGACGTCGGCTGCCCGCCCGGGCAGGCCTGCCAGACCGTCGGCGACTACCGCTTCTCGCTCGCCTCCGGCGTGCAGCTCGACGTGCCGCTGCCGTTTTCCCTCGATCCCTCGGGCGACCCGACCAAGCTCCTCAAGATCTGCGGCAACGCCGTGCTCTACAAGCCCGGGATCGGCGACCCGACCCCGGACTGGATCGTCGCCGAGTCCGAGCTCTGCCCCGACGACGGTCAGATCCCCGGCTTCGGCGCCTTCGTCGACGGCTCGATCGACGTGCTCGATCAGACCTTCAACGGCTCGGCGCTCTTGACCAACTGCGGCTTCAAGATCCGGAGCTTCCTCGACGTCGGCAAGGTCGACCTCGGCGGCGGCGTGACGCTGCCCTCGCTCGGCACGATGTCGACCGAGATCACCGGCCGCTTCATGCCCTTCCGGATCTGCTCCGAGGGCTACCTCGACGTGGACGTCGGCCTGCCCCCGCACTTCCCGCTCAAGCTCATCGAGCTCGAGGCCGAGGTCACCGCCGACGTCTGCCTCGGCGACGCGACCAAGTACCCCGACAAGGACTCGGGCAACTTCCTGCGCCTCCTGACCGGCAGCCCCGACGGCACCCCGTCGGACGCGGTCCTGCGCTTCCTCTCGAGCGAGAGCGGCGCGAGCCTCTTCGAGATGCACGGCTCGGTCGACCTCTGCCTCGGTAACGGCGACAAGGTCGGCGAGGTCGGCGTCGAGGCCTGCCCCGACGACCACCTCATCCTGTGCGGCGGCCTCTCGTTGCTCAACGGCCTCGTCACGATCGACGAGCGCTGCCTCGAGATCAAGATCCCCGACTTCGACATCGTCTTCAGCCTGCAGCACTCCGTCTCGCTCGACTTCAGCGGCGTCCTGCCCGCCTCGCAGAGCGAGGTCTTCATCGAGATGTGCCCGATGGGCCAGGACGCGGCCTTCGACGACGCCACCTCGCGCGTCACCTGCGTGCCCCACGCCAACCCCGGCTACAAGATGACGGTCCCCTACACCATGCTGCGCTTCCGCTCCGACATCACCGTCGCCGACGTCGACTTCGGCAACGTCGAGATGCGGCTCGTCACCCAGTGGCAGAACCAGACGCTCACCTTCCAGGGCATCGCGCGCTACGACCAGGGCAGCACCGCGACCGCGGCCTTCGGCTTCGACGCCTGGGCGCCCGAGTTCTGCGACTTCGACGTCACGCTGGTCGTGCCGACCAACGGCCTGCCCCAGCTCACCGTCGGCACCCCGCAGTGCCACCCCTACTGCATCGTCACCGAGAACTGCGTCGATCCCGAGGCCGTCTGCCTCCTCGGCAAGTGCCAGGTCTGCGGCGACGACGCGTGCGCCTTCGGCGAGAACAGCCTCACCTGCCCCCAGGACTGCGGCTACCCCGTCGGCACGATCTGCCCCGACAACGACTACTGCGCCTCGGGGATCTGCTGGTCGCTCGAGCAGCAGCTCGCCGTGCTCGTCGATCCCGACGCCGCGCACGAGGGCGGGATCTGCCTGCCGTGTCTGCCGGGCGTCACCGACTGCGGCCCCGGCAAGTACTGCGACGGCTTCCAGCTCTTCGAGTGCCGCGACCGTGCACCCTACGGCACCTACTGCGCGATGAACGACGCGTGCGCCTCGGGCCGCTGCCAGTTCGACCTCCTCTGGGGCGGCCCGCGCTGCGCCGAGTGCACCGACGACGCGCACTGCGCCGCCGGCCAGTGGTGCGACACCTACCCGTCGCTCCTGCCCACCCCGCCGACCTACAAGTGCTACGACCCGGCGGCGACCGGCGAGAAGTGCGGCGTCGGCCCGACCATCGGCGCCACCGACGACAACTGCCAGGCCGGCAACTTCTGCGACGTCGACGGCACCTGCCACATCAAGGCCGGCAATGACGTTCTCTGCACCGGCGATCGCGTCTGCGCCTCCAGCCACTGCTGCCTCGTCGGCCCGCTGATCTGGACCTGCGAACAGTGCTGCGAAAAGGCCGACTGCGGCGCCGGCCTCGGCTGCTACGGCAACACCTGCCGCAAGGGCAACGACGGCGAGCTCTGCGTCGAGGACGCCGAGTGCGGCTCGGGCCTCTGCGTCGTCGGGGTCTGTACCTCTCCCGCGGGTGACGGCGCGGTCTGCTTCGATCACCGCGCCTGCACCAGCGGCGTCTGCGCCGGCCTGAACGAGACCGGGGTCAGCGGGATCTGCACGACCCCGGTGCCCAACGAGTACGCGTGCCTGGCGAACTCCGCCTGCCAGAGCGGCCAGTGCTGCTTCTTCGGCGTGACCGGGATCTGCAAGGAGTGCTGCTCGAACTCGGTCTGCGGGCCCGACTACGCCTGCCACGACTACATTTGCCAGAAGGGCAAGGAGGGCTGGCACTGCGTGACCACCCAGGATTGCGAGGCCGGGCTCGTCTGCAAACCCGAGACCTTCGACAACCGCTGCCGATGGCCATAGCGGAGGCGCGCGCGTCCCATCCGCGGCGGGGCACGCTCGGCGCGTGGCACACCGCGGCGTGAACGGCCACCGGTCGGTGGCGCCCCGGGGAGCGACCTGCTAACAACGCCCCATGGCGACCGATCAGGCCCCCGACCTCAGGCACCTGCCCGGCGACGACGGCGCGCCGCTCGTCGGGCATACGCTCCAGTTCCTGCGCGATCCCTACCACTTCGCGTTCGCGATGCACGCGCGCCACGGGCCGCTCTTCCGGAGCCGCATCTTCTTCGAGCGCGGGGTCTCGGTCGCGTCGCCCGACTTCGCCGAGCGCTTCTTCGTCGACAAGGACGAGCTCTTCTCGAGCCGCCGCGGTTGGTGGACCCTGCTCGGCGACTTCTTCCCCGGCGGCCTCATGCTGCGCGACTTCGCCGAGCACCGCGTGCACCGCCGCGTCATGCAGGTCGCCTTCCGCCACCAGGCGCTCGGCGGCTACGTCGACCTGATCGATCCGCTGATCGCGCGCGCCGTCGACGACCTGGGCCGACGCAGCCCGCCGGTCGCGATGTACCCCTTCATCAAGCGCCTCCTGCTCGACACCGCCGCGGCGGTCTTCGTCGGCGTCGATCTCGGCGCCGAGTCCGATCGCCTCAATCGCGACTTCGTCACCGTCATGCACGCCGCCGCCACCCCGGTGCGCCGCGCCATCCCGCTGACCCCGTACTGGCGCGGCCTGCGCGCACGCAGGCGCCTCGTGACCCGCTTCCACGAGATCCTCCGGCGCCGCGACACGAGCCAGCCACGCCAGGACATGCTGAGCATCCTCGCCGACGCCGTCAGCGAGGAGGGCGAGCGCTTCGGCGCCGACGAGATCGTCGAGCACATCCTCTTCCTCTTGATGGCCGCGCACGACACCACGACCAGCGGCCTCACCTGCCTCCTGATGTGCCTCGCCCGAAGCCCCGAGTGGCAGGAGCGCGCGCGCGCCGAGGCCATGGCGCTTCCCTCCGACCACCTCGCGCACGACGACCTCGCCGGCCTCACCGTCATCTGGGACTGCTTCCGCGAGGCGCTGCGCCTCTACCCGCCGGTGCGCTCGATCCCACGCCGCACCACCCGCGCCTGCGAGATCGAGGGCCACGCCATCCCGGCGAACACCCCGATGTGGGTCAACACCGAGGTCAACCACCGCGACCCGTCGATCTGGACGCGCCCCGACGACTTCGAGCCCGACCGCTTCGCCGAGCCGCGCGCCGAGCACCGCCGCCACAAATTCGCCTGGCTGCCCTTCGGCGGCGGCGCGCACACCTGCCTCGGCCTCCAGTTCTCGCGCATCGAGGTCTCGCTCTTCCTTCACCGCCTGCTGCGCCGCTATCGCCTGCGCGTGCCCGACGGTTGGACCCCGCGCATGAAGTATCTGCCCTTCGTGCGCCCGGCCGACGACCTGCCGCTCATCCTCGAGCCCCTGGCCTGACCGACCGCCCGCCCCTTTCGACGCGACCTTGATCGCGATCAAGGCCACACCTCCCCGCGACCTCTAGCGTCCATCGCTACGCGGCTCGTGCTCCGAGCGCGCTGGAGGTCCTCTCTCGTGCAGACCCTCGTCCTCGGTGCCGGCGGATTCCTGGGGCTCAACATCGTCGACGCCCTCGTCGCCGGCGGCGCGCTCCCGCGCTGCGGCCACCGCAGGCGCTCGAACCTCATCCCGCTGCGCCGCCGCAAGCTGCCGCTCGTCGTCGCCGATCTCGCCGACCGCGACTCGCTCGCCGCCGCCTTCCGCGGCGTCGCCACCGTCGTGCACGCCGCCGGCCACTACCCGCGCGACAGCCGCGACCGCGCCGCCACCCTGGCGCGCTCGCACGCCGAGATGAAGAACGTGCTCGACGCCTGCGCCGCCTCGGGCGTGACGCGCCTCGTCTACCTGTCGAGCACCGCCACCGTCGCCCCGCGCAAGGACGGCCGCCCGTCGACCGAGGCCGACGTCTACCCCTTCGCCTCCGGGATCGGACCCTACCACGACGCCAAGTGGATCATGGAGGAGCTGGCGCTGTGCGAGCGCCGCTTCGAGGTCGTCATCGCCTGCCCCGGCGCCTGCCTCGGCCCCTGGGACCTGCGCGTCGGCACCTCGGCCCTCATCGTCGCGACCGCGCACCGCCTGCGCCCACCGCACCCCGACGGCCCGGTCGCCCTCATCGACGTGCGCGACGTCGCACGTGCGGTCACCCGCCTCGTCGCCGCCCCCGCGCCGCCCCGCCGGGTGCTGCTCGTCGCGCAGATGATGCGCCTGCACACCCTCCTGCACTCGCTCGCGCGCCGCTACGGCGCCCCTCCGCCCGCGCCGCCGCTCGCCCCCGAGGTCGCGCGCGCCCTGGCCGACGCCGAGGAGGCGCGCGTCGCCCACACCCCCGAGCGCCCCCGATTGTCGCGGGAGATCGTCGACCTCGTCCTGCACGGGCCGGTCATCGACTCCCGCCTCGGCGCCGAGCTCATCGGCGGTTTCATCCCGCTCGCCGACACGCTCGACGCCTTCGATGCCTGGGCACGACGCCTGGGCATCATCCCACCCGCGGCCGAGCCGGCCCGCCTTGGAGCACGTCAGTGAACGACCACTCAGCCCCCCGCGATCTCTTCGCCGAAGTCCGCGCGCTCATCGCCCAGGTCAGCCCCACCCGCCCCGGCGACATCAAGTTGGACTCGCGCCTGCGCGAGGACCTCGCGCTCGACTCGGTCGCCTCGATGGAGCTGCTCTCGCTCATCGACGAGCGCCTCGGCCTCGAGCTCGAGATGGAGGACGTGCTCGGCATCACCACCGTCGGTGGCATGGTCGCGCTGGCCGAGCGCCGCCTCGACGCAGTGGCCTGAGGCGCCATGACGCCCGAACACCAACCGCTGTCCGACTTCTGCGGCGTGCTCGCGTCCTTCCTCGCCGCGCGCGTCGACCCGCTGGCGATCGACGCCGCCGGCGCCATCCCGCCCGCGCACCTCGACGAGCTCGCGCGCCTCGGCGCGTTGTCGGTCTCGCTGCCCGCCTCGCACGGCGGCGCCGAGCTCGGCCTCGTCGGCGCGACCGCCGTCGTCGACGTGATCGCCAGGAGGGATCGCGCGCTCGCCACCACCGTCGGCCTGCACCTCGGCCTCGGCACACGCGCGCTCGTCACCCACGGCACCGCCGCGCAACACGATCGCTGGCTGCCGTCGCTCGCGACCGGCGAGCGCATCGCCGCCTTCTCCGCGACCGAGCCCGCCGCCGGCAGCGACCTCTCGAAGATCGCCACGCGCATCACCCCGACCGCCACCGGCCGCCTCCGCGTCGACGGCCAGAAGATCTTCGTGACCAACGGCGGGCTCGCCGGCCTCTTCACCGTCGCCGCCGCGAGCCCCGGCCTCGGCGAGGCCAGCGCCGGCCAGAGCCTCATCGTGCTCGAGCGGAGCGACGCCGGCCTCGCGATCGGGCCCGAAGAGCACAAGCTCGGCCTGCGCGGTTCATCGACGACGCCGCTCTTCCTCGACGCCGTCGAGGTGCCGGCCGATCGACTGCTCGGCCCTCCCGGTCACGGTCAGGAGCTCATCGGCGAGGTACTCGCCTGGGGTCGCACCATCATGGCCGCGGGCTGCGCCGGCACCGCGCACGCCGCCCTCGACCTCGCGCGCGCCCACGTGCGCGAGCGCAAGCAGTTCGGCCGCGCGCTCGCGCACCAGCCGGTCGTGCGCGCCCAGCTCGCCGAGATGGGCGCCGACCTCTTCACCATGCGCGCGCTCATCGCGCACACCGCCGCGCTCGAGGCCGATCGCGCCGCGCTCGAGCGCGCCTCGCTCGTCACCAAGGTGATCGCCAGCGATCTCGACTGGCAGATCTGTGATCGCGCGCTCCAGCTCCTCGGCGGCATGGGCTACATCGAGCACAGCGGCGCGCCGCTCCTCCTGCGCGACGCCCGCATCACCCGGATCTTCGAGGGCGCCAACGACGTGCTGCTCACGCGGCTCGGCCTCCTCGAGGCGCAACACCCGAAGGCCCCGAGCGAGACCGGCACCACCGCCGACGCGATCCAGCAGGAGGTGCACGGCGTCGTCGCCTTCCTGCGCGACGCCCTCGGCTTGTCGCTCTTCCGCAAGCACGCCGAGCTGCACTGGCTCGGCCGCCTCGTCGCCGCGCGCGACGCCGCGCTCGCGCTCGTGCCCTACGCCCGCCTTCCCGAAGACACCGCCGCGCTCGGCCTCGACGGCGCCGCGTGCCACTGGGCCCAGCACGCGCTGGCCCGCATCGAGCGCATGGTCTGTTGTGCGCTCCTCGACCGCGACGCGCCCGACGCCGAGCCGCTCGCCCAAGCCCTCCTCGAAGAACACGCATGAAGAAGATCCTCTTCGTCTATCCGCGCTTCTCGCGCCACGCTGACGCCCACCCCGAGCTCCGCACCTTCGTGCCGATGAACGAGTACCTCGGCTCGCCCTCGCTCGGGATCGCCGCCATCGCCGCCGCCACCCCCGACGACTGGGCGATCGAGTTCCGCGACGACCGCGTCGAGGACGCCGCGCGCCCGACCGACGCCGACCTCGTCGCGCTCTCCTTCTTCACGCCGGCCGCCCGGCGCGGCCTCGAGCTCGCCGACCACTTCCGCGCCGAGGGCCACACCGTCGTCGCCGGCGGGATCTTCCCGAGCGCCATGCCCGACACCGTCGCCGCGCACGTCGACGCCGTCATCGTCGGCGAAGGCGAGGCGGTGTGGCCGCGCGTGCTCGACGACTTCCGGCGCGGCGCGCTCCGCCCACGCTACGTCGGCGCGCCCCAGGACCTCGCCGCCATCGCCCCGCCGAAGACCAGCGTCTACTTCGACGCCGAGCGCGAGGGCTTCCACCCCGACGACTATCCGCTCCAGCTCTCGCGCGGCTGCTCGCTCTCGTGTCACGCCTGCATCCTGCCGCACAGCATGGGCGACCACCTGCGCGCCTTCCCGATCGACAACGTGCTCGCGCAGCTCGACGCCATCGAGCGCGCCGGCAAGCGCGCCTGCCTCACCGAGGACACGAGCTGGCTCCCCGGCGCCGGCCGCCGCGTGCTCGAGCAGCTCCTCGATCACCTCATCGCGCGCGACAAGGGCGCGCCGGTCAGCTACATCGGCACCTCCTTCCCGATGATCCGCGCGACCTCGCCCGAGATGCTCGCGCGCGCCAAGCGCGCCGGCGTCGACATGTTCTACCTCGTCACCGGCTTCGACCCGATCAGCATGCGCGCGTTCACCGGCAAGCACCCGGGCGCCCTGACCCGGGCGGAGGAGGCGATCGCCCGCGCCTTCGACGCCGGCATCGAGCCCTACACCTCGTTCCTCTACGGCGCCGACCACGACGACGAGGGCACCGTCGACCGCGTGCTCGAGTTCTGCGCGCGCACCGGGATCCGCAAGGCCGAGTTCGCCATCGCCACCCCCTACCCCGCCACGCCCCAGTGGCACCGCCTCGTCGCCGAGGAGCGCATCTTCACCCGCGACTGGTCCCTATATAATGATGCCAACCCGGTCTTCCGCGCCGCGCAGCTCACCCCTGACCAGGTGGTCGACGGCTACCTCCGCCTGTGGCGCGAGTTCTACGCGCCACGCGGCGACGTCGTCGCGAACATGAGCGACTACCAGCGCATCATCCAGTTCTGAGCTCGCCGCGATCGGCGCCGGCCGGCGTCGCGACGATAGTGCCGGGCGCGGGCTGGGCAGCCGGCGATTTCTGGACCAAGATGGCGCCCTCGCAAAAAGCAAGGAGCCAGGGACCATGGAATCG
This sequence comes from Deltaproteobacteria bacterium, assembly GCA_011526585.1. GTDB lineage: Bacteria > Myxococcota_A > UBA9042 > PHBI01 > PHBI01 > WYBB01. The sequence goes on from WYBB01000105.1 coordinate 18,975, forward strand.
AAATGCCCGTTCAATCACACGGCCGGCCGCGGCACGAGCAACCGTGACTGGTGGCCCAACCAGCTGCGCCTCGACCTCCTCCACCAGCACTCCGCCAAGTCCGATCCGCTGGGCGCCGGCTTCGACTACGCCAAGGCCTTCGCCGGCCTCGACTACGCCGCGCTCAAGCAGGATCTCGCCAGGGTGATGACCGACTCGCAGGACTGGTGGCCCGCGGACTTCGGCCACTACGGCCCGCTCTTCATCCGCATGGCGTGGCACAGCGCCGGCACCTACCGCGTCAGCGATGGCCGCGGCGGCGGCGGGCGCGGGCAGCAGCGCTTCGCCCCGCTCAACAGTTGGCCCGACAACGTCAGCCTCGACAAGGCGCGCCGGCTGCTGTGGCCGATCAAGCAGAAGTACGGCCGGCAGATCTCGTGGGCCGACCTGATGATCCTCGCCGGCAACGTCGCGCTCGAGACGATGGGCTTCAAGACCTTCGGCTTCGGCGGCGGGCGCGCCGACGTCTGGGAGCCGGACAACGACGTCAACTGGGGCGACGAGAAGTCCTGGCTCGGCGACGAGGGCCGCTACCGCGGTGAGCGCGAGCTCGACAACCCCCTCGCCGCCGTGCAGATGGGCCTCATCTACGTCAACCCCGAGGGTCCCGGCGGCAACCCCGATCCGCTCGCCGCAGCGCACGACATCCGCGAGACCTTCGCGCGCATGGCGATGGACGACGAGGAGACGGTCGCGCTGATCGCCGGCGGCCACACCTTCGGCAAGACCCACGGCGCCGGTCCGGTCTCGCACGTCGGCCCCGCGCCCGAGGGCGCCGACCTCGAGGAGCAAGGCCTCGGCTGGCGCAGCACCTTCGGGTCCGGCAAGGGCGGCGACACGATCACCAGCGGGCTCGAGGTCACCTGGACCACCACCCCGACCCGGTGGAGCACCAACTTCTTCTGGAACCTCTTCGGCTACGAGTGGGAGCTCGCCAAGAGCCCGGCCGGCGCGCACCAGTGGGTCGCCAAGGGCGCGGGCGCGACGATCCCCGACGCCTTCGATCCGGACAAGAAGCACGTGCCGACGATGCTGACGACCGATCTCTCGCTGCGCTTCGATCCGGCCTACGAGAAGATCTCGCGCCGCTTCATGGAGCACCCCGACCAGTTCGCCGACGCCTTCGCCCGCGCCTGGTTCAAGCTCACCCATCGCGACATGGGCCCGCGCGCGCGCTACCTCGGCCCCGAGGTGCCGAGCGAGACGCTGCTCTGGCAGGACCCGATCCCCGCGGTCGATCACCCGCTCGTCGACGACGCCGACGTGGTGGCGCTCAAGGCGCGCATCCTCGCCTCGGGCCTCTCGGTCCCCGACCTCGTCTTCACCGCGTGGGCCTCGGCGTCGACCTTCCGCGGCTCGGACAAGCGCGGCGGCGCCAACGGCGCGCGCATCCGCCTCTCCCCGCAGAAGGACTGGGAGGTCAACCAGCCGGCGCGCCTCGCGCAGGTGCTGCAGGCCCTCGAGGGGATCCAGCAGGAGTTCAACGCGGCCCAGTCGGGCGGCAAGAAGGTCTCGCTCGCCGATCTGATCGTGCTCGGCGGCGCCGCCGCGATCGAGCAGGCCGCCGCCAACGCCGGCCACTCGGTGACGGTGCCGTTTTCGCCGGGGCGCATGGACGCCTCGCAGGAGATGACCGACGTCGCGTCCTTCGCGGTGCTCGAGCCGGTCGCCGACGGCTTCCGCAACTACCAGCGCCGCAAGGTCGCCGCCTCCGCCGAGGAGCTGCTCGTCGACAAGGCGCAGCTCCTGACGCTCACCGCGCCGGAGATGACCGTGCTCGTCGGCGGCCTGCGCGCGCTCGACGTGCGCTCCGGCGGGGCCAGCCACGGCGTCTTCACCGATCGGCCCGGCGTGCTCGGCAACGACTTCTTCGTCAACCTGCTCGACATGGGCACCGAGTGGCACGCCGTCTCCGACGACAAGGACGTCTTCGAGGGCCGTGACCGCAAGACCGGCGCGGTCAAGTGGACCGCCACGCGCGTCGACCTCGTCTTCGGCTCGAACGCCCAGCTGCGCGCGCTGGCCGAGGTCTACGCCGGCGCCGACGCCCAGGACAAGCTCGTGCACGACTTCGTCGCCGCCTGGGCCAAGGTGATGGACCTCGATCGGTACGATCTGCGTTAGGACCACGGAGAGGGATCCGCTTGTCAGGCAGGGACGCGCCGCGGTACGCAGCGTGACCTGCCTGGAGGCACCGTCATGTCGATCCCGCCCTCGCTCCGAGTCGCCGCGCTCGCGCTCGCCACCCTGACGCTCGGCGGCCTGCCCGCGCGCGCAGACGTGCCGGTCTTCGTCGACGGCCCCATCTTCGCCGCGCTCTGCACGAGCATGGGTGAGGCCGCCCAATGCCCGAGCTGCAAGTGCGAGGCGCTGACCTCGACGCCGTCGATCGGGGTGACCTCCGAGGCGAGCTCGATCCTGCACGGCCTCCTGGTCGAGGTACGCGGCGTCAGCGCCGACGGCACCAAGGACGTGCACGAGGTCCACGTCGTGCTCGGCGACGACAAGAAGCTGATCGACGGCGGCGTCGTCGTGCGCCGCACCGCGCCCAGGGGCGAGGTGCGTGCCGGGAGCTGGGAGTACCGCCAGACCAGGCAGGTCTACGACATGTGCCCGGGGGCCTGCGACTGGGACGCGGTCGGACAGGTGCACCTCTTCGAGCTCTACGAGTCGTGGAGCGATGGCCCGCTCTCGACCGATCCGACCCTGCAGTACGAGGCGAGCACGCTCGTCGCCTGCTTCGAAAAGGATCGCAAGCCCGGCTGCTGGCAGATCGAGCTCGCCATGAAGACCCGGGAGGCGACGCTCCTGCCCGATCGCGTGAAGCCCAAGCTCGGCAAGCAGGACACGCGCCAGCGCAGCTGGAAGATCGGCGGCCGCTCGGGCACCGAGCTCGTCCTCGGCGCCTACACCGGGAGCTCCGTGCGCACCTTCCACGAGCGCAGCGGCCGCGAGGTCAAGAAGAAGACCCTGCACTTCGCCGAGCTCACGAGCTGGGACGACGCCAGCGCGCTCGCCCCCTCCGCCCCCTCAGAGCTCGGCCAGTGAGCGCAAGCGCTCCTTCGTCTCGCGGAGGATCGCGGGCGGCAGCGGCAGAAGCGCCGCCCTGAACCGCTGATTGTCGATCGCGCGGCTCTGGTCGATCATGATCTCACAGTGCTCGGTGTTGCCAGCGATCCCCGCCGGCAATTCGACCCGGAGTGGGCTTGCGCCCGTCAGGCGCGTCGTGCACGGCAGGACCCAGGTCGAGGGATGTTCGACCTCATTGAGGAGATCGGTCTGGATCACGAGCACCGGCCGGACCTTGCCCGGCTCCGTGCCCATCCGTGGGCTCAGGTCGGCAAGGTAGAGGCGACCGTGCTCGATCTTCAAGGCACGCCTTCACCTGCGAGATGGTCGAGCTCCGCGAGCTCGGCCTCGGTACCGCTCCGGACCGCCGCCGAGGCCCGCGCATAGCTCTGACGGAGCGCTTCGCGATCGGTTGTCTCGGCGAGCAGGTGCAGCGCACGCCGGATGACCTCGACATTGGTCTTGGCACGCAGCCTGCGCTTGAGCTGGAGGAGGATCTTCAGCTCCGATGCGGGCAACGTCACGCTCGACTTGGTATTGGAACTCATACTGATTCAATACCATCCGGCGCGGCGCCAACTCAAGTTGCGCCACAGTCTGCCCCTCATTCGGAGTAGGTGCGGCCCTCGTGGCCGCCCGCTTCGACCCTCGAGGATGCGGCCAGCCCTCACTTCAGCTTCTTGCAGTTGCCCTCGTCGCCGGCCAGGGTCTGGGTCGCGGTCGCGACCTCCTTCTTCGTCGCGGCGTGCGCGTTGGCGATCGCCTCGGCGGCGCCCTTCCACGACGCGTCCTTGGCGGCGAGCGCGGTGGTCTCGCCGGCCATGCGCGTCTCGTGTGCAAGCAGGGCCTCGGCCGCGCCGAGCCAGGTCTTGTCGGCCGCGACCAGGGCGTCGCACTTGTCGACCAGCCCGCCGAAGGCCGCGACCTTCGGGGCCTTGTTGTACGCGGCCACCGCCTGGTCGAAGGCCTGGCCGGCGCGCGTGCGGTCGACGAGCGCGAGCTCGGCCAGCGCGAAGAGGCGGAGCCGCCCGAGGTCCCCCTGCTGGAAGGCGAGCTCGGGGCCGAGATCCGTCGCCGCCGCGAGGTCGTGGCTGTGCAGGTGCACGACGTTGAGCGGGAAGCGGAACTCGCGATCGCTCGGCGGGATCGGCACGGCCGACAGGATCGGTGTCAGGCACTGCGCCAGGGCGTCGGACTCGGCCGTCGCCGTCTTCGGGCGAAAGACGACCTCCGACTTGCCGCCGACGAGCTTGACGTCGGCGGTGAGCACCGGCGGCCGCTTCGCCGCGAACGCCCCATAGCAGCTGCACGCGCCGCCCACCGCCTTGCGCGCGGCCGCGACCCAGTCCGAGGCGGCGTTGATCCCGAGCTCGAGCGCGGCGTGCACGTTCTTGTCATGCACGAGCTCGCCGGCGAGCTCGACCGGCGCGATGCCGGCCGCCAGCGGCTCGATCGCGATCGCCTTGCCGAGCACCTCGGCGATGCACGCCGCCCCGGCGGGCTCGAGGTTGTCGCCGCTGGCGCTGAAGCTCGCGCCCTTGTCGTCGATCCGGGCGACGACGCGCACCTCCGTCAGCTCGCCCGGGCCGCGCGCCTCGTCGGGCGTCAGGCATTCGAGCACGCGCGGCTGCACCAGCACGAGCGCTATCGCGAAGCGGTTGCGATCGGGCGCACCGCCGAGCGTGATCTTGCCCTCGTCGCACGCGGCGACGTCGAAGGGGTGCTGGTTGGCGACCCGGATCCGCTCCTCCGCCGGGGGCTTCGCCTCCTCGGCCAGGGCGGTCGCGGTCAGGACGGACAACGCGACGGAAACGACGGCGCTCAGGGCTCGCATCGACACCTCCACCATGATCGCGCCGATGACGGCGCTCACCGCGCCCTTCCTACCACGACCCGCCGGCGAAGGCACCGCCGCGTGCCACGTACGTCCCTCGATCCTGCGCGCGCGCTCATTCTCCCGCGCGCGGCCTGGCCGATCTGCGCTATGGGTCTTCGCGATGAGCGCGTCCCCCTGGTTCCGCATCGCATACCTCGCGACCCTCGTCGCCACGATGCTCGTCGGCGTGCTCCTGCGCTTCGACCTCACCGACCAGCTCCTCACCTCGCGCGGCCTCGTCTTCTCCGACGTGCGCCACGCCCACTCGCACCTCGGCTTCTACGGCGCGCTCACCCTCGCCTGGTGGTTCCTCCTCGATCGCCGCGGCGCCCCGCTCGTCTCGCCCGCCGCCACCCGCATCTACCTCGGCCTCGTGCTCTTCGCCTCGGGGCTATTCGCCTTCATGGGCTACGCCTGGCCGACCATCGCGCTCTCGACCCTCATCGCCGGCTTCTGGCTCGTCGCCGCCTGGCGCCTCTTCCGCGATCCGCGCCAGCGCGACACCTGGCTCCGCCTCGCCCCCTGGGGCGTGCTCATCGGTCTCCTGCTGATCCCCGCCGTCGCCGCGACCGCGAAGAGGGACCCGGCGCTCTCGCGCGACCTCGCGCACGTCTTCATCGGCGTCATGCTGCTCCTCACCTTCGTGCCGGTCGCCCTCGCCGAGCTCGCCGCCCCCCGCCGCCACGCCCTCGTCTTCGCCGTCGCCGCCTCGCTCGGCACCGCGCACGTCGTCTTCGCCGATCGCCTGCCCGCCCCGCTCGGCCTGCTCAGCGCCACCGCCGGCCTCGCGCTCGTGCCGACGCTCGTCCGTCTGCCCGCCCCGCGCTGGCTCCGCCTCGTCTGGTGGCCGCTGCCCCTCGGGCTCATCGCCATCGGCCTCGTCCCCCCACTGCAACAAGAAGGGATCCGCGTCGCCGCCCTGCACTACCTCGTGCTCGGCCCGCTCGTCATGACCAGCCTCTTCACGCTCGTCCCCGAGCGCCTCGCCCGCCGCCCCCTCCTCCTCGCGCTCACCCTCGCCGCGCTCGCCGCCAAGCTCACCGCCATGAGCCTCGCCCCCCTCCTCGCCTGGCCACCCGGCACGATCATCGCCGCCTGGTCCGCCGTCGCGCTCGTCATCGCCCTCGCCCTCCTGGTACGAGCACCAGGCGCGCCGCCCGCGCCATCGCCGCGTCTCAAGGAGCGCGCTCGATGATGAGCGGCAGCTCGCCGACCGTGACCGCGCCGGCCGGGATCACCGTGGCGACGCCGCTCACCGCGTCGTAGGCGCGCAGCGCCTCGCCGCCGACCAGCGCGCGCAGATCGACGGTGCGCGGCACGTCGTCCTCGTTCCAGACGAGCCAGCGCGGCGCACGCGCGCCCGGATCGGTGCGCGAGCCCACCGAGAGCTCGGCGATCTCGACGCCGGCGACCGAGGTGTCGAAGCGCACGAAGTCGACGACGCTCTCGCGGTCGGCTCTGAGCAGTTGCGCCATGCCCCACAGCTCGTACGGGTAGATGCGACGGCTCTCGTCGGCGGTGATGCGCGTCATGTCCGCGGCCTCGATCGGCGTCGGGGTCGGCACATGGTTCGAGCTGACCCCGGGGTGCGCGGCCTCCCAATCGAGGTAGGCGTCGCGCACGTCGCTGAAGTCGGCGTACTCGAGGATGGTGTGGCCGCGCAGCGAGGCGCGCCCCCGCCCGAAGTGCTCGTCGAGCCAGCCGAGCAGCGCCTCGATCTCGGCACGCCGTGCGGGATCGGATTGGTTGTCGTGGGTGAGGAAGCCCCACATCCAGATGCGATCGTGCGGCTCGTTCCGGCGCTCGGCGAGCATGCGGTTCAGGTAGACCTGGAGGAAGCCCACCTGCATGTGCGCGACGGTGTGATCCTGAAAGACCCGACCTCCCGGCGGGCCGTGGTCCTTGGCCTCTCCGAGCTGGGCCTGATGGTGCACGATGAGCACCGGCGAGGCGAGGTCCTCCTCGAGGTAGCTCGCGCCGAGACGCCATGGGAAGAAGGGCGGGTGGCCGAACCAGCCTTCGGCGATCTCGTGGCGACCGCCGCCCGAGATCGCGAAGCCGTGATCGGCCATCATGTCGACGTAGTCCTCGTCGAGGCTGTTGTACGGCGTGGCCTGGTCCACGATGAAGCCCGGTGGCAGGATCGCTTCGAGGGGGCGCAGGTGATCGTCCCAGAGCCCACGAACGAACGCCTCGTCCTCCTGCTCGGGCGGCGTCGCGTTGCGCCACGCGTGTGAGCCGTCGGGCTCCTCGTGCACCGCGTGCATGTGTGGGCCCACGTCATGGCCGTTGTCGATCCAGGCTCGCACCATCGCCTGGTCGCCCTCCTCCAGCGCGTACTGCCAGAACCCGCCGTTGCCGTGCAGCGTGAGCACGGCGCCGTGACGCTCGGCGATCGCGCGCACCGCCTCGACGTCGTCGCGGCGCGTGCGATAGCGCGTGAGGTCGGACTGCGGCTCGATGTGGATCTTGAAGACGACCCGGATCGGCTCTTCGAAGGTCCTCGGCGCGACGACCTCACCCGGCCCGCTGTCGCCCGGAGGCGACGCGTCCGCGCGGGTGTCTCCTGACGGAGACGCGTCGCCGGCCGGCCCCTCGTCGAAGCCACAGGCCGACGCGAGGGCGATGAGCAGGCCGAGGAGGAGGGAGGTGAGAAGCGATGAGCCGCGCGAGAGGTCGAGGGTGTCCATGAGCGACATCCGGTAGCACGCCGTGTGCCATGTCCCGATGCTTCCTCCGGACCGGTCACCGTTGCGGCGGTCTCGGTCTGCTCACTCCCGCGTGCCGGCGAGCAGCTCGAGCGCGCCGAGACATCCGCTCTGCACCGCGCCTCGCCGCACCCGCTCGCGCGCCTGGTCGTCGACCTCGTCGGCCGCGGCGATCGCCTGCGCCAGCGCCTCGATGTGCGCCGCGACCCGCTCCTCCGCCGCCCCGAGATCGCCCTCCAGCGCCCAGTCGAGGCACGCCGCCGCGCGCTCGAAGAGGAAGGCCGCCGCGATCGGCCGCCCTTCCGCCAGGCGCACCTGTCCCACCGAGAGCGCGAGCTCGCTCGCCATCAGCGCGCGCCACGGATCGATCGCGTCGGCCGTCGAGAGCCGGCTTTTCAGCCATGACTCCGACAGGTCCTCGAGCTCCTCGAGGCGCATCTGCAGCGCGGCCTCGACCTCCTCGTCCAGCGCCTGGTCGAGCTTTCCCTGCGCGCGCCGCCGCAGATAGTCCCCGAGCAGCTCGATATAGCGGATGATGTAGTCCCTGCGCGTCAGCATGCGCTCGACGGTAGCGACGACACGGTGATTGGCAAGCGCGCCACGCTCCTCTATGGTCCGCCGCCTGGAGGCGCCGATGAAGGTCGTGGAAGTCGTCGAGCTCGGAGACAAGCGCATCACCATCGAGGCAGGGCAGGTCGCACGCCAGGCCCACGGCGCCGTCGTCGTGCGCCACGAGGGCTCCATGCTCCTCGCGACCGTCGTCACCGCCCCGTCTACGTCCGCGTCGCCCGCCCCCGCTGCGGAGGACGACGGCGACGCCTTCGTGCCGCTGACCGTCGAGTACCGCGAGCGCATGAGCGCCGCCGGCCGCATCCCGGGCGGCTTCGGCAAGCGCGAGCAGCGCCAGGGCGACCACGAGATCCTGACGAGCCGCCTCGTCGACCGCGCGCTGCGCCCGCTGTTCCCCAAGGGCTTCTCCGACGAGGTGCAGGTCACGATCACCGTCTACGGCGCCGACCCGCGCTCCGACCTCAAGTCGCTCGCGCTCGTCGCCGCCACCGCCGCCGTGCGCCTCTCACCGCTGCCGCTCCCGCCCGTCGCCGGCCTGCGCGTCGCGCGCGCCGCCGATCGCCTCGTGCTCATGCCCGGCGAGCCCGAGCGCGAAAGCGCCGGGGATCTCATCGTGACTTGCACGCTCGCCGCCACCGCCGACGGCATCGTCATGCTCGAAGGGGGCGCCGCCGAGTGCGACCCCGACACCCTCGTCGCGCTGCTCTCCGACGGCCACGCCGCCCTCGCCCCGTTGCTCGCCGCCTTCGACCGCCTGCGCGCCGCCGCCGGCCTCGCCCAGGTCGACGTCCCGCCCTCGCCGGCGCCCGACCCGAGCCCCACCCGCCGCGACGTACGCGCCGGCGCCCTGGCCGGCACCCGCGCCGACGGCCGCGCCCCCACCGCGCTCCGCCCCATCGCGTGCGAGGTCGGCTACCTCCCGAGCAACCACGGCTCGGCGCTCTTCACGCGCGGCGAGACCCAGGCCCTGGTGTCGGTCACCCTCGGCGCCTCCGACGAGGCCCTCGTGCAGGAGACCGTGCTCGGCCGCAAGAGCGAGCGCTTCTTCCTGCACTACAACTTCCCCTCCTTCTCCGTCGGCGAGGTCAAGCCCCACCGCGGCCCCGGACGCCGCGAGATCGGCCACGGCGCCCTCGCCCGCCGCGCGCTCGCCCCGGTCATGCCCGCCGACCTCCCCTTCACCGTGCGCGTCGTCTCCGACGTGCTCGAGTCCAACGGCTCCTCGAGCATGGCCACCGTCTCGGGCGCGAGCCTCGCGCTCATGGACGCCGGCGTGCAGATCGCGCGCCCCGTCGCCGGGATCGCCATGGGCCTCGTCGCCGACGGCGACCGCCACGCCATCCTCGCCGACATCTCCGGCGCCGAGGATCAGCACGGCGACATGGACCTCAAGGTCGCCGGCACCCGCGCCGGCCTCACCGCCTTCCAGCTCGACAACAAGCTCGGCGCGCTGCCCGTCGCGCACATCGCCGAGGCGCTCGCGGCCGCCCGCCCCGGCCTCGACGCGATCCTCGACCGCCTCGCCGAGACCCTCGCCGAGCCGCGCGCCACCCTCGCCGACGGCGCCCCCCAGCACAAGCAGCTGCGCATCCCGGCGCACCGCGTCGCCACCCTCATCGGCCAGGGCGGCAAGACCATCCAGGAGCTGCAGTCCCAGACCCAGACGCGCATCGACGTCAAGGACGACGGCCGCGTGCGCATCCACGCCCGCCGTGCCCAGGACCTCGAGGCCGCCGTCGCCCGCGTCAACGAGCTCACGCGCGACCTCGAGCTCGGCGCCATCTACCAGGCCGAGGTCGTCACCCTCAAGGACTACGGCGCCTTCGTGCGCATCGGCGACCACGAGGGTCTCGTGCACGTCTCCGAGCTCGCGCCGAGCCGCGTCGACAAGGTCGAGGACGTGCTCGCCCTCGGCGAGACGATCAGCGTCAAGGTGATCGGCGCCGACAAGCGTGGGCGCCTCGAGCTCTCGCGCAAGGCCGCCCTCTGAGCCCGATCCCGCAGAGCAGGAGCATCAGCGCGCCGAGCCCGTAGCCGAGCGCGCCGCCGCGGCAGCCCGCGTCCTCCTCGGCGACGCCGCCGGTCTCGTACGGATCGCAGACGTCGCCCACCCCGTCGCCGTCGCGATCGGCCTGGTCGGCGTTGTCGTCGATGGGGCAGTTGTCGACGCCGTCGATCACCCCGTCGCCGTCGCCGTCGTCGCACGCGTCGCCGACGCCGTCCCCGTCGCGGTCGCGCTGCTCCGGATCGCTCACCGCCGGGCAGGTGTCGCAGGCGTCGACGAAGCCGTCGCCGTCTTCGTCCTCACCGAGCACACACGCCTCGCACACGTCGCCCACCCCGTCGCCGTCGCCGTCGGCCTGATCGGCGTTGGCGACCTCGAGGCAGTTGTCTTCGGCGTCGGGCACGCCGTCGCAGTCGAAGTCGTCGCCCTTGCCGCCGCGCTCGGCGTCCGCGTCGTCGCAATCGTCCACCGCCGGCACGCCGTCGCAGTCGCCGTCTTCAGCCAGCCCGGTCGAGGCGGCGTCGCCATCGTCGCAGTCGTCTTCGCTCGGCACGCCGTCGCAGTCGCCGTCGATCGCGCGCCAGGTGCTCTGGGCGTCGCCGTCGTCGCAGTCCTCGCCGCGCGGGCAGCTCTCGCTCCAGGCGTCGTGGCCGTCGCCGTCGAGGTCCTCGCACACCGGGCAGGCGGTCACGCGCGGATCGAGGTCGTCGCAGTCCTCGGCGGTCGGCGCGCCATCGCAGTCCGCGTCGCCCACACGCGAGCGCAGGTTTTCCGGGTCGGCGTCGTCGCAGTCGTCGCCGCTGGGCACGCCGTCGCAGTCGCCGTCGCCTTCGTTGGTGCGCGTCACGCTCGCGTCGGAATCGTCGCAGTCGAGCGCCGCGGCGACCCCGTCGCAGTCGTTGTCGCCCGAGCGCGAGCGCGCGTCGTCCCCGTCGTCGGGCGCGCAGTCGATCGGATCGGAGACCCCGTCGCAGTCGCGATCGTTGACCGGGATGAGGCGCGTCTCGGACGCGTCGCCGTCGTCGCAGTCGACGGCGCTCGGCACCCCGTCGCAGTCGCGGTCGCCGTCGTTGATCGTCGTCACGCTCGCGTCGGAGTCGTCGCAGTCGAGCGCCGCGGCCACACCATCGCAGTCGGCATCGCCTTCGTTCGTCGCCGTCACGCTCGCGTCCGAGTCGTCGCAGTCGATCGCCACCCCGACCCCGTCGCAGTCCGTGTCGCCGACATTGCTCGCCGTCACGCTCGCGTCGCCGTCATCGCAATCGATCGCCACCCCGACCCCGTCGCAGTCCGCGTCGCCGACGTTCGTCGCGGTCACGCTCGCGTCGGCGTCGTCGCAGTCGATCGCCGTCGCCACCTGGTCACAGTCCGCGTCGCCTTCCCGCGTGTGGGTCACGCTCGCGTCACCGTCGTCGCAGTCGAGCGCCGTCGCCACCCGGTCGCAGTCCGCATCGCCGTCCAGCGTATGCGTCACCGTCGCGTCGCCGTCGTCGCAGTCGAGCGCCGCCGGCACGAGGTCGCAGTCCGCGTCGCCTTCGCGCGTGCGCGTGACGGCCGGGTCCTGATCGTCGCAGTCGAGCGCCGTAGGCACGAGGTCGCAATCCGCGTCGCCGTCGCGCGTGTGCGTCACCGTCGCGTCGTCGTCGTCGCAGTCGAGGTCGCGCGCCACGAGGTCGCAGTCGCGGTCGTCCTGGCGCGAGTGCGTGACGCTCGCGTCGCCGTCATCGCAGTCCCAGGCGGCCGGCACCAGGTCGCAGTCGAGATCGTTGACGTTGGTGTTCTTGACCGACACGCTGGTGTCGTCGCAGTCGATCGCCTTCGGCACCCCGTCACAGTCGCCGTCGTCGGTGCGCGTGTTCGTCACGGCCGCGCTCTGGTCGTTGCAGTCGATCGTCACGCTCACCCCGTCGCAGTCGGCGTCGCCGACCCGCGAGCGCGTCATCGTCGCGTCGTTGTCGTTGCAGTCGACCGCGGAGCCGACGCCGTCGCAGTCGAGGTCGCCGACCCGCGTGGCGGTCGTCGCCGGATCGGCGTCGTTGCAGTCGATCGTCGCCGGCACGCCGTCGCAGTCGGCGTCGCCCACGTTGCTGGTCGTCACGCTCGGGTCGCCGTCGTTGCAGTCGCTCGCGCTCGGCACCCCGTCGCAGTCAGCATCGCCCGACCGGCTCGACGTCACGCTCGGGTTCAGGTCGTTGCAGTCGCTCGCGCTCGGCACCCCGTCGCAGTCGGCGTCGCCCACGTTGCTCGCCGTCACGCTCGGGTTCGTGTCGTCGCAGTCGTTCGCGCTCGGCACCCCGTCGCAGTCCGCGTCGCCCACGTTGCTCGCCGTCACGCTCGCGTCGCTGTCGTCGCAGTCATCGGAGCTCGGCACCCCGTCGCAGTCCGCGTCGATCGCGAGCCACGTGCTCGTCGCCGAGCCATCGTCGCAGTCGTCGCCGCTCGGGCACTCGGCGCTCTGGGCGTCGTGACCGTCCTCGTCGGCGTCGACACACGGATCGCTGCACTCCTGCACCAGCGGGTCCTCGTCGTCGCAGTCGTCCGTCGTCGCCGCGCCGTCGCAGTCCGCATCGCCCACCGGCATGCCGGCGTCGGTGTCGTCGCAGTCCTCCGCCGTCGCCACCCCGTCGCAGTCAGCGTCGCCCACCGGCATGCTCGCGTCGTCGTCGTCGCAGTCCTCCGCCGTCGCCACGCCGTCGCAGTCCGCGTCGTCCAGCGACGCGCCGACATCCGGATCGGTGTCGTCGCAGTCGTCGCCCGCCGGGCACATCGGCGAGGCCGCGTCGGCCCCATCGCCGTCGAGGTCGTCACACACCTCGAGGCAGTCGAGCACGCCGTTGTTGTCCACGTCGGCGCATGGACCGTAGTAGCGCACCCACACCGCGAAGTGGTCGCCCGAGGCCTCCGAATCGACGATGACGCGCGTCGCGCTCACGGTGTCCTGGCTCGTCGCCTCGGAGAAGTGCTCCTGGTTGTCGCCCCAGTTGTAGCTCGCCGTCGGCACGTAGCTCGACTCGCCGCGCGCGCTGTCGTCGACCGCCACCTCGCGCCCGTCGGACAGGTAGTACTGCAGCACCAGCTCGCGCTGGCCGGGCTTCTGCGGGAAGAGGAAGTGGAAGGCCTCGCGCAGGTGCCCGTCCTCGCCGGAGTAGCTGCCGACCGTGCCGAACTGGCTCAGGATCGGCCGCTGCGCCACCGGCCTCAACTGCCAGGTGCCGTCGCTGTCGGCGCTCGGGCGCACCGCGATCACGTGCGGGCCGTCGCCCATGTCGGCGGCGACGAAGGGCACCTGCAGAGGCCGCGTCCACGCCTGCTCGGCCGTGACCACGAGCCCGTCGAGCCAGCTCGCGCCGTCGACCGTCACCGTCACCTCGCCGGCGCTGTCGAGGTCGAAGCCGCGCAGCTCGATGAGCGAGTCGGGGATCTCCGGCATGACCAGATCGAAACCGTCCGGGTGGCGATCGTCGTAGGCGCCGCCCGGGTCGGCGCCGAAGGTCTCGCCGAAGGTCATGAGCCCGAGCGCGCGCACGCCCCACGGCTCGCCGCTCTCTTTCTGGCGCAGCTCGAGGCGGTTGTCGCTGCTCGAGAGAAGCTCGTTCGAGTCGATGACGAAGAAGACCGGCGTCGAAGCGAGCCCGTCCCCGCCGACCGGCACCGCGCCGAGCGGCGCGCCGTTGAGGGTGACCTCGACCTCGTCGAGCGCCTCGATGTCGAGACCCTCGACGGGGATGAAGTGGTAGGGCTCGTCAGCCCGCTCGAAGACGGCTACGAGCCGCGTCAGGTGCTGGTCGCTGCCGTACTGGTGACCGTAGTGGCCCTGGTCGTAGTGCCGCATGTAGAGTCGGATCACCGGCCCCGACTCGTTCGGATCGTCGGGCGCCGAGTCGGAGCCGTCACAGACCTCGTCCTGGTCGGTGTCCTGGACGAGCGGGTTGCCGCCGGCGATCAGCTCGAGGCCGTCGTCGAGCTCGTCGTCGTCGCTGTCCTTGTCGGTGGGGCTCGTGCCGAGGCCGAGCTCGGTCAGGTTGTCGAGCAGGTCGTTGTCGTTGTCGGTCGTGGGGCCGACGCCGAGGTAGCCGAAGTAGCGATACTCCCAGCCGTCGGGCAGCCCGTCCTCATCCGAGTCGTCGTCGCCCGGCCGCCCGTCGAAGTCGATCTGGATCGGCTGGGTCGTGTCGGTCGTGTTCTTCACGACGAGGTAGTAGCGCGCGTCCGGGACCCACGGGTGGTTGTACACGTAGCCGCCCGGAGCATCGAGCGGGCGATCGAGCTCGGCGTTGTAGCCGTAGCCGCCGTTGGTCCAGGCGGCGTAGCTCGTCTCGGGCGGCACGAGCCCGACCGAGAGATAGAGCTCGACGCCGTCGGCCACCGTGGCGGTGTGCAGGTAGCGCGCGGCGTCGGCCGGCACGTCGACGCGGTAGAGGCGGCGCTCGCCCGGCGCGAGCTCGGCCTCGAGCGTGGCGTCGCGATAGGCGAAGATCCCGTCGACGGCGAGCGTGTCGACCGAGACCGCGGAGGCGAGATCGATCTCGACGTCGGTGCGCGCGAAGACGCCGATCCAGTAGGTCGCACCCGGCTTCAGGATCGGCATCGACAAGGTCGTCGCGCCGCTCTGCTCGATGCGCGGCATCTCGCCGAGACCGTAGACGTAGGCGTCTCTGTCCCGCCGCCAGTCGGCGAGGTAGTAGTCCGAATAGCTGCCGGGATCGTAGGCGACGGTGTCGTGGCCGGGCGGCACCTCCTCACGCAGGAGCACGAGCGCATCACCGCTCTCCTGGAAGGTCAGGGTCCAGTCGAGCGGCGGGCCCTGGCCGACCTCGGCCGAGGTGTCGGGCCACGTCACCTTGAAGTAGCGCATGTCGCCGCCCACGACCTGGCGCTCCGTCACCGCGCCGCCGTCGAGCGCGAGCTCTTCGACGAAGCCGACGTCGATGCGCAAGCGGAAGCGTACCGTCGATGCGTTGGCATAGACCGCAAGCCAGTATTCGCCGGGCTCGAGCGCCTGCCCGTAGCGCGTGTCGGCCGGCACCCAGTGCCCGTACGAGCTCACGTCGCGCGTGTCCTCGTAGTCGA
This sequence comes from Deltaproteobacteria bacterium, assembly GCA_011526585.1. GTDB lineage: Bacteria > Myxococcota_A > UBA9042 > PHBI01 > PHBI01 > WYBB01. The sequence continues at coordinate 34,312 of WYBB01000105.1, forward strand.
AGTAGCGCCGGTTGTACGGGTACGGCATCGTCGTGAGGGTCGGCGCGTGCGCGCGCCGGATGTAGAGATCCGGATCGCCCGAGAGCGCCGTCAGGCGCGTGCGCATGAGCCCGCCGTTATCGGCGGGCACGGTCACGCGATAGAAGATGAAGGTGCCCTCGCCGAGGTCGGTGCCTTGATCGCCCGAGCCCTGGTTGATGATCGGCTCGCCCTCGTCGTCGACGCCGGTGTCGGCGAAGTACGGATGCTCGAGCCCCGGCACGTCCGCGAGCTCGCCCGCTGCCGGCATCACCCAGTGGCGCGCCTCGACCACCTCGCGCGTGCGCAGGCGCGCCACCGTGCCGCTCTGCGCCTCGACCGCGACGTACCAGGTGCCGGGCTCGAGGAAGGGCGGCACGATCACCGTCTCGCGCGCGCTGGTCACGAGCGGGGTCGGCCCGGTCGGCGCGCCCGGCAGCACGTCCTTGCGCACGGTGACCTTCACGTCGCCGGTCTCGCGCGTGACGATCCAGCCGGCCTGCGCGACCCCGTCGCAGTCCTGCGGCACCTCGACCTTGAAGAAGGCGACCTCCTTCTCCTTGAGCGTCACCGTCTCGTCGCCGCCGTCGAAGGCGAGCGTGCGCACCTCGAGCGGCGTCACCACCAGGTCGTAGCTCGCGTCGCTCACCTGCGACGGCGAGTGCACCGCCACCGTCACATCGCCGGTCTGCCCCACGATCTGCCCGGCGATCGCCGCGCTCAAGTCCGGATACTCGCCGTGCTCCGAGGCGTAGTAGCTGTACTGCGTCGTGTACGGCAGCCGCGCCGCAAACGGCGGCTCGACCGTCGCCGCGAGCCACGGATCGCCGACGCGGTTGGCCAGCCGCACCTCGACGGCCTCGACCGTCGGCGGCACGCGGAAGCGGTAGTAGGCGATCTCGCCGAACTCGAGCTCCGGATCGGTGAAGGTGAGCGGCTCCTCCGCGACGATGTCGTCGAGGCCGCCCTCGACCGTGATCGGCGCGTAGGTCCTCAGCGTGAAGCTCGTCGGGCCGGCGCCGATGTAGCTCGCCGACTCGGGGTCCTGCCCCTCGGCCGCGACCGCGATGTACCAGGTCCCGCCGGGCGTCGTCTGCGCGCCCGTCTGCGGGTAGTCCGGCAGCTTGTAGAACCACTCGCGCCCGTCCTTCTGGCGGCGCGCACCGCTCTGCCAGCCGGTGCCGTCGGAGGTGTTGTAGACGTAGGCTTCGGCGTTGGGCAGGCGCTCGTGCTTGACCGCCATCATCGCCTCGCCGACGGTCGGCACCAGCTCGGCCGCCCAACCCTCGAGCCCGTCGGGCACCTCGACGCGATAGTAGACAATGTCGCGCGGCGCGACGCCCTCGACCTCGATCGTCTCGCCGAAGACGAGGTCCTGCACCTGGATCGCCCAGTCGATCTCATCGGCGTCCTGGCCGATCCCGATGCCGCGGCTCAGCAGGCGATAGCTCATGGCCGGTCGGCTCAGGCCATTATAAGTGTCCGAAACACCTATGTAATAGGTCCCGGGCGTCAGCGGCGTGCCCATGCCCATCGAGACGTACCGCCCGTACTCGTACTCACCGGTGTGGGTGTCGGGATCGTAGACGCCGTAGTGCCGCTGCGTGAGCTCGCCGCTCGGCGCCCACTGCTCGCCGCTCTCCCAGGCGGTGTCGTACTGAAGGTACCAGCTCGTACTGAAGTGCTCGGGCACGAGCTCCCTGCGGATCACCATGCGCGGCTCGCCGCTCGTCACGTCGAGCAGGCGCACGTCCCAGCCGAGCGCGCCCGCCGGCACCTCGACCTTGAAGTAGCGCCAGGTCTGGCTCGGCTGGTCCTCGACGACGGCCTCGCCGCCGTTGAAGGCGAGTGTCGGATCGACCGCGCTCACGACGAGGTCGAAGGTCGCGTCGTTGTCGCCCTCGGGCGCCGGGCCGAGCGCGCTGACGATCACGGTGTAGACCCCGAACGGCTGGGCGACGGTGATCGCGTCGTCGTCGTCGGAGATCTGGCTCTCGCCCCCGACCGCCGAGTAGTACTCACTCTGGTAGGGCGTGGGGATGATCGCGCCCTGGCCGAGCACCATGTGCGGCTTGCCGGTCGCGTCGACCAGGCGCACCTCCATCGCCTCGATCGGCTCGCCGACCTCGAAGCGATAGATCTTCTGCTGGCCGAAGCGCACGGCCTGCCCGGCGAAGGTGATCGGCTCCGAGGTGCCGGTCAGCGGCGCCGCGGCCGAATCGATCACCTGCTCACCGCGCGAGCTGACTGTGAAGGTCGTGTCGCCGACCCCGATGTAGGTGCCCCCGAGGTAGGCGTCCTGCCCCTCGGCCGCGACCGCGACGTAGTAGGTGCCGGCGGGGATCTCGCCCTGCCCGGAGTCCGGGTAGCGGTAGAAGTGCTCGTACTTCGGCTTCTGTCGCCGCCAGCCGCCCTGCCCGTAATAGGTCGCGTCGGCGTTGGGCAAGGCCCCGAAGCCGACCGCCAGCATCGCCTCGCCGACGGTGGGCTCGAGCACGAGGTCCCAGCTCGCCGTGCCCGCCGGCACCTCGACGCGATAGTAGGCGTGCTCGCGCGGCGCGAGCGACTTTTCATCGCTGCCGCTGGCGAGGTCGAGCGCCTCGACCTGGATCTCCCAGTCGACGCCTTCGCCGTCCTGCCCCTCGCCGATCCCGCGCGAGACGATCTCGTAGCTGAAGGGCGCGTTGCTCTGCTGCTGCCAGGTGTCGGAGACGCCCACCCAGTAGGTGCCCGGTGACAGCGGCGCGCCCATGCCCATCGAGACGCGCCGGCCGTACTCGTCGGCGCCGCCGTACTGCGGGTCGTAGGGCCCCTGGTTGCGCTGCGTCAGCTCGCCCGCCGGCGCCCACTGCTCGCCGCTCTCCCAGCTCGTGCGCCACTGGATCTGGTAGCTCGACGAGAAGTGCGTCGGCTCCTCGTCGCGCCGGATCACCATGCGCGGCTTGCCGCCCTCGGAGATGTTCTCGAGGCGCAGATCCCAACCGAGCGCGTCCTCGGGCACGACGACCTTGAAGTAGCGCCAGGTCTGCGAGTCCTGCGTCACCGGCAGGCTGCCGCCGTTGAACGGCAGCTCGACCTCGCCGCTGGCGGTGATGGTGAGGTCGAAGTGCGCGTCGTCGTCCCCGGAGCTCACGTGGTCCTGCAGCGCGACCACGGTGACGCTCCACACGCCCTCGGACGCCGGCACCGAGAGGATCTGCTCGTGCTGATCGAGCGGCGAGTGCCCTCCCTCGGCGGCGGTGTAGCTCTGCTGCACGGCGGCCTCTACCGCGCCCTCGACGATCGCCATCGCGGGCTTGCCCTCGACCTCGCTAAGGCGCACGTCGAGGTTGGCGGTGCCCGCGGGCGCCGTCACGCGATAGGTGCGCTGCTCGCCGTAGCGCAGGGACTGCTCGTCGTGCACGAGCGGCACGTCGAGCGTGAGCGTGGCGTCGACGACCGGCGCCACGCCGTGCGAGGTCAGCGTGAAGCTCGTCGTCGTCGCGGGATCGACGACACCGTCGAGCGCGCCGACCACACCCTCGGCGCCGACGGCGATGTAGTTGGTGCCGCCGGCGAGCGCGTCCTGATCGTAGTCGGGGTAGCGGTAGAAGAGCTCGTAGCCGAGGCGCTGGCGGCGGTTGCCGGTGTGTGGCCAGGTCCCGTCGGAGGTCCCGACCCCGGCCGCGAGGTTGGGGATCCCGCCCTTCTTCACCGCCAGCATGGCGTCGCCGGCCGTCGGCTCGAGCTCGAGGAACCAGCTCGCCTCTCCCGCGGGCACGTCGACGCGATAGTAGCGGATCGCGCGCGGCGGCAGATCGACGACGGTGGCGCTGCCGCCGTCGAAGTCGAGCGTCTCGATCTGCTGGCTCCAGTCGCCGCCTTCGCCGATCGCGCGCGAGGTGATCGTGTAGGCCAGCGTCGAGTCGTCGGGCGTGGTCCAGGTGTCGGCGACCAGCACGTAGAAGACGCCCTGGCGCAGCGGGTTGCCCATGCCGGCGAGCAGGAAGCGGCCGTTCTCGTCGAGGTTCGGGCTCACGCCGTCGACGAAGGTCAGGGGGCGCTGCGTGAAGTCCGAGCTCGGCGCCCACTGATAGCCGGTCTGCCAGGTGTCGTAGTAGCCGAGCGGATAGGGCGCGGTCGTCGTCGTGAAGGTCTCGGGGCGGTTCTCGGCGCGCACGACCATCTTCGGGCGGCCGCTCGTCGCGGCGACGCGCAGGTCCCAGCCCATGACCTCGGGCGGCACCGTCACCTGGAAGTAGCGCAGGCGGCCCGAGGCCTGCGCGCCGACGGTGACGCCCTCGCCGTCGAAGGGCAGCACGGTGGCGGTCATCGAGCGCGTGGTGAGCTCGAAGGCGCCCAGCGGCGCATCGGGCTGGTAGATCCCGATGTACCAGATGTCGGTCTGGTGGTTCGGGCGCTCGAGGAAGCCGAGCGTGCTGCCGAAGTGCACGTGATCGGTCTGCTGGGTCTGACCGGCGTCGCGGCGAAGCCAGCGCGAGGGCGCGGCGTTGCGGCGGATGGCGATCTCGGTGCCGGGCACGTGCTCGGCGAGCTCGAGGATCCAGCCGATGGTGCCCAGCGGCGGCTCG
>WYBB01000106.1 GCA_011526585.1 Deltaproteobacteria bacterium
CGGCTCGAGGCGCTGCGCGAGGTGACGCTCGAGCGCTTCGCGCGGTGGCACGGCGAGCGCACGGTGAAGGCGCTCGGGGGACGGCAGGCGCTCGTGGCGGCGCTGGAGGCGGTGGCGGCGCCGACGCCGTCGTCGCTGGCGGCGGCGCTCGAGCGCATGGCGCAGGCGCCGCCGGTGGCGTTGCCGGCGAGCGGGTCCAAGCCGTGGGCGAGCGAGCTCGAGGTCGACCGGGACGCAGCGCGGGGGCTGGTCGGGGGCGTGGCGCCCGAGCTCGCCGAGGTCGAGCCCAAGCCGCTCGGCAGCGGCTGGGACAACACGGCGTGGCTCTTCGAGCAGGGTGCGGAGCGGTGGGTCTTCCGCTTCCCGCGGCGCGCGCTGGCGGTGCCGTTCATGACGCGCGAGCTCGAGGTGATGCCCAAGGTCGCCCGGCACGTGCCGCTCGCGGTGACCACGCCGCGCTGGCGCGGCACGATGCCCAACGGGTGGCCCTTCGCGGGGTATCGCTTCATGGAGGGGGAGATGGCGGCCGTGAGCGGCCTGTCCGACGCGGACAAGGTCGAGCTGGCGAGCGCCTGGGGAGACTTCCTCCATCAGCTGCACTCGCTCGACCCGGCGGCGCTCGGGGTCGAGCTGCCGACCGATCCGCTGCGCAAGGTGGACGTGCTCAAGCGCTGGGACGTGACGGTGAGCACGCTGGCGACGACCGGCACGATGAGCGACGCGATCATGAAGGTCCTGGAGCGCGCGCGCACGGTGTGGACGACGAGCCCGCCGCGGCCGGTGGTCCTGAGCCACGGCGATCTCGACGCGCGCCACCTCATCGTCGAGCGGCGCGCCGATGGGGTGCGGGCGAGCGGCGTCATCGACTGGGGCGACGTCATGCTCGCCGACCCGGCGATCGATCTGGCGCTGGCGGTGGGCTTCCTCGAGGGGGAGGCGCGCGCGGCGTTCTTCGAGGCCTACGGTCCCATCGACGAGGACACCGAGGCGCTGGCGCGCTTCCGCGCGATCGCGTCGCAGGTCTGGGTCCTGAGCTGGGCGCTCGACATCGGCCACGTCGAGCACGCGGCCGAGGCGCGACGCGCGCTCGCCAGGGCGACGCGCTGAGGCGGAGCCAGCACCGCGTGAAGCTCGTCTACTATCGCGACCGCGCCGGCAACTTCGGCGACGATCTGAACCCGTGGCTGTGGTCACGCCTGCTCGGCGATCTGCTCGACGAGGATCCGCGCGAGCACTTCTTCGGGATCGGCACCATCATCGGCTTCTTCCCCGAGCTCGACGGAGACAAGCACGTCTTCGGCTCGGGCATCGGCTATCGCGACATCGAGCCCGATGCGCGGCGAGACTGGCGCTTCCACATGGTGCGCGGGCCGCTGACGGCGGCGAGGCTCGGCCTGGATCCCGCCGTGGCGGTGACCGACCCCGCGCTCCTCCTCGCGGCGCTGCCGTGGCCCGCGTCGCCGCGCCGGCACCGCGTCGCCTACATGCCGCACCATCACGGCGCGGCGGCGGGTCCCTGGGCGGAGATCGCCGGCGAGGCCGGCCTCGCCTACATCGATCCACGCTGGGGTCCGATGCGCTGCCTGCACGAGATCCGCGCGAGCGAGCTCCTCGTCACCGAGGCGATGCACGGCGCCATCGTCGCCGACGCCTTCGGGATCCCCTGGATCCCCGTCAAGCTCTACCCGTGGGTGCTGGACTTCAAGTGGCACGACTGGTGCGCGACCATCGGCGTCGAACACGCCTTCGAGCGCCCCCTCCCGTGGAGCGCCTTGCGCGAGGTCACGCCGACGCGCGACGTCGCCCACGCCGCCTACCGCTGGACGCGCCGTCGCAGCGCGGCGCTGTCGCTGCGCCTCGTCGCGCGCGCCCGACCCCGCCTCAGCGCCGAGGGCGTGCGCACCGGGCTTATCGAGCGACTGCTCGCGATGGTGTCGCGCTTCAGGGAGCAGGTCCGCGAACGCCACCCGGCGACGCGTTGACCTCACGCGCACGACCTACGCCGTCGCATGGCTCATCGTATCGGCCACGCAAGGCCGTGCCGCTCGTCTGAGCCCCCCTCGCGTCCACGTGCGCTCAGCCGCTTTACACCCACGACACCAGGGTCCCGGCGGCGCCCCGACGGCCCTTGCTCCCAGCGCCTCCCAGCGGTGGCACACCCCTTGCCGTATACCTCGTGGTCACCCGCTCCGGAGGTCCCGATGCCCGCTGCGCCCCCACCCCTCGCGCGACCGCACGCGCTCGCCCTCGCGACCACGCTCGCGCTCGGCGCCTGTCCGCTACCGACCCCGCCCGACCTCGGCGCCTCCACCGCGCTCGCTCCGATCGCCGTCGGCCCGACGCTCGTGCTCCCCGAGCCGGACGGCGCCCACCTCCTCGCGCTCGACCTCGCCGACGGTCGCCTCGTCGCCTCGCGTCGCCTCCCGCTCTCCGGCCCACCGTCCCTCCTCGGCGCCGTGCCCTCCGCCCCCGTCGTCGCCGCGCTCTCGAGCACCCACCGCACCCTCGACCTCCTCGCCGTCGACGGCTCCGAGCACCGCACGCTCCACCTCGGCGCCCCCTTCGAAGGGCTCGCCCTCTCCCCCGACGGCACCCACGCCATCGCCTACCATCCGCCCGGCACCGCCCACGCCGTCTTCCACAACGACAACGAGATCGCGCTGGTCGACCTCTCCGCCCCCGCCGACCTCGCCGTCACCCGCAAGACCCTGCCGGCTCTCGGCGGCGCCCCGCTCTCCGTTCACATCTCGCCCCCCGCCGGCGCCCGCCGCTACGCTTTCGTGCTCTCCGCCGAGCACGTCGCCATCACCGCCCTCGACGCCCCCCAGCGCGCCGAGCGATCCGTGCCCCTCGTCTCCCTCACCACCGGCGGCAACCGCACCCCGACCGGCGTCGTCTTCGCCGTCGACCCGCCGTCGTCCACCCTGTGGGCGATCGTCTCGACCCGCGAGGCGAGCTCGGTCTACGCGCTGGCCGTGCGCCGCTTTCCCGGAGCCGCCCCCGACGCCCCCGACTTCGACGTCGCCCTCACCCAGCTCGCCGGCATCACCCCCGGCGGCGCCGCCACCCTCGTCGCCCGCGCCGACACCCTCTACACCCTGACGACCTCCCCCTCCGCCGGCACCGTCACCCTCACCGACCTCGCCACCGCCACCGGCCGCACCCTCGCGCTCACCCCCGGTCTCGACCGCATCCACCTCTTCTCCGGCCCCGACCTCACCCCGCTGGCCCTCGTCTGGTCGAGCGCGCACGGCACCACCTTCCACGTCGTCGACCTCGACCGCCTCGCCAGCGGCGCCAACAAGGCCTTCGAGACCCGCACCTCGCACCACGCCTTCACCGAGCTGTTGCCGATCCCCGCCACCTCGGCCTTCATCGCCCTGCACCCCTCCGACGACGAGGGCGTCTCGGTCATCGACGCCGCCACCTCGCGCATCACCGGCTTCGGCAAGACCGGCCGCGTCGTCTCCCTCGCCTTGTCCGAACCGCTCGGCCGCCTCTTCCTCCTCACCGCGCACGCCGGCGACGCGTTCATCGTCTCGGTCGACCTCGCGACCCTGCACCCCGAGGTCGCGCTCGCCCCCGAGGGCGCCGACGCCTTCGCCGTCCTGCCCGAGGCCGCCACCCTCGCCGCCTTCGCCGACCGCCAGGGCGGCCTCGTCACCCTCTGGCCCGCGCTTGCCGCCGCCGACGACACGACCCTCGTGCTCTCCGCCTTCCTCCTCGACGGCCTCTTCCAGCGCTGATCCCTCACCCCCCGGGAGCTCCCCCATGCCCGACCCTCGCCCGCGCTTCCTCCGCTCCTCCCTCGCGCCACCCCTCGCGCTCTTGCTCGCGCTCTCTCTCACACCCACGCTCCGCGCCCCCGCCCACGCCGCCGCCGGCGACATCGAGATCTCGCTGACCTCCGAAGCACTGACCCTCGTCAGCGACACCGTCGCCGCCACCACCTCCGATCGCGTCACCTTCACCCCGGGCCTGCGCGCCGGCTACGCCCCCATCGACCAGCTCACCGTGCTCGCCGGCTGGCGCAGCCTCGTCGGCCTCGCCCGCTCCGACCGCGGCTACGATCTCCGCACCTCCGGCGACGCCCTCGTGCTCGGCGCGCGCTGGTCCTTCGACCTCCACCCCATCGTCGATCTGCACGCCGAGCTCGAGCTCGAGGCCATGCACACCGACTTCGCCCTCGACATCGCCGGCCAGCGCGCCGCCAGCTCCGACTGGGGCTTCGGCCTCATCCCCAAGGCCGTCGCCTCGGTGCGCGCCGACCTCGACTGGATCGTGCTCGACACGCGCCTCTTCGTCGGCTTCGCCCTGCGCTCGAACCTGCGCGCCGACGACCTCCGCCTCGCCTCGCGCGCGCCGCACTCTCAGGTCGCCCCGCTCGACCTCGGCGCCACCAACCTCTCCGGCCTCGTCTTCGGCCTGAACCTCGCCCTCGTCTTCTGATCACGCCCCGAGGAGACCCCGCGCCATGCACACCCCGAGACCCACCGCGCTCGCCCCATTCTTCATCTTCGCGGCCGCCTGCGGCGAGGACAGCGCCTCCTTCAGCGACGCCGGCGCCTGGCAGGACGTGCCCACGGCCGCCGACACCTTCGACACCACCCCCACCGAGACCTCCGCCCCACCCGACACGACCTCCTTCGACACCGCTCCTGCCGACACCCTGCCGCCCCCACCACCGCCAGAGGACGAGACCGACTTCGATCTCCGCACCCCCGAGGCAGGCGACACCTTCCTCTACATCCCCTCGGCCGCGCTCGACGCCCTCGTCGTCGTCGACGCCCGCACCCTCGACGTGCACCTCGTCGAGGTCGGCCTCGTGCCGACCCTCGTGCGCGCCCTGCCCGGCGACGCCGGCGCCGTCGTGCTCAACGAGGGCTCCTCCGACCTCTCGATCGTCCGCCCCCTGCCCGCCCAGGGTGGCCTCCCTCCCGACCCGCCGTTTTCGGTCGAGACCGTCGAGGTCATCCCCGGCGCCAACCGCCTCGTCGTCTCCCCGGACGGCGCGTTCGCGTTCGCCTTCTTCCACTCGACCCGCCAGGCCCCGACGACCGGCAGCCTGCAGGACGTCAGCGCCGTCTCCCTCGATCGCCCGGCCACCGCCTTCAACCTCGCCGTCGGCTTCCGCCCCGAGGCGATCATCTTCGCCGATCAGGATCGCCTCGCCCTCATCCTCTGCGAAGACGGCCTGTCCGGGATCCGCCTCGCCGATCTGGTCGCCGACACCTTCCTGCCCCCGGTCGCGACCAGCTCCGATCCCTTCCGCACCCCGACCGATCGCGAGGTCGTACCCACCCCCGACGGCCGCTTCGCCCTCGTGCGCAGCCTCGACGCCCACGCCATCCACCTCGTCGACCTCCAGCTCGGCACGCTCAGCGCCCTGCCGCTGCCCGACTTCCCTTCCGACCTCGAGCTCACCGCCGACGGCCGCACCGCGATCGTGCCCATGCGCGCCGCCCAGAGCGCCGCACTCGTCACCGTGCCCGACGCCTTCGCCTGGGTCCCCCCACCTGCCCCCGACCCCGCCGAGCCCACCGCCGACAACCCCTTCGTGCGCTACGCCCCGACCGGCGCCGCCTTCGGCTCGACCGTGCTCACCGCGGACCAGCGCCACGCCCTCCTCTACACCACCTCGCCGGGCGTGCAGGCGATCGGCATGCTCGACCTCGCCAACGCTCGCGCCGTCATTCAGCCGACCGTCAAGGAGCTCGAGGCCGTCGTCGCCTCACCCGACGGCACCATGGCGGCGCTGCTGCACCGCCGCGCCTCCGGCTCTGGCGACCTCGCCCAGCGCGACGCCTGGTCGCTCCTCGACCTCGCCACCGGCTACGCCAAGCTCATCGTCACCGCCCAGCCGGTGACCGACGTCACCTTCACCGCCGACCAGCGCGAGCTCTTCGCGCTCCTGCCCGATCCGCTCGGCGTCGCCCACACCATCCAGCGCGTCGACACGCGCTCCTTCAACGTGCACGCCTATCGCGTGCCCGATCGCCCGGTCTTCGTCGGCAGCCTGCCGCTCTTGTCCAAGGTCGCCGTCGCCCTCGACAACCCCACCGGCTGGATCACCTTCATCGACACCGAGACCGATCAGATCCTCCAGCTCAACAGCTTCGAGCTCAACAGCTTTATCGAATGAATACAAGGCATTATAACCCCACACCCACCCGATTGCCGATGCGCTGATTCACCCGTATCCTCCTGGCTCGTTTCTCACACCGTCAGGAGACATGCCTTGTCCGTCAGCGCACCCAAGGGCCTCGCCCTCACCGGTTCGATCCTCGCCATCGTCGTCGGCTCGCTCGCCCTCATCGGCGGCGTGCTCGCCCTCGGCGCCCGCCACGAGATCATGGTCATCGCCGGCCTCATCTCGATCGGCTTCGGCGTCACCGGCATCGTTCTCGGCGCCATCGGCTGCACGATCAAGCCCGGCCCGATCCTCGCCAACGCCATCGTCTTCAGCGTCTTGACCCTCTTCGGGCTCATCGGCCTCGTCGGCGGCCGCCCGCACCCGATCATGATCATCTCGCTGCTCCTCTACGCGACGACGACGGTCTTCCTCTACGTCGGCTTCCCGCAGGCCAAGCGCTATCAGCAGGCGATGCGCGGCGGCCAGTAGCAGCGACGGGGAGATGGCTGCGGCGCGCGTCTGCGGCGTCGCCGCGCCCCCTCCTCGCTGCGGCGTACCGCAGGTACGCCTCACTCGTCGGGGACGTGGCTCCTTGCATCCATCGCGCCTCGCTCATCTCCCCGCCGCGGCCAGTAGCAGCGACGGGGAGATGGCTGCGGCGCGCGTCTGCGGCGTCGCCGCGCCCCCTCCTCGCTGCGGCGTACCTCATCTCCCCGCCGCTGCTACGAACGTGCCGCTGCAACAGTGTTGCGGCTACGACACGGTCGCCAGGCGCGGATCCTGCGGTCCCTCGACCTCCTGGATCTCGACGCCGTGCGCCTGCAGGTAGGCGATGCCGTTTTCGCCGGCGTAGCCCTTCGTCACCACGATCACGCGCTCGATCCCGGCGTGGTGGATCATCTTCGCGCACATCATGCACGGCTCGCCCGTCACGATGAGCCACGCCCCGCGCGTCGCCACCCCGCCCGCGGCCGAGTTGCAGATCACGTTCATCTCGGCGTGGTGGCAGCCGATCTCCATGCGCGTGCCCGACTTCACCCCGAGCGTATCGCGCAGGCAGACGTCCCCGCCACAGAGATCGCCGCCCCCGCGCGGCCCGCCGTTGTAGCCGTCCATCAGGATCACGTTGCGACTCGGATCGAGGAGCAGCGCCCCGAACTTGCGGCGCGGACAGTTCGACGCCTGCGCCAGCGCGAGGCACTGCTCGATGCGGATCTGGATGTGCTTGGGCTTCACCTACGCCGGCTCCTTGCGCACGATCAGCGAGCGTTCGATCTCGAAGACCTTGGCGGCGATCTTTTCGACCCCACGCGCCTTCTTGCCGTCCTCGGGCATGAACAGCTCGGCGCCGTGCGCATCCAGCGCGGCCTCACCGCGCACGTTCTTGAGCCCGACGAGCTGCAAGTGAACGACGCCGACCCCTTCGAGCGCCTCACCCTCCGCGCCGACCGGCGCCTCCTCGACCCCGAGCACCCGCGTCAGCGCGTACAGGGTATCGCCCGCGACCACCGGCTGCGTGTGAAAGCCCGCGTGCAGCCCGAGCTCCCACACCGCGTTTTCGCTCACGTCGCGGCTCGCGAGCCCCAGCAGCCACGCGAAGACGAGCCCGCCATAGACGATCGGCTCGCCCGACATCGCGCCCGAGAGGCCCTGCGAGTAGAGCCGATCGAAGTGCAGCGGGTGCGTGTTCATCACCTGGTAGGTCCACGCCATGTGCTCGTCGGTGACCGTGCGCCCGTTGGCGTGCACCCAGATCTGCCCCGCCTCGAACGCCGAGAGCGTCGAGTCGGCCGAGGTCAGCCCCGACCCGCTCACCCCCGGCACGTACGGCACGTGCAGCTTCGGCGTCTCGCGCCACGGGAACGCCACCTCGCTCGCCACCGTCGCCGCCTCGTCGATCGGCTCCGCGCCGCTCCGCGGCACCATGATCTTGCGCCGGTACTGCACGACGACCTTGCCGTCCTGGTTTTCCGCCAGCGTCTCGACCGTGACGATCCCCGGCTTGCCGACGCCGCGGTCCTTGCGCTCGACGACGCGCGTCTTGCCCGTCAGCGTGTCGCCCGCATAGACCGGCCGCAGGAAACGCACGTCCCAGTAGCCGAGGTTGGCGATCGCCTTTTCGCTGTCGTTCTGCACCCCGAGCGAGAGCGCCAGGTTCATCACCAGGTGCGGCGCCGCCGGCAGGCTCTCGTACCCGTGGGCCCTCGCGAAGCGCTCGTTCAGGTAGAGCGGGTTCGCCTCCATGAAGGTGCGCGCGTAATCGAGCATCGCGCCGCGATCGAGCGTCACCCCGCGCGGGTGCTGGAACACCGTCCCGGGCACGAAGTCCTCGAGGAAGTGCCCGTAGCTCCGCGTCACCCGCCTGTCCGTCGCGATCGCGACCTCGCCCGCGCGCGCCGCATACCCGCCGACCTCGATGACGAACGATCGGCCCTTCTTCCTGACCAGCGCTTCCATCGTCACCCCTACCCTTCGACCGCCTGCAGCTTCTTTTCGTCGAGGAAGCGCGTCAGCACCTGCCGCGCGACCACCTTGAGCGCGAGCACCTCCTCGGCGCCCTCGAAGATCGAGAACACCCGCGCATCGACGAAGTAGCGGCTCACGTCGTACTCCTCGGCGTAGCCCATGCCCCCGTGCAGCTGCATCGCCTCGCGCGCCACCCACTCCGCCTGCTTGCTCGCCCACAGCTTGACCATCGACGCCTCGGTCTGCCCCTTGCCCGCGTCGAGCAAGCCCGCCACGTCATAGGTGAACTGCCGCGCCACCTGTGTCAGCATCGCCATCTTGGCGAGCTTCCATTTCGTCAGCTGATAGCTCGCGATCGGCACGCCGAAGACCTTGCGCTCCTTCGCGTAGCGCACCGCCGCCTCCAGCGCCGCCTGCATCACCCCGGTCGCGCGCGCCGCCGTCTGCAGCCGGCCGCCCGCGAAGCCCTCCATCTGGTAGTAGAAGCCCTTGCCGATCCCGGCGAGCCCGCCGAGCACGTTGTGCTCGGGCACGAAGAAGTCCTCGAAGAACACATCGAAGCTGTGCATGCCGCGGTAGCCGATCGTGTCGATCGCGCGCGCGCTGATCTTGCCGCCCCGCTCCTGCGTCCAGCTGAACTCGTGCCCCTCGAAGCGCGGCTTCTCGGCGAGGAAGATCGTGAGCCCGCGGTGCCCCTTCTTCGGGTCGGAGTCGGACCGCGCCAGCACCATCAAGACGTCCGCCAGCCCCGCGAAGGTGCACCACTGCTTCTGCCCGTTCAGCACCCAGCCGTCCTCGACCGGGGTCGCCGTCACCTTGAGCCCCGCCACGTCCGAGCCGAAGTCCGGCTCGGTCACCGCCACCGCGCAGAGCTTCTCGCCGCTCGCCAGGAGCGGCAGCCACGTCTCCTTCTGCTCGTCGGTGCCGCCCTTCAAGAGCGCCTTCGACAGGATCTCCGGCCGCGTGATGAGGCTGCCCGCCACGCCCAACGAGCCGCGCGACAGCTCCTCGGTGACGACACACATGCCGAGGTTGTCGTGTCGGTCGTCGGGCTGGAGCCCGCCGTGACGCTCGGGGATCGACAGCCCGAAGCAACCGAGCTCCGAGACCGCGCTGATGATCGCCGCCGGGATGAGGTCATCCTCGCGGTGCACGCGCTGCGCCACCGGGATCACCTTCTGCTCGGCGAACCTCCGGAACTGCTGCCGGATCAGCTCGCGCTCCGGGTCGAGCCCGTACTCGGTCGAGCTCTCGCGCAGGACCAGGTCCCCGACCTCGCGATAGAAGTCCGCGTCGAGGCTCGTCTGGAGGAACGCACCGATCGACTCGTTGAAGAGCGCCGCCGTCACGATCTCCTGCGTGAGGCCCCAGCTCGTCGCCTTGAACGCCAGCTCGCCGGCGAGCTCCTGCACGGTCTCGGCGATGAAGAGCCGCGCCTGCGCCACCGCCAGCGGTGTCTCCCGCCGCTGCGCGAAGCCGAGGATCGATCGCGCCGCCTGGAGGCGCGAAAGCATCACCGAGAGCCAGAACGCATCGCTCTGCCTGAGATCGAGCCGCGCCTCGTCGAGCGCCCCGCGCTCCGAGACCCGGTTCGCCAGGGTCGCCGTCATCGCCGTCGTCAGCTCGGCCGCCGCGTTGAACGCCTGGCGCGTCAGCTCCAGCACGCCGTCCTCACCACCACCCCTCACCATCTTGCCACCCCTGGACCGTTCGAGCGTGCGTCCGCCTGCCGGCTCGCGCCCGGTGATCGCGGCCGCGACTATAAGGGCCGGGTGCCGCCGGGTCCACCCGCATCGGGCGGCGTGATCTCGCGCGGCCCCGCCGCGGGTGCGTGCTCGACGTCGGGCGCGCGCAGCGCGATGAACGCCGCCGCGAAGCGCCGCATGCGCTGGCCTTGTGCGCCGCGCCGCGCCTCGCCCTCGAGGCTGCCCATGATCAGCGTGCGCGTGACCCGCTCGAAGGTGAGCCGCGTCGCGGTGACGAGCCACAGGTCCTGGCTCGCCGTGGTGAGCCCGATGGTCGCGCCGGCCAGCGCCTTTTCACCCAGCTCGAAGCCGTCGCGGATCACGCTCGCGTCGGTCTCCGCGGGCAGCGCGATCGGGATCAACGCGCGCCAGCCGCTCACCCCCTGCGCGCCGATCTCCGACGGATCGTCTCCCTGCGCGGTCGATCCCTCGACGCGCAGCATCGCGAACGCCTCCTCCTGCGGTCCCCCTTCAGCCGCCGACAGCGACGCCCAGGTGTAGGGGAAGAGCGCATCGAGCCCGTCGAGCCTCACGCGCGACCAGTAGCCCGCCAGCGGCACGCGCAGGCCCGGCGTGCGCGGCACCAGCGGCCCCGGCGCGTCGACGAGCGGCGGCTCGCTCGGCAGGACGAGCGGCTCGCCGACCGGCACGACGTACGCGTCCTCCTCGCCCTCGTCGACCTCGAGCCACTCGACGCAGCCGACGCACAGGAGCGCCGCGAGGCAGGCGACTGACCTCACTTGTCCTTCTTCAACGCCTTCATGAGGAGCTCGCCCAAGCTGCCGACCTTCTTGCCCTTTTCGGCCTTGTCCGGCGCGTCCGAATAGGCCAGCGTCGGCCCGCTCGAGCGCCCCCGACCGCCGCCGCCGCCGCCGTCGCGGCGCGACCAGTCGGCCCCGTTGCGCGGCCCGATCCCGAGCTCGGCCATGCGCTCGGTGTTCTTGCGCGGACCGCCCCCACCGCGCTCGTCCCGCGGCGGGCGCGCCCTGAGCTCTTCCTCGTCGCGGCGGGTCAGCGCGATGCGCTTGTCGGCCGGCTCGACCCTGAGGATGCGCGCCTCGATCTCCTTGCCGACCTTGAAGGCCACCGCCAGCGGCTGGCCCTCGGTCTTCGACTCGCTCGCCGGCAGGAGCGCGTTGACGCCCTGCTCGAGCGTGACGAAGACGCCGAAGTCCTGCACCGACTCGACCTTGCCCGTGACGGTCTTGCCGACCGGGTAGCGCTCGGCGATGCCGTCCCACGGGTCGGCGGCCAGCGCCTTGAGCGACAGCTTGATCTGCCGCTTGTCGAGCGCGATCTCCAAGACCTTGACGCGCACGATCTCGCCGACCTTGAGGATGTCCTTCGGGTGGCGCACGCGATAGTGCGCCAGATCCGAGATGTGGATGAGGCCCTCGACGTTGTCGGCCAGCTCGACGAACGCGCCGAAGTCCTTGAGCCGCGTCACCTTGCCGGTCGTGATCTCGCCGACCTGCAGCTTGGCCCCGAGCGCCTCGACCGGGTCCTCCTGGGCCTGCTTCATCGAGAGTCCGAGCTTGCCGGTCTCGCCGTTGACCTCGGTCACGACGACCTCGACCTCGTCGCCGATCTTGACCACGCTGTGCGGGTCGTCGACACGGCTCCACGACAGCTCCGAGACGTGCACCAGGCCGTCCTTGCCGCCGAGATCGACGAAGACGCCGAACTTCTGGATCGAGCTCACGCGCCCCGTCAGGCGCATGCCGACGCCGATCTTCTCCATCAGCTCGGCGGCCTTCTTGCCCTTCTCGGCCTTGAGCACCGCCGCGCGCGACACGACGACCCCGCCGCCGTCCTTGATCTCGGTGATCTTGAACTGGAAGGTCTGCCCGATCATCGTCTCGGGCTCGGTGATGCGGATCACGTCGATCTGGCTGTGCGGGCAGAAGGCGCGCAGGTTGCCGAGGCGCACCTCGTAGCCGCCCTTGTTGACGCCGCTGACCTTGCCCTCGACCAGGATCCCGGCCGCGAACGCCGCGCGCACCGACGCCAGGTCCGCCTCCTGCCCGAGGCGCACGCGGATGCGGATCCCGTTTTCGTCCTCGCCGTAGACGATGCCCTCGATCTCGTCGCCGGGCTTGACGACGATGCGCCCCTCGGCGTCGCGCACGTCCTCCTTGAGCACGTAGCCGGTCGCCTTGTTGCCGTAGCCGGTCGTCTCGTTGGCGAGGTTGACGAAGATCTCCGGGCCCGCCGACGAGATCACCTCGACCACCGCCTTGACGCGCGTGCCGGGCTGAAAGCCGACCGCGCCGCCCTTTTGGCCCCGCTCACCTTCCATCAGCGCGGCGAAGTCGAGGTCCTCGGTCACGGTCACGCCCTCGACGCTGACCGTCGACGGCTCGTCCTTCTTCGGCACGACCTCGGCGACGACGCCCTTGCCGCGCGCGACGACCTCGATCGCCGGCGCCTGGGGCTCGGCCTCGGCCTTCTTGCCGCCGCGCCGCACGCGCCCGCCGCGCGCGCCGTCCTTGGGGGCGCCCTTGCCCGCGCTCGCCTCGGCGCTCGTCTCTTCGTCGCTGTGGTGGGTCCCGGCCATCGCCAACTGCCTCCGTAACGGCTCCGGCGTAGGTGAACCGCCGGAGCCGCGAGGCGGTAGCACAGGGCAGGCCGCCTTCCAAGTGATCGTTATCACCGGAAACGATCTTTGGATTATCAACGGCGCCGGACCTCTGGTAGAGGGGCTTCGCGATGTCGAGAAGGAAGGTCACGACGACCATCTACATCACGGCCGACCAGGACAAGCAGCTCAAGCTCTTGTCACAGGCGACCGGCATGCCGATGGCGGAGCTCATCCGCCAGGGCATCGACCACGTGCTCGAGCGCTACAAGGACCGCCTGCCGACCCAGCTCGGCCTCTTCCCGGGCCTCGACCCGGCCCCAGCTCCCTCAGCTCCCTCGGCCCAGCCCGCCGCGCCCGACCCGGTCGACCCGATTCGGGCGCACGGCCCGACCGCCCCCGCGACCAGACGTTCATGAGCAAGACCAACAAGCGTTCGACCCACGTGCCGCGCGAGCGGATCCGCAACTTCTCGATCATCGCCCACATCGATCACGGCAAGAGCACGCTCGCCGATCGCCTGCTCGAGCTCACCGACACCGTGACCAAGCGCGAAGCGCGCGCCCAGTACATGGACAAGATGGAGCTCGAGCGCGAGCGCGGCATCACGATCAAGTCGCAGACCGCGCGCCTGTCCTACACGGCCGCCGACGGCCTCGAGTACCAGCTCAACCTCATCGACACCCCGGGCCACGTCGACTTCAACTACGAGGTGAGCCGCTCGCTCAAGGCGTGCGAGGGCGCGCTGCTCGTCGTCGACGCCTCGCAGGGCGTGCAGGCGCAGACGCTGGCCAACGTCTACCTCGCCATCGACGAGAACCTCGAGATCATCACGGTCCTGAACAAGGTCGACCTGCCGGCGGCCGACGTCGACCGCGTGCGCCAGGAGATCGAAGACGCCATCGGCCTCGACACGACCGAAGCGCTGCCGATCTCGGCCAAGTCCGGCCTCGGCGTCGACGCCCTGCTCGAGGCGATCGTCAAGCGCCTGCCGCCGCCCAAGGGCGACCCCGAGGCGCCGACCCAGGCGCTGATCTTCGACTCCTGGTACGACAGCTACCGTGGCGTCATCGCGATGGTGCGCGTCTTCCAGGGCCAGCTCAAGAAGGGTGACAAGGTGCGCTTCATGGCGACCGGCTCGGACTACGAGCTGCTCGACGTCGGAGTGAACCAGCCCGAGATGGTGCCGGTGCCCGATCTGCTGCCGGGCGAGGTCGGCTACATCGTCTGTGGGATCAAGGAGATCCGCGACGTGCGCGTCGGCGACACCGTGACGCTCGCCAAGCGCCCGGCGGCCGATCCGCTGCCCGGCTTCAAGCCGGCGCAGCAGATGGTCTTCTCGTCGATCTACCCGACCGAGACCTCGGACTTCGAGCCGCTGCGCGAGGCGCTGCAGAAGCTCTGCCTGAACGACGCCGCCGTCAGCTACGAGCCCGAGACCTCGGGCGCGCTCGGCTTCGGCTTCCGCGTCGGCTTCCTCGGCCTCCTGCACATGGAGATCGTGCAGGAGCGGCTCGAGCGCGAGTTCGACATGGACCTCGTCATCACCGCGCCGAGCGTCATCTACAAGCTGACGCTCACCGACGGCAGCGAGCGCCTCGTCGAGAACCCGCGCACCCTGCCCGACCCGGTCTACATCGAGTCGCTGGCCGAGCCGATCGTCAAGGCGTCGATCCACACGCCGCAGGAATACCTCGGCAACATCATCAAGCTCTGCGAGGACAAGCGCGGCATCCAGAAGGGCATGACCTACTTCGGCCCGTCGCGCGTGATGCTCACCTACGAGCTGCCGCTGTCCGAGGTGATCCTCGACTTCTTCGACAAGCTCAAGACCTGCTCGCGCGGCTACGCCTCGCTCGACTACGAGTTCCTCGAGTTCCGCAAGGACGAGCTGGTCAAGGTCGACATCCTCGTCAACGGCGACAAGGTCGACGCGCTGGCGACGATCATGCACCGCTCGCAGGCCGAGACGAAGGGGCGCCAGCTCTGCGAGAAGCTCAAGGAGATCCTGCCGCGCCACCAGTTCGAGATCCCGATCCAGGCGGCGATCGGCGGGCGCATCATCGCGCGCGAGACCGTCAAGTCGATGGGCAAGAACGTGACGGCGAAGTGCTACGGTGGTGACATCACGCGCAAGCGCAAGCTCCTCGAGAAGCAGAAGGAAGGAAAGAAGCGCATGAAGCAGTTCGGCAAGGTCGAGATCCCGCAGGACGCGTTCATGGCGATCCTCAAGGTGGACTGACTTGGGCAAGGGGGACCGCGAGATGGAGACGCGCGCGACGGTGGCGACCAAGGCCGAGCCCGAGCCCAAGCCCAAGCAGGTCGTCAAGCGCGCCGCCGAGCTCCTGCGCGAAGGCGAGCTGCTCCTCAAGAAGAAGCACAAGGCGCTTCACAAGCTGCTCGGCCCCGAGGCGGGCGACAAGGCCGTGGCGGAGGTGACCGGCCAGCTCGCCGCCACGCGCGCGCTCGTGCCGACGCGCAAGAACCCGGTGGAGCTCGAGCCCAAGCGCCTCCATCAGCAGGTGATCCAGCTCGACCAGGCGATCCAGACGCACCTCGGCAGGTGGCGCAAGAGCCAGCTGCGCGAGTTCGTCGAGGCGATCCTGTGGGCGCTCGGCCTGGCCGCCGTCATCAAGTTCTTCATCCTCGAGGCGTTCTCGATCCCGAGCTCCTCAATGTACCCGACCTTGCAGATCGGCGACCACCTCTTCATCAACAAGTTCGAGTTCGGCCTCTACGTGCCGTTCTCCTCCAAGCGCGCCATCGAGTGGGGCCAGCCCGACCGCGGCGACGTCATCGTCTTCGTCTACAAGTACCCGGGCGACCCGCTCGACGGCGAGGACTTCATCAAGCGCGTCGTCGCGCTGCCCGGCGACCGCATCCGCCTGGAGGACGACCGCATCATCCTGAACGGCCAGCCGATCCAGACCGAGATCGTCGCCGAGACGAAGTGCGGCATGTTCGGCCGCGACTGGGAGTCGACCCCGTCGAGCTACTGCCCCTGCGTCATCCAGCGCGAGACGGTCGAGGACGAGAGCTGGGAGTCGCAGCACCTCCTGCCCGGCTGCGGCCGGCGCGAGGAGTGGTCGGGCACCTGGCCGCAGCGCGAGCGACCCATGACGCTCGGCAAGTACTTCGGCGACCAGGCGAAGAACCCCGACTGGCCCGACGTCGTCGTGCCCGACGACCACGTCTTCGTCATGGGCGACAACCGCGACGCCTCCGAGGACGGCCGCTTCTGGGGCTTCGTGCCCTTCGACCGCATCAAGGGCAAGGCCTTCATCGTGTTCTGGCCCTTCTCGCGCGGCTTCGACTGGATCGACTGAGTTCGCGGCTGCAACGCGCGGGGCCGGCGTCGCTGCGCTTGGTCGGTCGTGCGGCGACCGTGAAGGTCGCCTCCTCCCTCCCGGCGCTTGCTCCTTGGCCGCGCGCGTTTCGCTCGCGAACTCGATTATTCTAAACGCCTTGAGCTCGCGGCTGGAGCGCACCGAGGAGACCCGGGCCGCGCCAAGTCCTTGACCTCCGCGCGCCACTGCGCTCAATGTGCGCCCGCCGGGTCGGTAGCTCAGCCGGTAGAGCACCGGACTTTTAATCCGATGGTCGCGGGTTCGATCCCCGCCCGACCCATGGCTCGACAACCCGGGTCACTCGGGCTCCGCGTCCTCGTCGGGGAGCGGGTTGGTCGCCGAGGGCACGCCGACCTCGTCGCACCAGATGTACCCACTGATGTAGAGGCGCTCGTCGACCCGGACGGTGCTGCTCACCCTCACCTTGACGTCGCGCCCGTCGACGGCGGCGATGAGCACGAGGTCGTCGCCGCGCACGACGCCCGGGCAGCCCTTCTCGGGGTACTCCGGCTCGGCGCCCGAGACCGACACCAGGCGCGCCTTGGACCAGTCGAGCTTGGGTTGACAGCGCTCGATGTTGCGCGGTCGCTTGCCGTCGCGCTTGGACAACGACTCGATGCGCTTGACGCGGCGCTCGAAGCCCGCCTCGACGCAGCGTCGTGCGTAGTCGCTCGCGGTCCAGCTCACCGGCTCGAGCGGAGCGACGTCACCGGCGACGAGCGCCGCGAAGACGCGCTGCCCCAGCTCGTCGACGCTCGCGACGCCCACGCGCTCGGGCGCGCAGCCCACGATGCACATGCAGAGGCACAGGCCGAGGCCGGCGCGGATCGCGCGATTCAATCGTCCTCCGGAGCGTGACGGCCGAGCGCGCGCGGTGGCTCGCCGCGCAAGGCCGGCGCCATCATGCCATCGCGGCCATTGGCGCGACAAGTAGGCTCAAGTTGAAAAGAACCGCGCTTGGCCGCATAGTCCCCCCACGTCAATCCCCGGAGCACCGGGGGACGTGCCGGGACACCGCACATGCCTCCCGCGCCGTTTCGAGCCCAAGGAGATCCGAACATGAGAACTCTCGCCCGCGCACTGACGTGCGGCCTTCTTGCTACCGCCCTCGCCTTCACCGCCTGCGACGACGACGACGACAACGGCGGCACCGACACCTCGCCGGCCGACACGGCGGACACCAGCGGCGGTGAGACCACCCCCGAGACCGTCGAGGAGACGACCGCGCCGGACACGACGCCACCCGAGGACACGGCCCAGCCCGACACGACGCCGCCCGAGGACACGGCCCAGCCGGAGACGACCGAGGACACGACCCAGCCCGAGACCACGCCGACCGGCGCCTGCACCAACGAGGCCGATCTCGCGATCATCCAGGCCTCGGACCCCTCCGGCGTCGCCGGCCAGTGCGGCCTCGCCTGCCTCGGTGACGCGGACCCGCGCGCCTGCTCGGCGGACTGCATCACCAACGGCAAGGGCAACATCACCGGCACCGGCCTCAGCGACGGGTGCTCGGGCTGCTACGCGGACACGATCAAGTGCGCCATCGACAACTGCATCCCGCAGTGCCTCGATACGGCGAGCCAGGCGTGCGCCGACTGTCGTGAGAACGCGGGCTGCAACGCGGCCTTCTACGCTTGCTCCGGCCTGCCCGAGGACTGATGAACAAGCTGCTCGGTATCGTCACGTGCGCGTTGGCGTCCGTGGTCACGGCGCCGGCCTTCGCCGGCGGGTACGACACCCCGATCCTCTACTCGGCCCAGCACATGGGCATGGGTGGCGCCGCGATCGGCTACGTCGATGACCCGACGGCGATGTTCCACAACCCGGCCGGCCTGGCGCGGACGATGGGGCTCTCGCTCAGCGTCAACGCGACCCTGGTCCTGGGCAGCATCCAGTCCACCCCCGACGTCACGACGGGGTTGACCCGCGAGTCGGAGCCGATCATGGCGTTGGCTCCGCTCGTGGGTGTCTCGGCCAAGCCGGTCGATTGGTTCGCCTTCGGCGTCGCCTTCTACCCGGTCGCCTCCGCGGGCGCCGAGTACAAGTACGACAACTCCTCCGGCGTCGAGGTCACCAACCAGACCAGCGTGGTCTTCCTCGAGCTCACGCCGTCGGTGGCGTTCAAGCTGCCGGGCAACGTCATGATCGGCGCCGGCTGGCGCATCATCATGGCGTCGCTCGACCGCAAGCTCACCAACTCGGCGCTCAACTTCGACACGAGCATGTCGGGATCCAACCTCGGCGGCTTCCGCATCGGCGCCCAGTGGGATCCGATCCCCGAGCTGCAGATCGGCGTGGTCTATCGCAACAAGACGACCACCACGCTCGTCGACGACTCGGGCGACGCGCTCACCACCCAGGGCGGGACCACGCTCGGCGTGATGGACGATCGCATCGAGACCGACTTCGTGCTGCCGAGCAAGCTCGGCCTCGGGGTGCGCGTCAAGCTCGAGCCGATCCGCTTCGCCGTCGACCTCGAGTACGCCTTCCAGAGCGAGAACAAGGCCTCGCAGTTCCTCTTCGGGGACGACGCCCAACCCGGCACCTTCCCCGATCCGGAAAAGGGTCTCGTCAACGTCTTCAACTGGAGCGACGCGGCGACCCTCAGGCTCGGCGTCGAGTACGTCGTCGACCAGAGCTACTTCTTCCGCGGCGGCTTCCTCTGGGACGCCAAGGTGAGCAACGAGCAGTACCCGAGCGCCTTCGGCACCCCGCCGACGAGCACCACGACCATCACGGCCGGCTTCGGGTACAAGTGCGAGGACACCTGGAAGCTCAACTTCGGCGTGGCCCACCGCTTCGGCGGGACCGACGTCGACGTCGGCAGCCCCGAGGAGACCTGCCTGCCGTGCAGCGGCAGCGGCCCCTACGAGCTGTCGATGACCGGGCTGTATCTCGACTTCACCTACAGCTTCCCCAGACTCTTCGACTGAGCTCGCCGGAGCCGGCGTTGGTCGTCGAGGCCACCTCACCACGAGGTGGCCTTTTTCGTCTCTTGCCTCCACACTCGCCGGCATGAGCGACGACACCCTGCCCGACCCGGACCGCCTCGCCATCGAGGCCGCGACCTTCCGCCGCCTGCTCCAGCACCTCGATGAGCACAAGGAGGTCCAGAACATCGACCTCATGAACCTCGCGCACTTCTGCCGCAACTGCCTCGCCAAGTGGTACCGCGCCGCCGCCACCGAGCGCGGCCACGACCTCAGCGACGCCGCCGCCCGCGAGCGCATCTACGGCATGCCCTACGCCGAGTGGAAGGCGCGCTACCAGACCGAGCGGCCCGACCTCGCCGCCCCGCCCGAGCCATGATCCCACCCTGGTTCGAGCTGCCGCTGACGACCCGCGGCACCGAGATCGATCCGACGGCGACCGTCGGCATGCGCGTCTTCCTGCGCTACTGCGAGCACCTGCGCTGGACGCTCATGCGCGACGAGGCGCTCGGCCTCGCCTCGCTCGTCGAGGCCGGCCACTTCTTCGTCGTGCGCTCCCAGACCCTCGAGCTGCGCCAGCGCGTCGGCCAGGGAACGCCGCTGTCCGCGCGCACGCGCCTCGAGTCCGCTGGTCGCTCGACCTCCTCGGTCCTGCACGAGCTCCGCGACGCCACCGACGGCTCGCTCGTCGCGCGCGCCCGCGTGCTCGGCGTCTGGCTCGGCCCCGATCGCCAGCTCGCCCGCCTGCCCGAGGTCTACAAGAGCGCCGTGCGCGCCCAGATCGCCCAGCACCCCGACCTCGCCGGCCCCGCGCCGCTATCGGCCCACGGCGACCCGCGCGACGACCGCCCCGCCGCCATCGCCCGGGTCCAGGGCGATCGCCTGAGCTCCTTCTTCACCCCGCCGCGCGTCGCCTTCCACCCGCTCTCGCTCGCCGTCGACGCCCCGCCCGCGCCGCCGAGCCCGCCGGTCTTCTCCCACGAGCTCGTCGTGCCGCCGCGCGATCTCGACGTCTTCTCGCACGTCAACGCCGCCACCTGGCTCGCCTACGCCGACGACGCGCGCCACCTCGCCGCCGAAGCCGGCGTGCTCGATCCCGCCGTCGCCCGCGGCTACTGCGTGCGCGCCGCGCTCTTCTACGCGCGCGAGGCCGCCTGCCACGACCGCCTGCGCGTCTCGCTCGCCGAGCTCGACGGCCCGCTGGCGACCCACCACGCGCTCGGCGCCTGGATCACCCGCGGCGACGACCCGCAGCCGCTCTGCGCGCTGCGCCTCGACCTCGCGCCCGGCGCGCGCACGGTCACCGCGCCCACGCTTGAACGCCAGGGCGGCCTGCCGTAGCCTCGACGCTCGAGTCATCCCGCAGGCTCACCCGACGCCGGAGCCCTCCTCGCGCCATGTCTCAGATCCTCCAGATGCCGGGCGTGCCCGAGTCCTCCAAGCAGCTCCTCCTGCGGCTGCTCCAGGAGGACCTCATCCCGGTCGAGGCGCTCAAGGCGGTCGTCGAGTCCTACCGCCGCGTCATCCACGACGCCGCGCGCCGCCACGGCCGCGCCAACGCCCACCTCGGCGACGCGATCGCCAACTCGCTGCAAGCCCTGCTCGCGCGCGTCAACGAGGCGACCGGCGCCGACAACCTCCAGGTCATCCAGGCCGCCGTGCGCTACTTCGTCATCCAGAACGACGGCAGCGGCCACGACCTCGAATCCCCCGACGGGCTCGTCGACGACGCCCGCGTCGTCAACGCGATCATGCACTACTTCGGCCGCGACGATCTCAAGATCAAGGACCTGCCCGAGCCCGCCGCCAGCCGTCGCCCGGCCCCGATCCGCGGCGGCGCCGCCGCCACTCGCCGCTGATCCCCCGCCTCGGCGCAGGCCTGTCAGGTCACTGCAGGAGGTGGCGCACCCGCTGCCGGATCGCGCGCGGGACCCGCTCGACCAGCGCCCGTGGTGTGCGCATGAGCACGCGCCGGAGCCCCGTCCGCGTCATCGCGGTGAGCGCGCTCAGGTCGAACGCCGAGCCCCGGCCCTCGAGCTCGACCACCAGGTAGCGCGCCGTCTCGTCACCGACGTTGCGCATTCCGTGCAGCTCGCCGGCCGCGAAGAAGATCACCGCCCCTGATCCCACCCGGCGCCCGCCGGTCTCGACCACGCCGTCCAGGATCACGATCGCCAGGTCGTAGGGGTCGGCGTGCGGCGCATACCCCGCGCCCGGTGCGAGCGCGGTGAGGTGCACCTCGAGGCGCCGGAGGTGCACCGTCGGTCCCTCGAAGAGGGTCCGCGACACGTAGGTCCGGGCATCCAGCGGCGGCGGCTCGGGACGCGGCAGGACCTGCGTCGGGACCTCGTCGCCGCGGGCCCGGCGCTCGGAGCGCCCCCACTTGAACATCACGTAGCGCACCGACAGCGCCGAGACGTTGTGGATCGTGTGCTTGATCCCCGCCGGGTAGTACGCCACCGACCCGCGCGTGACGGAGTGGCGCGTCGCGTGCCCGTCCGGGTCGAGGGCCTCGAGCTCGGCCGCGCCATCGAGCACGACGAGGAGCTCGTCCTCCAGGTGGGCATGCGGCGGGTGCGGGCAGCGCCCGGCGGCGAGCACCGAGACGTGGCTCTCCAGCTCGTCGAGGCCGTCGGTGTGGGCCCGACAGAGATCGTAGCCGTTCCAGCCGACGGCGGCGTCGACCTCCAGCGGCACGCCGCAATCGCGGACCCACGTCGTCAGCGGGCCGATGAAACCACCGCGCGCCGCGCTCGCGGGTCCAGGCACGAAGCGGTTCACCGCGCCCGCGCCAGCCGGCAACACTCCGCTGACCATGACGCACGGCGGGCGCGACGACTCGATGAGCGCCTCCGCCGGCGAGGAGGCGCGCGGATCGGGCACCCGGATCGCCAGGTCGGGACGCGCATATTGCAGCACCACCGCGACGCGGCGCTCGCCCGAGGTGTTGTGGGATCCGTGCCACAGGCGCCCGTCGAAGAAGATCGCCTGACCATCCGCGATCTCGATCGCGCTGACGGCTCCGCGCGGAGAGCCCGGTTCCGCGCCCCACGCCGCCACGTCGTCGGCGCTGATCGCCTCGCGCGCGCGCCCGGCGTCGTGTGCGCACGCCTGCACCGACCGGCCGAAGCGGTGCGAGCCTTCGACGACGATCAGCGATGAACGTCGTTGGGTGTTGGCCAGGCCCACCCAGACGCTCACCGTGCCGCCCTCGTGCGGCGCGGTCTCGTGATCGGTGTGCCAGGCGTGGTACTCGCCCGGCTCCCGCACGGCCAGGCTCGCCCCCCAGAGCATCACGTCGTCACCGATCAGCGCGCGCACGCGATCGAGGATCGCCGGCGCGGTCGCCAGCTCGAAGAACGCGACCGAGCTCGCCCCGTGCCCCTTTTCCCACGTGTCCGGCGCCGGCGCGAACGCGAGCCCCGCGAGCACCCCGCGGCAGGCGCGCGGCTCGAGCACGGGCACCGGCGCGGCGTACCCCTTGTCGCGAAAGCTCGAGACCAGACCTTCCTGCATGGCGCCGGAGATACCCCCGCCGCCGCGCCAGGACAAGGCGCTCACCCGCCGAGCCTGCTCAGGCGCCCGAGGTCGAGCGCTCTGACCCCGAGCTCGCCCAGCGTCCGGACCGCCGGCCCGAAGATCGCGAAGCGCTTGTCCTGCGTCTTGCCGGTGACGAAGCGCTGATAGATCTGCTGGCCGACCACCGCGAGCTTGAAGACCCCGAAGACGAAGTAGAAGACCGGCCGCGTCACCACGCGCCCCGTCAGCTCCTCGTAGCGCCGCACGACGCCCTCGCGATCGAGATTGCCCGGCTCGGTCGTCGGCACGAAGGCCAGCATGCGCACCGCCGGCGGATCCCCCGCCTCGACCCAGTAGCCGAGGCTCGTGCCGAGATCCATCAGCGGGCAGCCGACCGTCGCCATCTCCCAGTCGAGCACCGCGCGCACGTGCCCGACGTCGCCGGGATCGAGCACGAGGTTGTCGTATTTCAGGTCATTATGAACGATTGTTGCCCCGTCGTCCTCGGGCACGTCGCCGAGCAGCTCCCGCTTGAGCGCCTCGACCGACGCGACCTCCTCGGTCCGGGCGTCCTCCCAGCGCCGCGCCCACCCCTCGACCTGGCGCCGCGCATAGCCCGGCCCGCGATAGAGCCCCTCGAGCCCGGCCGCCCGCCAGTCGACCGCGTGCAGGGCCGCCATCGTGCGCACCAGCGCCTCGGACAGGCGCGCGTAGGTCCCGGCGTGCGCGTCGGGCACGCCCAGCTTCTTGCGCGGGATCACCCCGACCACGCGCTCCATCGTGTAGAACGGCGCGCCGAGCACCGCCGCGTCCGCCTCGTGCCAGAGCGGCCGCGGCACCGGGAAGCGCCCCGCCAGCGCTCTGAGGATCGTGAACTCGCGCCCCATGTCGTGCGCGCTCTTGACCTTGGACCCGAAGGGCGGGCGCCGGAGCACCAGCTCGCGCGCCCGCTCTCCCTCGCCGACCCGGACGAGGTAGGTCAGATTCGAGTGCCCCGCCGGGAACTGCGTGACCTCGACGCCCGCGCCCATGAGCTCCGGCGCCCGCTCGGCCAGCCACCGCGTGAGCGCCTCGCGATCGAGCTCCTCGCCCGCGCGCACCGCGCCGGCCTCGTCGAGGATCGTCGCCGACCGCCCCCTCACGCGCCAGCCCTCGCCGGCTTGGGCATGCCCGCGCGCCCGAGCAGCTCCCGGGCGATCACCTGCTCGTGCACCTCGTCGGGCCCGTCGTAGATCCGCGCCGCCCGCTCGTGCCGGTACCAGAACGCGATCGGCAGGAGATCGGTCATGCCGAGCGCGCCGTGCACCTGCAGCGCCCTGTCCATCACCCGGTCGAGCATGCCCGCCGCGAGCAGCTTCACCCCCGAGACCGCCAGGCGCGCGCCCTTCTGCCCTTCGTGCTCCATCGCCTCGGCCGTCTGGCGCACGAAGAGCCGCGCCGCCTCGAGCTCGGCCCAGCTCCGCCCGATCCAGCCCTGCACGGTGTCCTTGTGCCCGAGCCTGAGCCCGGGCCCGAGCTCCCGGCTCGCCGCACGCGCGACCATCAGCTCGAGGCAGCGCTCGGCGATCCCGATCCAGCGCATCGCGTGGTGGATCCGTCCCGGCCCGAGCCGCTCCTGCGCCATCGCGAAGCCCGCGCCCCGCGCCCCGAGCAGCGCCTCGTCGCCGACCCGCACGTCCTCGTAGACCACCTCGGCGTGCGACGCCCAGCCCGCCTCGCCCACCGCCAGCCCCTCGCCCATCACCGGCAGGTTCCTGACGATCGAGAACCCCGGCGTGTCGGTCGGCACGATGAAGAAGCTCGCCCGCGCGTGCGCGCGCTCCGCCTCGGGATCGCTCACCGCCATCACCACCGCGAACGCCGCCCCGTCGGCCGCGCTGGTGAACCACTTGCGCCCGTTCAACACCCAGCCGCCCTCGACCTTGTCGGCGCGCGTCGACATCACGACCGGGTTCGAGCCGGCGTGCTCGGGCTCGGTCATCGAAAAGCAGCTCCGGATCGCGCCCTTCGCCAGCGGCGCGAGCCAACGCTCCCTCTGCGCCTCGCTCCCCCAGCGCAGGAGGAGCTCGGTGTTGGAGATGTCCGGCGCCTGCATGTGCAGCGCGTAGTGTCCGAGCGGCGTGCGCCCGAGCACGCGCGAGACCTCGCCGACCACGGTCAGCGGCAGCCCGCGCCCGCCCATCGCCTCGGGCAGGTGCGGCGCGAAGATCCCGAGCCCGCGCGCCACCTCGCGCACCCGCTCCAGCTCGGCCTCGACCGCCTTGAAGCCATGCAGGAGGAACGGCGCCTCGAGCGGCATCACGTGCGCGTCGACGAAGTCCCTCACCGTCCCGATCACGTCGGTCGCCATCCGAGCCTCCTTTCAGGCGGCCAGCAAACAACGGGCGCCCGCACTTTTCAATCACCCGCCTCCGCGATCGAGGTTCGCCTTGACCAACGCCACCGACCGCGCAAGATTCCGCCGCGCATGGACTCGAGCATCATCGATCGTGATGGGCAATGCCCGCGCTGCGGGAGCAAGGACATCGAGCGCGAGGTCATCCTCCAGACCAGCGCGCGCGTCGTCTCCGGCTTCGTGTTCTTCTGCACGGTGTGCGGACTCACCCGCCGCGGCGTCGCCTCCGATCGCGAGGCGTGGTGGAACCACCACCGCGCCTGGAAGTCGCCGCACGTGCCCGAGGAGACCTGGGAGGAGTTCGAGGCCCGCTGGCCCAAGAAGGTCGAGCGCGCCACCTACGGCCGCGCCGAGCCGCTCGGCCCGATCCTCCCGCGCCCGCCCGAACGCGGATGACGGGCCCCGGGGACTCCCGTTCCACACGCGACACGGCGCCGATTTGACGCTACCCTGTCGCGCCAGATGCCTTCGCCCCCCCGCGATGGCGCCACCCTAGGCGCCGACGACACCGAGACGCCCGCGCCGGCGCCGTCCGAGCCGGACCGCCCGGGCGCGACCGCCTCGCCCCCACCGTCCAGCTCGCAACCTCCGACCGCGCCGCACGATCGGCCGCGCCGCGCCACCGGCGAGCCGACCGCGATCCTGCACCGCTCGCGCCCGCAGCGCCTCGAGCACGCCTTCCAGCCCGGCGCGACCACGCCCGCGGCCGCCCCTTCCGACGACGAGCTCGACCCGGCCCGCCGCCGCACCCAGACCGAGGCGCCCGGGCCCAACGGGTCCCCCGATGCATCCGATCCGTCCAGCCGGCTCGACCCGTCCGACCCGTCCGACCCGTCCACCCGGGCCGAGGCGACCGATCCGGCCGGACGGGCCGCCGGTCGTGGCTCGCCCTGGTCACCGTCGAGCCCGGTGACGAGCCCCGATCGCACCCTGGCCGAGCGCATCGGCATGCCTTCGCTGGCGACGCCCGTCGCGCTGCTCTCGCTCCCCGGCGAGCGCCCCTTCTCGGTCGCGCTCGCCAAGCGGACCGGCCGCCACCAGATCGGCGAGGTCCTCGGCGAAGGCGGCATGGGCAAGGTCTTCGCCGCGCGCGACGCCGATCTCGGCCGCGTGGTCGCGCTCAAGACCCTGCGCGAGGAGCACCGCGACAACCCCGCCTACATCCAGGCCCTGGTCTTCGAGGCGCGCCTGACCGGCCAGCTCGAGCACCCCAACATCGTGCCGGTGCACGAGCTCGGCGCCATGCCCGACGGCTCGCCGTACTACACGATGAAGCTCGTCGGCGACCTCTCGCTCCAAGACGTGCTGCGACAGGTGCGCGAGGGCAGCCCGCTGGCGCTCCGCCACTACACCCGCAACCGCCTGCTGCAGTACTTCCGCGGCATCTGCATGGCGGTCGAGTACGCTCACGCGCGCGGCGTCATCCACCGCGATCTCAAGCCCGACAACGTGCTCATCGGCGACTACGGCGAGGTGCAGATCCTCGACTGGGGCGTCGCCCGCGTGCTGCCCCACGACGGGCGCCCGTCCTACTTCGCCGGCCGCGTCGAGGAGCCCGGCGTCGTCATCGGCACGCCGCACTACATGTCGCCCGAGCAGGCCCGCGGCGACACCCACCAGGTCGACGCCCGCTCCGACGTGTACTCGCTCGGCGTCATCCTCTACCAGCTCCTCACCCACACGCTGCCGCACGCCCGCTCGACCACCGTCGAGCAGCTCGACGCGCTCTTGTCCGAGCCGGTGACCCCGCCGTCGCAGCGCGCGCCCGACAAGGACATCCCGCCCCACCTCGAGCAGATCTGCATGCGCGCGCTCGCCTCCAAGCGCGCCGACCGCTACCCCTCGGCGCGCGCCCTGTGGGAGGAGATCGAGGCCTTCCTCGAAGGCGAGCGCGAGCTCGAGCGCCTGCGCGAGCTCGCCGATCGCCAGGTCGCCCTCGCCGACCAGACGGCCGAGCGCTTCTACGCCGCCTCGCAGGACCTGCTCGGCCTCGACGCCGAGGTGCAGAAGGACGAGCTCGCCGCGCGCCACCTCGACCCCCTCGAGGTCAAGAAGGCCGCCTGGGAGAAGAAGCTCCTCGCCGAGGAGCGGCGCATGCTCGAAGCGCGCCTCTTCGCCGAGGCGGTCACCGGCTACCAGCGCGCCCTGGCCCACCTGCCGAGCCACCCGCTCGCGCGCTCACGCCTGTCGGACCTCTACAAGCACCAGGTCCAGCTCGCGCGCATCCGCGGCGACCTCTCCGAGCTCATCCTCTACAGCGATCTCGCGCGCGCCCTCATCCCCCCGCCGTCCGACGCCTTCGGCCGCGTGCACGTGCGCACCTACCCCGAGAACGCCTTCATCCGCATCCTCGAGCTGCGCACCGACGGCACCCACGAGGCGGTCGCCACCACCGCCCCCATCGTCGATCTCAAGCTCCCGCCCGGCAGCTACCTGGTGTCGGCCACCCTGCCCGCGCACGCCGAGCGCCGCCAGACGATCGTGCTCGAGGCCGGCGTCTCCGAGCAGGTGCTGATCTCGCTCACCCCCTGGGACGCCGCCCTGCCGGTCGTCGCGCGCGGCGACGATCTCACCGCCATGCGCGAGGCGTTCACCGCCGTCATGGCCGAGCGGCGCCTCGGCTCGATGATGGTCAGCGGCGAGGCCGGCCTCGGCAAGCGCAAGCTCCTCGACGAGTTCGGCGCCTGGCTCGACGGCCTGCCCCAGGTCGTCGCCTACGGCGCCGTGCGCCTCGACGCCACCCACCGCCACGTGCCCTTCCACGCGATCTCCGAGCTGCTCGCCCACCGCGCCGGCATCGCCCGCTTCGAGCCGACCGAGGTCGTGCACCGCAAGCTCCTCGATCTCGTGCGCCGTCCCTGGCAGGACGAGCTCGGCGAAGGCGAGACCCTCGCACCCCAGGTCGAGCGGAGCCTCGCCCAGCAGGCCGAGCTCATCGCGCGCCTGCCGCGTTTCCGCGCGCCGGGCAACGAGGCGCAGAACGAGCCGACATTGCTCGTCTTTTCGGCCGTCGCCGCCTACCTGCGCAAGCTCGGCGAGGCGATGCCGATCGTGCTCGCCTTCCGCGGCGCCGAGAACTTCGACCGCCTCTCGCGCGACCTCCTCTTCTACCTCGCCGAGCGCCTGGCCAACGTGCCGCTCTTCTGCCTCTTCTTCGCGCGCAACGATCTCCTCCAGCTCAAGTGCGACCAGACCCTGCGTCTGCTCCCCCTCGACCGCGATCGCATCCGCCAGCAGCTCGCCCTCCTCCTGAAGGGGCCGGTCGCCGAGGACGTGCTCGACCTCGTCGCGCGCATGTCGCGCGGCAACGCCTTCCAGGTCGCCGAGTTCGTGCGCGTGCTCGCCGCGCGCCAGGACCTCGTGCACGACGGCCGCCAGTGGCGCCTGAGCCGCGACGCCGCCGAGCGCCACGGCCACAAGTCGGTCGAGGACCTCCTGGCGGAGAGCCTGGGCGAGCTCTCGCCCGCGTCCGAGGAGGTGCTCGCCCGCGCCAGCATCCAGGGGATCGCCTTCTGGGCCGAGGCGCTGGAGACCGAGCTCGGGCGCCCGGTCCAAGCCGACCTCGAGCGGCTCGTCCAGAGCGAGCTCATCGTCGCGCGCCCCTCGAGCCGCTTCGTCGCCACGCGCCAGTACGGCTTCCGCCACGACGCCATGCAGCGCCGCCTCTATCGCTCGCTCGACGTCGCCACCCGCGAGAAGGCGCACGCCACCTTCGCCCGTTGGATCGCCGACGCCGGCGCCAACAGCCTGGCCGACCTCGGCTTCGCCGCCTACCACGCCGAGGCCGGCGGCCTCACTGAGCTCGCCGCCGAGCTGCGCGCCGTCCTCGCCCAGGAGGGCGCACGCTGGGAGCGCATGGGCGGCCCCGGCTGGTTCCAGTGGCCGGCGAACCTCGCCAGCGGGGTGTTCGATCTGTGACCGGCCCTGACGACGCGCGGCGACGTGTTGAACGATCCGCACCGCCACGCGCGTCGTGGAGGGTCGTCGCGGCCGCGCTTGCCCGGCCGATGGGCATATTGTAGGACCGGCTACCCGCGTCTGCCCGGTCGGGGCTCACGACCGGGGGGGCGACGAGGCCGATACGGGGCGGACGCGCCAAGGTGCTTCATGCTGCTTGTCTGGGTCGGGTTCTTCGTCCTGATCATCGTGCTCCTGGCGATCGATCTCGGCGTCATCAACAAGAAGGCGCATGCGATCAGCATGCGCGAGGCCGTGCGCATGTCGGTCCTCTGGATCTCGATCGGCCTCGCCTTCTCCGGGCTGGTCTACCTGATCTACGAGTTCCACTGGGGCGGCATCGGCGCCGAGGCCCGCGTCAACGGCCTGCAGGGCACCACCGAGTACATCACCGCCTACCTCATCGAGAAGTCGCTCTCGGTCGACAACATCTTCGTCATCGCGATGCTCTTCCGCTACTTCAAAGTGCCGGCGGCCTATCAGCACCGCGTGCTCTACTGGGGCATCCTCGGCGCCATCGTCTTCCGCGGCATCATGATCGCCGCCGGCGTCGCCCTCGTGCAGAGCTTCGATTGGATCTTCTACGTCTTCGGCGCCATCCTCGTCTTCACCGCCTACAAGATGCTCTTCGGCGCCGACGACGACATCGACATCGAGCACAGCCGCATCGTGCGGTGGGCTCGCAAGATCCTGCCGATCGCCAACGGCTTCCACGGCGAGCGCTTCACCGTCAAGGTCGACGGCAAGCGCCACTTCACCCTGCTCTTCCTCACGCTCATCGTGATCGAGGCGATGGACGTCGTCTTCGCGGTCGACTCGATCCCGGCGATCTTCGGCTTCACCACCGAGCCGTTCATCGTGATGACCTCCAACATCTTCGCGATCCTGGGCCTCCGTTCACTCTACTTCGTCGTTGCCGGCGCCATGCAGCAGTTCCACTACCTCAAGATGGCGGTCTCGGTGATCCTGCTCCTGGTCGGCCTCAAGATGATCCTGCACGAGGTCCTGCACGTGCCGCCCGACTACAAGGTCATGGCCGCGGTCGTCTCGCTCGGCGTGGTCATCGTCATCCTGGCCATCGGCGTCGTCATGTCGATCGCCAAGAACAAGCGCGACGCCCGCCTCGCCGCTGGCTCGGCCAGGTCCGACGGCGCTTGAAAAAACTGCCGGGGTGCTCTGGCGCGCAATCCGGACTTGTCGTAGACACACCGACGGGCCGGGGCCACCGGCCAATCACCCCCCAGGTCTCCCGAGTCTTGGACCGCAGTGGAGACCGGTGGGGCGCGCGACGGGGGGACACACCATGTTCTGAACGGCGCGCCCGGCTCATGAGATCCTGAAGGAGGGACTCGAGAATGAAGACGTTTGCTGTTGTGATGGGTGCGATGTTCGCGATGTCGGCGGGCGCTTGCGGTGGCAAGAAGGAAGAAGCCGGCGGCGGTGGCGGTGGCGGCGAGGGCGGAGGCGATCTCCCCCCGACCTGCAAGAAGTACATGGACACGATGAAGGCCTGCTTCGAGAAGGCCCCCGAGGCGGCCCGCAAGGCGGCCGAGGACGCCTTCAACCAGACGACCAAGGCGTGGTCCGACGCGGCCAAGGCCGGCGGGGACGCCGCCGCGGCGCTCGAGACCGGCTGCAAGTCGGCCTGGGATGCCGCCAAGGGTGGCATGGGCGCCATGTGCCCCGACGTGAAGTGGGAGTGATCCCCGCTACGGTCCAGGACCCATAGCAAAGCATCGAGCCCCGCCTCCGCAAGGACGCGGGGCTTCGATCTTTCTGGCCGCCGGGAGGCGGGCCCGCTCAGGCCCGCTCGGCCAGGACCGCCCAGCGCTCCATCGCCGCTTCGAGCTCACGCTCGCGCGCATCCTTGTCCGCCGTCAGCGCGCGGCCATCGCGCCCGTCGCCCGCCCAGATCGCCGGGTCGGCCAGCCGGTCGACCAGCGCCTGCACGTCGCTCTCGAGCTCGGCGATCCGCGCCTCGAGCCGGGCGAGCTCCTTCTTCTCCGCGCCGGACAACCCTGCGGCGGGCCTCGGCTTGTCGATGCGCTGCGCCGCCTGCGCCGCCTTGAGGCGCGCCTTCTCGGCCTCGTTGTGGGCCGTGCGCAGGGCCTCGAGCTCGGGACCGCGCAGGCGCCGGTAGCTCGTCCAGCCGCCCGGCTGCACGAAGAGGTTCTTCCTCGGCGCACCGCCCGGTACCTCCGGCGGCAGCTCCTCGAAGACGACGAGGCGCGTCGCCACGCGATCGAGGAACCAGCGATCGTGCGAGACGACGACCACCGTGCCCGAAAAGCCGATGAGCGCCTCCTCGAGCACGGCGAGCGTCGCCAGATCGAGATCGTTGGTCGGCTCGTCGAGCCCGAGCACGTTGGCCGGCTCGAGGAGGAAGCGCGCCAGCGCCAGGCGATTGCGCTCGCCGCCCGACAGCGCCGAGACGTTCATCGGCAGGTGCCGCGAAGAAAAGGCGAAGCGCGCCAGGTACGCCGCGACGTGCGTCGGCTTGCCACCGGGGTAGACCGTGTCGTTGCCGTCCGGCGCGATCGTCTCCTGGATCGTCCGGTTCGGATCGAGCGCCGCGCGATGCTGATCGAAGATCGCCATGCGCGTCTCGGTTCCGACGACACGCCGCCCCTCCCAGAGCGCGAGCTCACCGGCCAGCGCCTTCAAGAGCGAGGTCTTGCCCGAGCCGTTGTGCCCGATCACGCCGAGGCGCTCACCGCGCACGAGCGCCAGATCGAGGCCGGTGACGACCGGGGTCCCGCCCGGCGCCCCATAGCCGAAGGTCGCCTGCTCGAGCGCCACCACCGTCTTCGTGAGCCGCGGCGCACCTTGAGCGAAGTCGAAGCTCGCGCGCGTGTCCTGGCTCTTGAGGTCGCGCACCTCGCTGGCGAGCGCGGCGACGCGCTGCAGGCGCGCCTGCGACTTGGTCGTCCTGGCCGGCGGGCTCCGCCGCGCCCACTCGAGCTCGCCCTTGAGCTGCTGCGCGCGCGCCTGCCCGAGCGCCTCGCGCTGCTCCTCCTCGAGCGCCCGCGCCGCGAGGTAGTCCTCGTAGCGCCCGGGGTAGACCGCCAGCGGCCCACGCGCCGCGTCGGG
The DNA here is from genome assembly GCA_011526585.1 of Deltaproteobacteria bacterium. Taxonomy (GTDB): domain Bacteria; phylum Myxococcota_A; class UBA9042; order PHBI01; family PHBI01; genus WYBB01. The sequence continues at coordinate 32,164 of WYBB01000106.1, forward strand.
CCCGCTCATGCGGCGGGGCGATCGCAGCTCGGCGATCTTGGTCATCGCGCTGTCCAGAAAGGCCCGGTCGTGCGTGACGACGAGGCACGCCGCCGCCGTGTCGCCGATCCAGTCCTCGAGCCACTCGACCGTCTCGATGTCGAGGTGGTTGGTCGGCTCGTCGAAGAGCGCGATCTCCGGCGCGCTCAAGACCAGCCGCCCGATCGCCACCCGCTTCATCTGCCCGCCCGAGAGCGTGCCGATCCGGCGCTCGAGCGCCGGCAGCTCGAGCGCGTCGTGGATCTCGTCGATGCGGTGCGCGTAGTCGAAACCGCCGAGCTCCTCGATGCGCGCGAGGAAGTGATCGGCGCGCGCGTCCAGCGCCGCGACCGCCGCCTCCCACGCCGCGATCGCCTCGGTCAGCGGTCTCAGCCCCTCCTCGAGCACGTCCTGGATCGTGCGCGCCGGATCGAGCACGGGCACCTGCTCGAGCACGCCCACGCGCGCGCCCGATCGGATCGCCACTTCACCGCGCAGCGCCCGCTCCTGCCCGAGGATGATCTTGAGGAGCGTCGACTTGCCGACGCCGTTATCCCCGATGAGGCCGATCTTGTCGCCCGGCTCGACCGCCAGCGAGAGCCCCTCGAAGAGCACGCGCTCGCCGTAGGCGAAGGCGAGATCGCTCAGCGTCATGATCGGCACGCCGCTCATCGCGCCACCGTCCGCGCTGAACGCGCGCCTGCGCCGCGTGCACGCTCGCGCCAGGCGAGCTCTTCTCTCGCGACCCGGACGATGTCGTCGACGCCCATGCCGTGGTGGCGATCGATCGCGCGCAGATCGCCGGCCTCGCCGTTTTGCCGTGGTCCGAGGAAGCGGTGCGAGCTCACGCGCATGAGCGCGGTCGGCAGCCACTCGGCGACCGACGGCACGAAGTCGCCGACCACCACCATCGGCAGGTTCACCTCACGCTCGGAGAAGAGATCGTGCAGGTGGTAGGAGCGCGTCGGATCCTCCCACGCCTCCGGGTCGTTGCGGTAGGCGTCCCAATCGCGCCACAGCGCCTCGTAGCTCGTCACGTTGAGGATCCTGCTGCCGATCCCCTCGCGCGCGAGCAGCGCGCCCGCCTCGCGCGCCTCGGCCAGCTTGCGCCCGGTCGCGACGAGGATCACCTCGCGCCCGTCGCCGTCGCGCGCGTCTTCGCCGACGAGCCAGTACGCGCCCTTGATCGCGTGCTCGGCGTGGTGCTCGGGCAGGCGCGCCGGCTGCGCGATCGGCTGGGTCGTCAGCCGCAGGTAGAACGCCTCGCCGTCCTCGTCCCACAGCCGCGCGATCGCGTGCAGGTAGATCGCGTGCAGATCGGCGGACAACGCCGGCTCGTAGGCGAGGATCCCCGGCAGATCCATCATCATGCGCGGCGTCTGGATCGACTGGTGCGTCGCGGTCTCGCGCGAGAGCCCCGTGCCCGACGGCACGCCGACGGCGATGAAGCGCGCGTTCGAGTAGACCGCGTAGTCGAGCTGGTTGAACCCGCGCTCTAAGAACTTGTCGTAGACGGTGACCACCGGCAGGAGCGGCACCTTGCCCTCGATCACCTTCTTGCGGCGCCCGAAGGCGTAGGCCCACAGCATGGCGTTGCCCTCGGCGATCCCGAAGGCGTGGAACTGGCCGGTCGCGCTCGGCCGCCAGTCGAACGAGAGCGCGCCCGTCTCGCGCATGAACGCGTACACGTCGGGCAGCGCGCGCGGCGAAAAGACCCCGCCCTGCTTGATGACCGGCCCGAGGTGCGTCGTCTGGCCGACGTCGGGCGCGCCGAACTGGAGGTACGGGCCGAGCTCGCCGCGCGTCAGCGCGAGGTTCAGGCTCTGGAAGACCTCGCCGGTCGAGACCACCGTGCGCGCGCGCTGCGGCACGCTCGCAAGCACCGCTCGCACGTCGAGCGGCGCCGGCGCGTACGCGTGCGCCGCCTCCGGCTCGAAGAGGAGCGCGCGCCGCGCCATCACCAGGGCATGCTCGGCGCTGCCCGCTCGCGGGACCGGGAACGGCTCGCCCGCGGGCAGGCCGCGATCGATCCCCCAGGCGCGCACCTCGTCGCTCGGCAGGAGCCCGCCGTGGTTCTCGGGGTGAGCGGCGCCGCTGGTCTGATGGCCTTTGACGGTGTGCGCGACGATGCAGACCGGCCGATCGACCGCGCGCGCGCGCTGATAGGCGTCCGAGAGCGCTTCGAGGTCGTGGCCGCCGAGGTGCGCCAGCGAGCGCGCGATCCCCGACTCGCGCCGCGCGAGCGCCCGCAGCGCCGCCGCCGCCTCCTCGCACAGCGGCGCGCGCGCCCGGATCGTCGAAAAGAGTGCGGCCAGCGCCGGGCTCGCCGGCGTCTCACCCGCGAGGAGCGCCGCGAGATCGCCCTCGGACAAGAGGAGCAGCGGGTGGAAGAGCGCGTCGTCCAGGCGTTCGAGCCAGGCGCGCAGGTGCTCGCCGCCTTCGCGCGCGAAGAGCGCTCGCGCCTCGCTCCCCCAGCGCAGCTCGATCACCTCCCAACCCTGCGCCTCGAACTTCAGGCGCACCCAGCGCGCGAGCTGACCCGAGTCGTCCATCACGCGATCGAGGCTCTGGCGGTTGAGGTCGACGATCCACACGAGGTTGTCGAGGCGCCAGCGACCGGCGTCGTAGAGCGACTCGTCGATCTGGCCCTCGGTGAGCTCGCCGTCGCCGACGTGCGCCCAGTAGGTCGCGCTGATCTTCGGTCGCCGCAATCGCCCGGCCAGCGCGAGGTCGAAGTGCTTCGCCCCGTACGCGTCGTAGATCGTGCAGGCGCAGCCGAGCCCCTCCGACGAGGTCGTGTAGTCGACGAAGCGCGGGTTCTTGAGCTCGGTCGGGTAGGGCTGCGGCCCCTTGTACTCGCGCAGCTCGCTCATCGCCGCGCGCGGCAGGAGGCCCATCAGGTGCATCAGCGCATAGAGGACCGGCGCCGCGTGCGGCTTGACCGCCAGCCGATCGCCCGGGCGCAGCGCGTCGAGATACAGCGCCATCAGGAGGTCGACCGAGGACATCGACGAGGCCTGGTGCCCGCCGACCTTGGGCTTGACGCCGCGGTTTTCGGGCTTGTGGTTCGCGTGGTCGATCATCGAGAGCGCGCCCTTGGCGACCATGTCGCGCACCGCGCGCATCACCTCGTGCGCCGCTCCTCCCCGCGCCGCGTGCCCCGCATTTGCGTCGTTCCTCATCACGGCGGGCGCCTTATCACGAAGGCCCGCCGTTGGCACGGGTCACGGTTTCGCGACGGCGAACCCGCATTTTCGAGTCCCGACCCTTGCGCGCCGGGGTCGTTCCGCGGTTAGAAGCGCGGACCGGCCGTTCGCCCCGACCGGATGGAGCCCACGATGCGCCGTCTCACGTCAGCGTTCACGATCACCGCCGCCCTGATGGCCTACGCCTGCGACAGCGGCGGCGCCGCGGATCCCGACCCCGAGCCCGAGCCGGAGGTCGAAGCTCCGACCGACGAGACCCCGACCGACGAGACCCCGACCGACGAGACCCCGACCGACGAGACCCCGACCGTCGAAGACCCGACGGACGAGACCCCGATCGAGCCGCCGATCGACGAGCCCGAGACCGTCGCCTACCCCGAGGGCCCCTTCGGCCACGGCTACCTCGACATCGTCGAGGACCTCGAGTTCTTCAACCCCTGGACCGGCGAGCGCCCGCGCCTGTCCGACTTCTACCAGAGCCCCGACACCTCGGTGCTCCTGATCTCCTCCGCCGCCGGCTGGTGCACCGCCTGCATGTACGAGGCCTGGGACCTCGTCACCGTCTACGAGGACTACAAGGACCGCGGCCTCGAGGTGCTCTACACCCTCTACGAGGACACCCAGGGCCGCCCGATCTTCCAGGACGACGCCAGCGACGACCGCATCACCGCCGACGTCGCCTTCTACCTCGGCTGGATGGAGAACCTCGGCCGCCGCATCGGGCTGCCGGTGCGCGTCGCCAACTACCCGGTGCTCGTCGATCCCGACTTCGTGCTCGAGCCCTACTACAACGAAGGCGCGACCCCGCTCACGCTCATCGTGCGCACCTCCGACATGCGCATCCTCTATCGCCAGGTCGGCTACTCCGCGGGCACCGTAGAGCAGATGATCAAGGGCCACCTCTGAGGAGCTCCTTCCCTCGTCGCCGCGGCCCCGGCGCATGTGATACTTTGTATCACATTTGCCTGGACACGCGTGACACATGAGCCCATGCTCCACCTCGCCCAGCACGGAGGTGGCCCATGGAGCAGGACGAGAAGAAGGAACGCGTGATCCACATGCGGGTCGAGCCGTCGCTCGACTCGGAGCTGCGTGAGCGCGCCGGCCGCCTCGGCGTCTCGGTCTCCAACCTCGTGCGCAACATCCTGCAGCACGCCTTCGGCCTCGCCGAGGACGTGATCAAGGACAGCGCCCAGGTCGCGCGCTCCGCCCGCGGCGAGCCCGAGGCCGCGGGCCCAGTGTCACAACGTAGCACAGCCCCCGCACGACCCTCACGCCCGCTCGGCTGGCAGCGTTTCACGCTCGCGGTCAACGCGCTCTGCGAGCGCTGCAACGCCATCCTGCCCAAGGGCAGCGAGGCCGCCATCACCGTGCTCGACGGGCCGGGCCCGCGCCCGATCATCTGCCTCCCCTGCGCCGAGGAGCCGACCGATGCAACCTGACCTCTCCGATCTCACCAGCCTCACGGATCTCATCACGCGCACGCGCCGCGCCGTCACCGACGGTCTGCGCCTCGCCGGCCATGCGCTCGGCCGCGTCGAGCGCTTCGTCATCGACCTCGGCAATGACTCGCGCGCGGTCGCCCGCGACGCCACCGCCTTGTGGCGCACCGTCGAGGAGGCCGCCGCCGAGGCCTCAGCGACCTGGCGCGCCACCCCGCGCGTCGCCCGCATCCTGAGCGAGCTGAGCCGGCTCGCCGCCGTCTACCGCCTGCATCACATCGAGTCCGCCTGGGTCTCCGAGGCGCGCGCCGCCGAGCGCCTCGAAGCGCTGCACGCCCGCGAGGCCGCGCGCATGACCGCGACCCTCGAGACGCTCGGCGGCGGTCTGCTCAAGGTGGGCCAGCTCCTGTCGAGCCGGGCCGATCTGCTCCCGGCCGCCTGGATCGCCGAGCTCAAGCGCCTGCAGGACCAGGTGCCGCCGGCGCCCGAGGCCGAGGTCCAGGCGCTGCTCGCCGAAGAGCTCCAGGCGCTCTGGCCGCGCGAGCCCGCCCCCGACGACGCACAGCCGCTCTCGCCCTGGCTCGTCGACTTCGATCCGACCCCGCTCGCCGCCGCCTCGATCGCGCAAGTGCACCGCGCGCGCCTGGCCGATCGGCCCGACGCGCTCGTCGCGCTCAAGGTCCAGCGCCCCGGGATCGCCGAGCTGATCGCGCAGGATCGCAAGGCCCTGGCCCTCATCGCCGAGCTGGTCGCGCCGTGGGTCGAGACCTTCGCGCTCGGGCCGGTGCTTACCGAGGTCTCGCGCTCGCTCGTGCAAGAGCTCGACTTCACGTACGAATCGGCGATGGCCGAGCGCTTCGCCAAAGCGCTCTCGCCCGCGCTCGCGACCGTGCCGACGATCCACGCGCGCACCTCTCGCCTCATCGTCATGGACTTCGTCGACGGCGAGCGGCTCGTGCCCTTCCTCGACGCCAACCCTGGCGCCGAGCGCGAGCGCGTGCTCGAGCGCCTCGCCAGGACGACCGCCGAGGCGATCCTCGTGCGCGGCCTCGTGCATGCCGATCCACACCCCGGCAACTTCCTCGTGCGAGAGACCGCCGCCGGCCCCGAGCTCGTGCTGCTCGACTTCGGCGCCGCGCTCACGCTGAGCGATCGCGAGCGCCGCGCGACGGTCGAGCTGCTGGTCGCCCTCTTCGGCAAGAACGAGGCGAAGGTCGCCGAGCTCCTCGCCGAGCTCGGCTTCTCGGCGCCCGATCCCGAGGCGCCCGCGAAGTTCGCGCTCGGCGTCGCCAGCGCGCTCACGCCGAGCGACCTCCTGTCGATCGATCCGCGCGTCGAGCTCGAGCGTGCGCTCGCGCTCGCCCGCCTCTACCCGGGCCTCGTCGTGCCCGCCTCCTTCGTGCACATCGGCCGCGCGCTCGCGGGCCTGGGCGGCCTCTTCATGCACTACCGCCCGACCCTCGACCTCGGCCGCGTGCTCTTCGACGCGCTCGCGCGAGCGAGCCACGCATCGTAGGGGCGACCCTCGCAGCCGCCCGCGCCGTAGGGGCGGCCCTCGTGGCCGCCCGGGACGTAGGGGCGGCCCTCGTGGCCGCCCGGAACGTAGGGGCGGCGGCCGCCCGCGAGGTGTCAGGCCGCCTCGTCGAGCAGCCCCGAGAAGTCGTCCCACGAGATCGCGTCGTCGCGATCGGAGTCGAGGCGCGCCATGATGCCCTTGACCCACATGCCGCGCGTCAGCTTGTTGCCGATCCCGGCGTCGGCCAGGACCTCGTGGAGCTCGTCGGCCTCGAGGCGGCCGGTCTGGTTCCGGTCGTAGGCGTGGAAGCTCTTCTTCAGCGAGGCGACGGAGTCGTTGCCGTGCTTCTTGACGAGGAGCTGTCGCACCTTGGTGATGAGCTCGGTCTCGGGGGCCATCTCTACTCCTTGCGTCGTCGGGTCTGGGACCGGCGACACCCGTGAGCAACGCAAGCGACGTGCCAGCGACCGAGCGTGCGCTCTGCCCGTTGTAACCAATTGATTATGCTCACTCAACCGCTCCCGCCCGCGATCGCATGGCCCGCGATCGCGAAGCGGCGGACGCAGCGCGCGCTTCGCACCGCGCACGCTCCGCTACGCACGAGCGCCTCCCCGACCTTGATTTAAACGGCTGTTTGATGCATGGCACGTGAGCGGGGTTCGCACCGCGTCGCCCCTCTCCCGACCCTCGCCTCAGGCTCCACGGAAGTCTCGCGGATGCTCCTCATGCCTGTCACGCCCACCCGGCTCGCCGCCCTCGTCGTCGCGCTCACCGCCCCGGTCGCGCTTGTCGCCTGCGACGAGACCCCGGCCGCACCCCCCGACACCGGCCGCGCCGACACCAGCGCGCCCGAGGTCGTCGCCGACACCTCGCCCGAGGTCGCGCCCGACGTCGCCGGACCCTCCGACCCGGTGCGCCCCGCGCACTGCAGCGCCACCCCGAGCCCCGGGCCCTCGCCGCTGAGGCGCCTGACCCGGACCGAGTACAACAACACCGTGCGCGACCTGCTCGGCGACACCACGCGCCCCGCCGACGCCTTCCCGCCCGAGGAGACCACCTACGGCTTCGACAACAACGCCAGCGGGCGCGGCGTCTCCCAGATCCACATCGAGCGCTACATGCTCGCCGCCGAGGCGCTGGTGAAGAACGCGCTCGCCGACCACCGCGACCTCGTCATCCCCTGCGATCCGCTCGAGATCCCCCACGAGCTCTGCGCCTCGCGCACCATCGAGCGCTTCGGCAAGCTCGCCTATCGCCGCTCGCTCACCGCCGACGAGCAGGATCGCTACCAGCGCTACTACCTCTCGCTCTACCCCGACGCCGGCTTCGACGGCGCGATCGCAACCCTCCTCGAGATGATGCTGCAGTCGCCGCACTTCCTCTATCGCATGGAGATCGGCCACCCCGACGACGACGGCGACGGCGTCGTCGCGCTCACCGGGCCCGAGCTCTCCACGCGCCTCTCCTACCTCATCTGGGGATCGGGCCCCGACGACGTGCTGGTCGCCGCCGGCGAGACCGGCCTCCTCGACACGCCGCAGGGGATCCGCGACCAGGTCCTGCGCATGCTCGACGACCCGCGCGCGCGCGAGGCCGTGCTGCACTTCCACCGCCAGTGGCTCGAGCTGACGAAGATCCCCGAGACCTACAAGGACGAGGCGCTCTTCCCCGAGTTCGACGAGGGCCTCAAGGCGCGGCTCACGCAGGAGACCGAGCGCTTCGTCGACCACGTGATCTGGGAGGGCGAAGGCGACCTGACGACGCTCCTGTCGGCGGCCTACACCATCGCCGACCCGACGCTCGCCGAGCACTACGGCGCCGAGTACCCGCCGCACGATCCCGGCGTGCGCCCCGGCTTCACCAAGGTCGCGCTCGACCCCGAGGAGCGCGCCGGGATCTTCACGCAGGGCGCGGTGATGTCGGTGCAGGCCAAGTACAACCAGACCTCGCCGGTCTTGCGCGGCAAGTTCGTGCGCGAGCAGATCCTCTGCCAGCACCTCGCCCCGCCGCCGGCCGACATCAACATCACCCCGCCCGATCTCGACCCGAACCTGACCACGCGCGAGCGCTTCCGCCAGCACAGCGACAGCGACGAGTGCGCCGGCTGCCATCGCAAGATGGACCCGGTCGGCCTCACCTTCGAGCACTACGATCCGATCGGCCGCTGGCGCGACGCCGAGTCCCCCACCCTGCCGATCGACTCGAGCGGCGAGATCCTCTTCACCTGGGACGCCGACGGCCCGGTCGCCGACGCCGTCGAGGTCGCCCATCGCCTCGCGCGCTCCGAGGAGGTCCGCCAGTGCTACGTCACGCAGTGGTTCCGCTACACCCACGGGCGCGACGCGGGCTTCTCCGACGAGTGCAACGTCTTCGACCTGATGCGCGCCTTCGAGGACGCCGACTGGAACATCAAGGCGCTGCTCGTCGCGCTCACCCAGACCGACGCGTTCCGGTATCGCCAGATCGTCGTGCCGGGCGCGGGAGAGACGCCATGACCCGGCGCAGCCCGACCGATCGCAGCCCCTCCGACCGCGACGCCCTCGAGCGCGCGCACCCCGACGCCAAGACCCCGCTCGACGGCTGGTCGCGGCGGGCTTTTTTGCGCGGCGCCGGCGGCGTCGCCGTCGGCCTGCCGTTCATGGCGTCGCTCGGGCTCGCGCCCTGGTCGTCGCGCCGCGCCCACGCCGCCGAGACCGGGCCCTTCCCCAAGCGGCTCATCGTGATGTTCAGCCCGAACGGCACGATCAAGAAGAACTGGCTGCCGACGGGCGAAGGCCATAACTTCCAGCTCTCGCGCATCCTCGAGCCGCTCGCGCCGCACCAGGCCGACCTCATGGTGCTCGACGGCATCAGCATGCTCACCGCCAAGCACGGCCCGGGCGACGGTCACCAGACCGGCATGGGCCACATGCTCACCGCGGTCGAGCTGCTCTCGGGCGAGCTCTTCCAGGGCGGCGGCGACTCGGGCAGCGTCGGCTGGGCCGGCGGGATCTCGGTCGACCAGGCGATCGCCAACGTCGTCGGCACCTCGACCAAGCTGAAGTCGCTCGAGCTCGGCGTGCAGGTGCACGGCGCGACGGTCTGGTCGCGCATGAGCTACCTCGGCCCGAACCAGCCGATCCCGCCCGAGAACGATCCCCGCGCGGTCTTCGCCCGCCTCTTCGCCGACATGAGCATCTCGCCGGCCGAGGTGCTGGCGCGCGATCGCCGGCGCAAGTCGATCCTCGATCTGGTGATGGGCGAGTACGCCGCGCTCGCGCCGAAGCTCGACGCCTTCGATCGTCACAAGCTCGAGGCGCACCTCGACGCGATCCGCGAGGTCGAAAAGCGCCTGCAGACCGAGGTCACCGGCGTGTCCGAGAGCTGCATCGTGCCCGGCGAGCCGAGCTACCCCGAGCACATGGACCCGAACAACTACGAGGCGGTCGGGCGCCTGCAGATCGATCTGCTCGTCGCCGCCATGCAATGCGACCTCACGCGCGTCGGCTCGATCCAGTTCTCGCACTCGGTGAGCCAGCACGTCTTCACCAACCTCGGGCTCGGCCAGGCGCACCACGACCTCTCGCACGAGGGCGACTCCAACGAGGACGCGCAGGAAAAGCTGACGCAGATCAACCGCTTCTACGCCGAGCAGATGGCCTACCTCGTGCGCCGCCTCGCCGAGACCCCCGAGGGCGAAGGCCGCCTCCTCGACAACACCGTGGTCGTGTGGGTCAACGAGCTCGGCAAGGGCAACTCCCACAGCCGCGACGAGGTACCCTACGTTCTCGCCGGCAGCTGCGGCGGCTACTTCCAGACCGGCCGCTACGAGCGCTTCCTCCAGTCGACCCCGCACAACGACTTCCTGGTCACGCTCATGCGCGCGATGGGGCTGTCGACCGAGCGCTTCGGCGACACGCGCTACGCCAACGCGCTCGCCTCCAACGACGTGCTGAGGCGCATCGGCCGGAGCTGACGGCAAGCGTGCGGGGCACGGGCGGGCGCAGAGCGGCCCGCATGGCCTCCCGATTACATCGTTCCATCCGAGACTTTCATCATCGGCCGTCTGAGGGCATGCTCCGGTGACGGGTCGCGCGGCTGCGCGCGGCCGATGACCCCCCCGACTCGAGGCAGGTTCTTGCTGGGCTGGCTCGGCTTGATCTTGGGAGCGCTCGTCGTGATCGGCGCGCTCACGTCCCTGTGGTCGCGCCTTGGCGCCACGCGCCGCGCGCACGCCGAGCTGCGCGCCGAGCGCGACGGACTCGCCGAGCGCGCCGCCGCCCTCCAGGCGCAGGTGGCGACGCTCTCCCAGGAGCAGGCGCGCCGTCAGGCGCTGGAGCGCCAGCTCGACGAAGCGCAGAAGCTCGAGGCGGTCGGACAGCTCGCCGGCGGGATCGCCCACGACTTCAACAACCTCCTGACCGCCATCCTCGGCAACGCCGAGCTCCTGCGCATGCGCCCCGATCTCGAAGCGATCCGCGAGGAGCTCGACGAGATCCTGCGCGCCGGCCGTCGCGGCGCCGAGCTCGTGCGTCAGCTCCTGTCCTTCGCGCGCAGGAACCCCGGCCAGGTCGTGCCGATCGATCTGCACCAGACGATCGAGGACTCGGTCTCGCTGCTCCGGCGCGCCACCTCCCAGCGCATCTTCGTGCACGTCGCCCTCGACGGGGAGTCGCCGATCATCGAGGCCGACCCGGCCACGCTCGAGAACGCGCTCTTGAACCTCGGGCTCAACGCGCGCGACGCGATGCCCGACGGCGGCCACCTCACCTTCCGCACGCGCCAGCTCGATCACCTCCTCGACGGCGCGACGCCCGCCGGCGCGCCCGCCGATCTGCCGCCCGGGCGCTGGGTGCATCTCAGCGTCGAGGACACCGGCACCGGCATGAGCGACGAGGTCAAGGCCCACGTCTTCGAGCCGTTCTTCACGACCAAGCCGCTCGGCAAGGGCACGGGCCTCGGCCTCGCCTCGGTCTACGGCACGGTCAAGACGCTCGGCGGGCGCATCCACGTCGACTCGACGCTCGGCCAGGGCTCGACCTTCCACCTCTGGATCCCGCTGACCGACAAGACCCCGGAGATCGTCGACGAGCCCGACCCCAACGACGTCGTACGCCGCGGCGGCCACATCCTGCTCGTCGACGACGACGACGCCGTACGCCAGGTCGGCAGGAAGCTCCTGACCGAGCTCGGCTGCACCGTCTCGACCGCGGTCGACGGGCTCGAGGCCCTCGACTTCTACCAGGAGCACCGCCGCGAGATCGATCTGGTCGTGCTCGACATGCAGATGCCCAACCTCGACGGCCAGGGCACCTTCCGCGAGCTCCGCAGGATGAACCCCGCCGTGCGCGTGCTGCTCGTCTCCGGCATGGCCGGCCGCGAGGAGGCGGAGCGCTGCCTCAGCGACGGCGCCCTCGACGTCCTCTCCAAGCCCTTCCGCATCGAGGACCTCTCCCGCGCCATCGCCCGCTACGGCCGTCTGCAGCGGAGCCCGCCGCATATCACCACATGATGAGCGCGCCGCCGAATCTGCTGGCGCTCACCGCGGTGATGGCATAGGTTCCCGCCCCACGCCCGGCCCCGAGGGTCCGGCGCAACACCCGGAGAACGCCCATGGGCATTGGCGATCGATCGCTCAAGATGCGTCAGCGCGATGCGCAACGTAAGAAGAAGGCGCGCGAGGCGCGCAAGCGTCAGGCCGCGATGGCGGCTTCCGCGGCGGCCAAGCCGCCCGCGCCCTCGACCCGCCGCGGCTCGAAGAAGGCCTCTTGACCGCGCCTCTGCGCGGAGCTAATGGGCTCCTCGCGCGATGCGCGGCAGGCCTCCGACGAGGTGTCCTGTTCGCGCCGTGACGATGCGAAAGTGGCGGAATTGGTAGACGCGCCAGGTTCAGGTTCTGGTGAGCATTACGCTCGTGGGGGTTCAAGTCCCCCCTTTCGCACGCACCCCTTCGTGGCCCCCCGGCTCATGCGAGTGATCGCGGGCCTCTCGATCGCGCTGGCGATCGCCGCCGGCGCCTGCACCGATCCCGGCGACGAGGCGCTCGATCGGATCACGCGCGGCGCCGAACGGCTGATCGCGATCGCCGAGCAGCGCGCGCGAGGCGAGCTCGATCCGCCGCAGACCAACGCCGCGCTCGCCGCCTGGGAGCGCACCGACGGCGCCGCGATCGAGGCGCTGGTCGCCGAGCACGCGCGCGCGCTCGGCAAGGCGTCGCGCGAGGTCCTGGCCGAGCGCTGGAGACACGTCTCGGAGCGGCTCCGGGAGCGGCTCTCAGCGATCGGCGCCGATTCACGATCGGATTAAGGTCGCCCCGCTGATGACCGCTCCGAAAAGCGGTGGTACCTTCCAACTCGTGATGTCTCTGCGGGTGCCGCGACGATCACCCATTATCGTCCCAACCCGTGATCCAGACCCCGGGGTCCGTCCCTGATACCGGTGTGCAAGCCCACCTTCATTGTAGTGGGAAGCCTGAGGTGTCATATCGGAGCCCACCTACTGAGGAAGGGTTTGGGTCGGGGTGGTCCGGTCGGCCCAGGTGGAGCTCATGGGGCGAGGTTGGAATCGACCTCGCCCGACCCTTTTCCTTGTCGGCCTGCATCCCACGCAGACAGCGCATGCAGCCCGACGAGCAGGCCGGTGAAGACGACCAGCACCGGCGTGCGTAGCCCGTTGTCGATCGCCGGGGCGCCGAACACGAAGGCGACGAGGCGATCGTCGAGCGCGGCGTGGCCGGCGAGGAAGCTCCGCACCCACACCATCGCGAAGCCGAAGAGCAGGGCGTCGATCACGCGCCCGCGCGCGAGCTGGCCGAGCCCGGGCACGAGCGCGGAGGCGATGATGGCGAGCGCGCGCATGGCGGCTGTGCTAACACGCGGTCGCCGGCGCGGGTAGCGCGCGCCGATCGAACGCGAGCGAACGCACGACGGAGGGCGAGATGAAGGCGGTGGTGATCCGAGCGCACGGTGGCCCCGAGGTCTTGAAGATCGAGGAGGTGCCCGATCCGGTGCCGGGCCCGGGCGAGGTCGTCGTGAGGGTGCGCGCCGTGGCGCTCAACCACCTCGATCTGTGGGTGCGGCGCGGGCTGCCGGGCGCGCCCTTCCACCTGCCGGCGATCACCGGCGCCGACGCCGCGGGCGACGTGCACGCCGTCGGCGCGGGCGTCGACGACATCGCGGTCGGCACGCCGGTCCTGGTGATGCCGGGGATCTCGTGCGGCCACTGCGCGCACTGCGTCTCGGGCGCCGATCAGCTCTGCGCGCGTTACGGGATCCTCGGCGAGTCGTGCGATGGTGCCCTGGCCGAGCTGGTCAAGGTCCCGCGCGAGAACGTGATCGCCAAGCCCGAGCGCCTCTCCTACGAGGACGGCGCCGCGATGTCGCTGACCTTCCTGACGGCCTGGCACATGCTCGTCGCGCGCGCCGAGCTGCGCGGCGGCGAGACCGTGCTCGTGCAGGCCGGCGGCTCCGGCGTCGGGGTCGCGGGGATCCAGATCGCGCGCTTTGTCGGCGCGCACGTCATCGCCACCGCCGGCAGCGAGGACAAGCGCCAGGCCGCGCTCGATCTCGGCGCGCACGCGGTCGTCGACTCGCGCGATCCGAGCTGGCCCAAGGCGGTCAAGGAGCTCACCGGCGGACGCGGGATCGACGTCGTCTTCGAGCACGTCGGCGGCGAGACCTTCGAGCGATCGCTGCGCGTCCTGGCCAAGGCCGGCCGCGTCGTCACCTGCGGCGCGACCAGCGGCGTCGACGTCAAGGTCAACCTGCGCCACGTCTTCTTCAAGAGCCAGTCGATCCTCGGCTCGACCATGGGCAGTAAGGGCGAATACCACCAGCTCGTCGCGCTCTACGCGCAGGGGATCTTCAGGCCGGTGATCGATCGCGTGCTGCCGCTGTCGGAGATCCAGGCCGCGGAAGCGGCGCTCGAGGCGCGCGAGGTCTTCGGCAAGGTCGTGCTCGTACCCTGAGGACCACCAAACCCGCGTCTCACCGGCATCTAACCGCCTTTGACCAGGCGTTGAACGAGGTCACGCGCAGGTGTTAGGTCGATGCCAGGTCGCCTCGGCGGCCGGGTCGGTCCGTCACCGCGAACGAGGCTTGCGATGTCCAACCCTGCGCTCTTGCGTGAGACGAACACCGATCGATCCCCCCGCCGCGACCCGGCCGTGACCGGGGGTGGCTCGGGCGCGGTGCAGGCGCTCAAGGGCCAGCTCCGCGGCGCCTCGTTCGAGGACGGCGAGCGCGCGCTGGCGCCGGTGCAGCGCAAGAAGCGCGGGGCGGTCCAGCGCGAAGAGGTCGAGTACGACGAATACGGCTATACGATCGGCGGCAAGGCGCCGCCGAAGAAGGGCACCTACCACGAGCGGCTCCTGCCCGGCGGCGACCTGCACGAGCAGCGGTTGGAGGAGAAGTACGCGACGGTCGGCAAGACGCTCGACGAGTTCCTGCTCGAGGTCGGCGCCGAGGCGGCGCGCCTCGCCCAGAGCCTGCCAGGTCGGGCCCAGGGTGCCGTCGCGGCCGGCTCCGAAATGGCGGGGCAAGCCGCGGGCGCGGTCCTCGAGACCGCGCTGCCCAAGGGCGGCACCGCGCTGCTCGAAGCCAGCGGCAAGCTGACCCTGCCGCTCTTCGAGGCGGAGACGAAGTTCAACCTCGACATCAAGGACGCCGGCTCGGGCAAGCTCGAGGTCACCGGCAAGATGGAGTTCGGCAGCGCGCTCTCGGGCTTCTCCAAGTTCTTCTCGCCGTTCTTGCCCGACATCAAGGCGGCCTTCGGCGGCTCGTACGAGGTCAAGGCGGTCGGCGACTCGATGAACGAGTGCATGCGCCTCATGCAGATCGGGATCGAGCTCTCGATGCGCAACGCCGCCGCCGAGAAGGAGGCGACCAAGGAGCAGCTGCAGGCGATGGGCGAAGCCCAGGACGATACGTCGCTGCTCGGCGCGTTGGGCGGCCTCCTGCAGTGGGTCTGGCGCGGCGCCAAGAAGATCGTCAACGGAATCAGGAAGTTGCCCGGCAACGCCGCGCAGTGGTCGCTGGCGCGCGTGCTCAACGTGATCTGGGTCGGCGACGCCGGCCTGCCCTTCGACCAGCGCCTGGTCGAGGCGGCCAAGGACATGGACGAGACCGACGCGGTCGAGGTCACGCGCGAGGGCAAGGGCGAGCTCAGCGGCGAGTACGCCTTCGGCGAGGAGGGCGCCCCCGTCTCGGGCAAGGTCTCGGGCGGCTACGAGCACGTCAACGAGACCAAGACGACGATCGGCAAGGACAACATCACCTCGGGCGGCACGACCGAGAAGTCGCCCAAGCGCGTCTTCAAGGTGGGCGGTGAGCTCGACCTCGCCAAGATCGGGATCAAGGGCAAGATCGAGTACGAGAACGAGAAGAAGCCGGGTGACAAGCACTCGACCGGCGAGCTCAAGGTCGAGCCGACGGTGACGATGGGCCTCTCCCAGGGCGCGATCAACGTCGTCGCCACCGAGATCTGGGCGCGCCTGTCGAAGTGGATCGAGGACAGCCGGAAGGATCCCGACGCCGCCGCGCCGCCGGCCGGCGTCTCGGAGAACGCGATCGCCGCCGGCCTCACCGTAGGGGTCCAGCAGGCGATGAACGGCATCGGCCGCAACGCCCAGGGCAAGCCCGAAAAGGACGTCGAGGTGACGGCGACCTGGACCTGGAAGCACTCGCCCGAGAAGCCGTTCCACTTCGCGAGCGCCGAGATCAAGGCGATGACCAAGGTCGCCGGCAAGGACGGCACGATCTTCGGCATGGGTGCCTCGGGCGAGATCAAGACCGGCTACAAGCAGACCGAGGAGAACACCAACGCGCCCGAGCGCAAGGAGCCCTTGTGGGACGGCAAGACGACGTCGAGCATGGGCTCGGAGTGACGAGATGAACGATCACGGATGCACATGGTGCGGCGGCGCGCTCACGGCCCGCGCCGAGGTGAGCCACCGCGGCGAGACGACGATCGTGTGCGCCTGCCCGCGTGACGGCGAGTACGCGATCCTGCCGAGCCTCGCCGCGGTGCTCGACGCGCTGAGCGAGGACGAGCGACGCGCGATCCAGGCCCGCCTCGAGGCGCGCTTCGCGGCGACCGACGCGCGCATCGATCTCACGCGGACCTTCGTCGAGGGGATCATCGGCCGCTCACTCGCGCCCTGAGCTCCGGCTACAATCGCTTCCTTTGCTCGCGACAACGCGGTAGAGGGCGCGCCGCGCTCGCTCGAACGCGGAGGAAACGATGGGTCTGCAGCTCGGCATCGTGGGACTGCCCAACGTCGGCAAGTCGACGCTCTTCAACGCGCTCTCGGCCGCGGGCGCAGAGGCCGCCAACTACCCCTTCTGCACGATCGAGCCGAACATCGGCGTCGTGCCGGTGCCCGACCCGCGCCTGGACGCGCTGGCCAGGGTCGTCAACCCGCAGGCGATCGTGCCGACGACCGTCGACTTCGTCGACATCGCCGGCCTCGTGCGCGGCGCCTCCAAGGGCGAGGGGCTCGGCAACCAGTTCCTCGCCAACATCAGGAACGTCGACGCGATCGTGCACGTGGTGCGCTGCTTCGAGGACGACAACGTCGTGCACGTCGAGGGCTCGGTCGACCCGCTGCGCGACATCGAGATCATCGACACCGAGCTCCTCTTGAAGGACCTCGACACCGTCGAGCGCCGCTACCAGCGCGTCGAGAAGCCCGCCAAGGTCGACGCCAAGCTGCGCCCCGAGGCGGACATGCTCGCGCGCCTCCTCGCGTGGCTGAACAGCGGCAAGCCGGGGCGCGCCTTCGAGGTGAGCGAGGCCGAGGCCCCGATCTTCAAGGGCCTCTTCCTGCTGACCTCCAAGCCGGTGCTCTACGCGTGCAACGTCGGCGAGGCGGACGTCGCCACCGGCAACGCGCTCTCGGAGCTGGTCAAGGCGCACGCCGCGGCCGAGGGCAGCCGGGCGGTGGTGATCAGCGCGGCGATCGAGGCCGAGATCCAGTCCCTGCCCGAGGAGGAGCGCGCGGACTTCCTCGCGTCGCTCGGTCTCGAGGAGTCGGGCCTCGATCGGCTCATCCGCGAGGGTTACGCGCTGCTCGGGCTCATCACCTACTTCACGGCCGGCGAAAAAGAGGTGCGCGCCTGGACGATCCGGCGCGGCACCAAGGCGCCGGGCGCGGCCGGCGTGATCCACACCGACTTCGAGCGCGGTTTCATCCGCGCCGAGGTGATCAAGCTCGACGATTACGTGCGCCTCAAGGGCGAGGCGGGCGCGCGTGCGGCCGGCAAGCTCGGCGTCGAAGGCAAGGAGTACGTCGTCGAGGACGGCGACGTGATGCACTTCCGCTTCAACGTGTGAGTTCGCGGCTGCAACGCGCGGGGCCGGCGTCACTTCGCTCGCTCGCTCCTGCGGCGACCGTAGGGTCGCCTCGTCGCTCCCTTCGCTCGTTCCTTGGCCGCGCGCGTTTCGCTCGCGAACTCGACTGTTCTGCACGCCTTGAGCTCGCGGCTGCAACGCGCGGGACCGGCGTTGCTTCGGCGAAGGTGATCCGAGTCATCGTTTCGACGTTGTCGCGACGTTCGTGTTACGAGCTTGACCCGGGCGCGTCCGCCCCCATAGGCTGCGCGCGCTCGTGGCCCCTGGAGGCGCCTGTGGCCTGGAGCAGGCGCCTGTGGCCTTGAGCAGAGGGGCGAAGCGACGTGCGACGGCTGATGATCCTGATGGTGCTCGCGACCGCGGGCTGTAGCGACGACACGAGCGGGCCGGGCGACGGCGACGCGCAGGGCGACGGCGACGCCACGACGTCCGACGCCACGTCGGAGGACACCGAGACCAGCGGTCCCGACACCTTCGTGACCGAGACCGCCGACACGGCGCCGACCGACGCCGACATGACGGAGCCGCCCGACACCTCGCCGCCCGTCGACACCGAGCCGCCGGTGCCCGACGCCGACGTCACGCCCGATGACTCGCTCTGCTCGCCGCCGGGCGGCGGCTACAACGTCTACGACCTGCAGAACCCGGACTGCCCCGACCATCCGGACCCCGAGCCGGTCGCCCTGAACGACGCGATCGAGGTCGAGCTCGAGGGGCTCGTCATCACCGCGACCTTCGGCGACACCTTCGTCGCGCAGGACCCGC
Organism: Deltaproteobacteria bacterium; assembly: GCA_011526585.1. Taxonomy (GTDB): domain Bacteria; phylum Myxococcota_A; class UBA9042; order PHBI01; family PHBI01; genus WYBB01. The sequence continues at coordinate 50,439 of WYBB01000106.1, forward strand.
GCGGCGGTCCCTATAGCGGGATCACGATCTTCAACCACGGGCTCTTCGCCGCGACCGCCAAGGTCGGCGACCTGGTCGACGTCATCGGCAACTACCAGGAGTTCTTCGAGAACTCCCAGATCTACCTCACCGACATGACCTTCAAGGGCACCGCCCCCGTGCCGGCGCCGTTCGTCGCCGACCACCCCGCGCACCTCGCGACCAACGGCGAGCTCGCCGAGATGTTCGAGGGCGTGCTCGTGCAGGTGCGCGACGTCTATACGACCCACACCCAGCCCGACTGCCCGAACGACTACGGCGAGTTCGAGGTCACCGGACGCCTGCGCATCGACGACATGGGCTTCCGCTGGAACGCGCCCGACGGAGCGCGCCTGGGCGACCACTTCGAGAGCATCACCGGCCCGCTGCTCTTCACCTTCGGCAACCACAAGATCGAGCCGCGCGACGAGCGCGACGTCGTCGTGCTGCAAAAGGGCGTGGCCACCGGGATCTCCAAGTGCCTGGCGACCGAGTGCCGCGCGCGCGAGGACGCCTTCGTCACCCACCGCGTGGTCGTCAACGAGATCATGGCCGACCCGTTCGGCGACGATACCTACCAGGAGTGGATCGAGCTCTACAACCCGAGCGACGAGGCGGTGAACCTCGCCGGCTGGGCGCTGCGCGACTGTGGCGATCAGCTCGTCGTGCTCGGCGGGCCCGAGGCCGCGATCGGCCCTCGCGGCTACCTCGTCGTCGGCATGACGCGCGACCGCTCGCGAAACGGCGACGTGCCGGTGGCGATCGAGTACGGCGTCGACGGCTTCTACCTGCCGAACACGATCGGCGCCGTCCTGCTCTACGATGGCGAGGGCGGCCAGGCGACGCTCGTCGATCAGACGCGCTACAGCCGCTTCGATCCCTGGGACGTCTTCTTCTCGGGCAAGAGCATGGAGCGCCGCGGCCCGAGCTCGGACGGCACGAAGCCGGAGAGCTGGGAGCCCGGGCGCGCGCGCTTCGGCGACTTCGACAACTACGGCACGCCCGGCCGCCGCAACGACGCCAACTGAAAAGATTGCCGCTGAATCGGCTGCGGCGGGCGTGCGCCGGGGGGGGGGGGGGGGCCGCGCCGGGGGGCGGGGGGCCGAGCCCCCGGCCCCCGGGGGGGCCGCC
>WYBB01000107.1 GCA_011526585.1 Deltaproteobacteria bacterium
CCGGTTTCCCCGTGCCGCGCGTGCCCGCGGACAACCCGATGAACGAGGCCAAGGTCGAGCTCGGCCGCCACCTCTTCTACGACACGCGCCTGTCCGGCAATCAGACCCAGGCCTGCGCCTCGTGCCACCTGCAGTCCCACGCCTTCGCCGAGCCGATCCCGACCTCGATCGGCTCGACCGGCGAGCACCACTTCCGCAACGCCATGTCGCTCACCAACGTCGCCTACAACGCGACCCAGACCTGGTCGAGCAACGTGCTCGTGCACCTCGAGCAGCAGGCGCTCGTCCCGATCTTCGGCGAGACCCCGGTCGAGCTCGGCCTCGCCGGCAAGGAGGCCGAGCTCGTCTCGCGCATCGCTGCCGTGCCCGACTACGTCGCGCGCTTCGCCGCGGCCTTCCCCGAGGAGGACGGCCGCATCGGCGTCGATACCATCGTCAAGGCGATCGCCGCCTTCCAGCGAACGCTCATCTCCCACCGGAGCGCCTACGACGACTTCTGGTATCGCAAGGACCCGAGCGCGCTCAGCGCCGAGCAGATCGCCGGCTTCGAGCTCTTCTTCTCGGAGAAGCTCGAGTGCTTCCACTGTCACGGCGACTTCAACTTCCAGTCCGCTTCGACCCACGAGGCGACGACCTTCGACGAGGTCGTCTTCCACAACAACGGCCTCTACAACCTCGACGGCCAGGGCGCCTACCCCGCCGGCGATCAGGGCCTCTACGACCTCACCGCGCGCGAGTCCGACCGCGGCCGCTTCAAGGCGCCGACGCTCCGCAACATCGCGCTCACCGCGCCCTACATGCACGACGGCTCCCTCGCCACCCTCGACGAGGTCATCGACATGTACGCCGCCGGCGGCCGCGTCATCAGCGACGGCCCCAACGCCGGCGACGGGCGCACGCACCCGAACAAGTCGACCTTCGTCAAGGGCTTCACCCTGACCCCCGACGAGCGGCGCGCGCTCATCGCCTTCCTCGAGTCCTTGACCGACCACGCCTTCGTGACCGATCCAAGGTTCTCGGATCCGTTCGCCGACTGAAGGGCGCAGGGAGATCACGATCGATGAAGCGCATCACCACCCGCGCCGGCGAGCTCGACGTCACCCTCGTCACCCCGGACGAGCCCGCCGAGCCCGCCCGTGACGCCCCGCTCGTCGTCTTCTGCCACGGCTTCGGCGCCCCCGGCACCGACCTCGTCTCGCTTGCGCCCGAGATGGTCGCGCTCGATCCCGCGCTCGCGCGCGCGACCTTCGCCTTCCCCGCGGCCCCGATCGACCTCTCGCCGCTCGGCCTCTGGGGCGGGCGCGCCTGGTTCCCGATCGACATGCAGGCGCTCGACCTCGCCAATCGCGAGGGCCGCATCGACGTGCTCGCCGCGAACGAGCCGCCCGGCATGGCGCAAGCGCGCAAGAAGCTCCGCCTCACCGTCGAGGCGCTCATGGCCGATCGCCCCTGGTCGCGCGTCGTGCTCGGCGGCTTTTCACAGGGCGCGATGATGGCGCTCGATCTCGCGCTGCGCCTCGAGGAGGCGGTCGCCGCCGTCGTCGCCTTCTCGCCGACCCTGGTCGATCGCGAGAGCTGGCGTCGCGCCGCACCGCGCCGCGCCGGGCTGCCGGTCTTCATCTCGCACGGCCGCCAGGATCCGCTCCTGCCGATCCGCGGCACCGAGGCGCTGGTCGCGCTGCTCGGTGACAGCGGCGTAGCGGTGGACTTCCTGCCCTTCGATGGGCCGCACACGATCTCGTTCGAAGCGCTCGAGCGCGCTGCGCTGCTCGTCGCCTCGGCGGTGATCGGGGCCTCGCCCCAGGAGCGCGCGCCTACTTCGAGCGGTACGTGATGCGCCCGCGCGTGAGGTCGTAGGGCGACAGCTCGACGGTCACCTTGTCGCCCGGCAGGATACGGATGTAGTGCTTGCGCATCTTTCCGGACACGTGCGCGAGCACATTGTGCCCGTTCTCGAGCTCCACTCGGAACATCGCATTCTTCAACGGCTCGACCACGGTCCCCTCGACCGTGATGCCCTCTTCTTTCGTCGACTCAGCCATGCATTCTCCTGCCGGGTCCTCGAACCTGGTTCGACCGGCGCGCGCGCCTTCTAGCGGTTACGGACGCGGAAGGGAAGAGACAAGCGGTTTTATCGCGCTTTGGCGCCCGTCGGCGCGCGTGTGTTACCGTCATGGGCATCGAGCGTCCAGTCTCGCTGGCACCACTGCGCCCCGGCGGGCCGCACCCTTGCCCATGAGGAGCAGCCGTTGTCGTTTCCGTCGTTTCGCCGCTTCGTCGAGGAATCGAACGACGCGCTCGCCGAGATCGACGGCCACGCCCGCGTGCTCTTCGTCAACCGCCACTGGCGGCACCTCGTCGCGACGCGCGCGGACGAGACGCTCGAGGGCGGCTCGCTCGGCGCCTGGCCCCACATGGCCGCCTCGCTCCTGCGCGCCCAGAGCGAGGAGGTCTCCTTCCAGACCGTGCTGCCGCGGACCGGGTTGCCGCTGCTCGCCGCCCTCATCCGCCTCGCGCCCCACAAGGATCCCGCGCACGCGCGCCTGCTCTTGCGCATCCGCCCGCTGCACGCCGGGCTCGCCCCCACGCGCGACCGCTTCTTCACGCTGATCGAGCAGTTCCCCTTCGCCATCGGCGTGCACCGCGATCTCCGCTTCCTCTACGTCAACGGCACCGCCGCGCGCTACCTCGGCTACGCCCGCCCCGAAGAGCTCGTCGGCCAACCGATCATCGGCATCGTCGCGCCCGACGAGATCGCCGTCGTCAAGAAGCGCGTCGCCCACATGATGCAGACCGGTCGCCCCCTGCCCGAGCGCGAGACCCGGCTCCTGCGCAAGGACGGCACCATCGTCGTCGCAGAGCTCGGCGCCTTCATGATCCACGACGAGGACGGCCTGCCGTCCTACGTCGTCGTCGCGCGCGACGTCACCGAGCGCCGCGCCCTCGAGGAAAAGCTCCACCACGGCGAGCGCATGCAGGCGATCGGGCGCCTCGCCGGCGGCATCGCCCACGACTTCAACAACGTGCTCGCGGTCGTGCTGACCTACGCCGAGCTCCTCGCCGAGAGCCCGGACCCGCGCGACGTCGCCACCGCGGCCGGCGAGATCCAGCGCGCCGCGCAGCGCGCCGCCTCGCTGGTCCAGCAGCTCCTCACCTTCTCGCGCGGGCACATGGCCGAGCTGCGCGTGCTGCGCGTCAACGAGGCGATCGGCGCGCTCAGCGCCTTCCTCGGACGCACGCTCGGCGCGCGCATCGCGCTCAGGACCGAGCTCGCCGAGCCGCTGCCGGCGATCCGCGCCGGCACCTCGCACCTCGAGCAGATCCTGATCAACCTCGCGATCAACGCGCGCGACGCCATGCCCGAGGGCGGCACGCTGACGATCCGCACCACGACCGCCGAGCTCGTCGAGCCCTCCGCCGCCGGCGACGAGATCGCGCCCGCACCGCCTGACGCCCGCCGTCAGCCGCTCAACGCCGCCGCGCTGGGCGTCGACCCGGGCCCCTACGTCGTGCTCGAGGTGCAGGACACCGGCACCGGCATGGACCCGGAGACGGTCTCGCGCGCCTTCGAGCCGTTCTTCACCACCAAGAGCCCGGGCAAGGGCACGGGCCTCGGCCTCTCGACCGTCTACGGCATCGTGCACCAGGCCGGCGGCGCGTGCGAGATCGACAGCGCCCGCGGCCAGGGCACGACGGTGCGCATGTACTGGCCGGTGCACGCCGGCCAGCCCGCCACCGAGACCCACGCCGACGAAGCAGCCGAGCTGCCGCGCGGCGTGCGCGTGCTCCTGGTCGAGGACGACGAGGCGGTGCGGATCCTGGTCACGCGGCTCCTCAAGAGCCACGGCCTCGTCGTGCACGAGGCGCGCGACGCCGCCGCCGCCCTGACGATCCAGGAGCAGCTCCAGATCCGCGGCGACCCGCTGCCCGAGCTCCTGCTCACCGACGTCGTCATGCCGTCACGGAGCGGCCCCGAGCTCGCCCGGGACCTGCGCGCGCGCCAGCCGAGCCTGCCGGTCGTCTTCATGTCGGGCTACGCCGACGACAACCTCGAGCCCGAGGATCTCGCCGGCGAAGGGACCTGGTTCTTGCAGAAGCCGTTTTCGACCGGACAGCTCCTGCGCACGCTCGCGCAAGCGCTCAGCGGTCGAGCTCGGCCCGGATGATCCCCTCGAAGACCTCGAACCCCTGCGCCCCGCTGACGCGCACGCCGTTGATGAAGAAGTGCGGCGTGCCGTCGACGCGCACGCGCCCGGCCGACGCCATGTCCTCCTCGACGACGCGCTCGCCGCGCCCGGCGTCCATGCACGCGTCGTAGCGCGCGAGGTCGAAGCCCTCCTGGGTCTCGAGGAGAGCACGGATCCGATCGAGCCCCAGCTCGCCGGTCTCGAAGACGTGATCGTGCACCTGCCAGAAGCGGCCCTGCTCGTCGGCGCAGCTCGCCGCCGCCGCCGCCGGACGCGCCGCCTGATGGAAGGGCAGCGGGTAGTGGCGGAAGACGAAGCGCACGTCGTCGGGGAAGGTCTCGCGGATCTTCGCGAGTGTCGGCTCGGCGCGCGCGCAGAACGGGCACTCGAAGTCCGAGTAGATCACGATCGTCACCTTCGCGTCCTTCGGACCGCGCGACGGCCCCTTGGCCTCGACCTCGACGCGTGGCGGCTCGAGGAGCACGCGCGCACCATGGCGCTTCTTGAGCTCGGCGAGGAAGCCGCGCTGGCGCTCACCCTGCTTCTCTTCGTCGAGGTGCTGGCGGATGCGCTCGGCCATCATCTCGTAGGGCGCTCCGTCCATCTGGTGCTGGTACTGCTCGTAGAAGGC
>WYBB01000108.1 GCA_011526585.1 Deltaproteobacteria bacterium
GGCTCGAGCGCCAGATCCGCCGCGCCGACCGCACCGACGACCGCCAGCAGGTGCGCCTCGAGACCGACGAGCCCGCCGTGCAGGTCGTCACCATCCACAAGGCCAAGGGCCTCGAGTACGCCTTCGTCTGGTGCCCCTTCCTCTGGCAGAAGGGCGATCACACGATCCGCAACCGCCGCCTGCCCGACTTCGTCTTCCGCGACCTCGCCCACGACCCGCACCCGCGCCTCGAGATCGGCATCGACGATCGCGCCCCCTCCCGCCAGCGCGCGCACGGACTCAAGGTGTACGCCGATCAGTCCGAGCGCCTGCGCGCCTTCTACGTCGCCCTCACGCGCGCCAAGCACCAGGTCACCCTCTACGGCGGCGCCTTCTACGACCTGCCCGAGTCGCCGCTGGGCTACATCCTCCTCTCCAACGTCAGCGCGCACGACGCCGACTCGCTCAAGCGCGAAGCCGACCTCCTCGCGCGCAACCTCCAGCGCAAGGACGACCAGACCCTGCTCGAGCTCCTCGGCACCCGCCTGCCGCGCGAGCACGTCTCGGTCGCCATGGCGACCCTCGGCGATCCCGGCGCGCGCTTCCGCGCCGAGACGATCGACCCCGCGACGCTCGCCACGCGCGCCTGGCCGCCGAGCCGCCGCCTCGACGTCGAGTGGCGCCGCACGAGCTTCTCCGGCCTCGTGCAGGAGGCCGCCGGCGTCCCGGCCAGCGCGCACGCCGCCACCTCCGCCGGCGACGAGGAGATTGCGCAGGCCGCCAGCGACGAGGATCGCCCCGTCGAGGTCGACCTCTTCATGCCGGCCTCGCCCGATCGCGACGTCGTGCTCGCCGACCTGCCGAGCGGTCGCGCCATCGGCAACTGCATCCACCGCATCCTCGAGCTCGCCGACTTCACCGACCCGAGCACCCTGCCCGCGCTCGTCGCCGCCGAGCTCAGCCACTACGCCGTCGACCTCGCGCACGCCCCCGCGCTCGTCGCCGCGCTCGCCGCCGTGCTCGCGACCCCGCTCGACGCCTCCGGCCTGCGCCTCGACGAGCTCCCCGCCGAGCACCGCCTGCCCGAGCTCGCCTTCGTCTTCCCGGTCGCCGGCGGCTACGAGCCCAAGGACCTCGCCGTCACCCACCACGCCCTCATCAAGACCTTCCGCAACTTCGGCAACCCCGCGCTCGAGTCGTGGCTGCGCCGCTTCGAGACGACCCCTTTCTCGCGCGTGCGCGGCTTCCTCTCGGGCAGCCTCGATCTCACCTTCCGCTCACCGCGCGACGGCCGCTGGTACATCCTCGACTGGAAGTCGAACCACCTCGGCCGCGCCGTCTCCGACTACGCGCCCGCCGCGCTACGCGACGCGATGGACCACCACCACTACCACCTGCAGTACCACCTCTACGCGGTCGCCCTCTGCCGCTACCTCGCGCAGCGCCTGCCCGGCTTCTCGATCGCGCGCGACTTCGGCGGCGCCTTCTACCTCTTCCTGCGCGGCATGCACCCCGAGCACCCGCCGGGCACGGGGATCTTCTTCGACCGCCCCGACCCGAACCTCCTCACCGAGCTCGACGGGCTCCTGCGCGGTCACGGTGACCCGACCCGCCGCCAACTGGATCTGCTGCGATGACGCCCGACCCGCCGCCTCCGACCGACGCCCGGCCCACGGCCGCGCCCGCCCTGCCATCCGACGCGCCGCGCGACGTCTCGCCGCTGGCTCGCTGGCGCGCCCTGCTCGCGCCCTTCTTCGACGCCAAGGTGCTCTCGCCGCTCGACTATCGCTTCGCGCTCGCGCTCGCCCGCCTCTGCCCCGAGCCGCCCGCCGACGAGGTCGTGCTCGGCGCCGCCGCCGCCAGCGCCGCGCTCACCCGCGGCGACATCTGCCTCGAGCTCGGCCGCGCCGACGAGCTCCTCGCGCCCGCCGACGAGGACGCCCCCCTCGGCCATCGCCCGACCTGGCCCGAGCCCGCCGCCTGGCGCGCCGCGCTCGTCGCCTCGCCGCTCGTCTCCGACGGCACCCTGCGCGCGCCGCTCGTGCTCGACGGTGAGCGCCTCTATCTGCACCGCTATTACGACTACCAACGCCGCCTCGCCGCCGCGCTCACCGCTCGCCGCGACGTCACCCACGCCGTCGATCGCGCGCGCCTCACCACCACGCTCGCGCGCCTCTTCGCCGGCGCCGAGCCCGACCCCGCCCAGCGCGCCGCCGCCGAGACAGCCGTCGTGCGCGGCCTCACCATCATCTCGGGCGGCCCCGGCACCGGCAAGACCTCGACGGTCGTGCGCATCCTCGGTGCGCTCCTCGAGGAGCGGCCGGACCTGCGCGCCACCCTCGTCGCGCCGACCGGCAAGGCCGCCATGCGCCTGTCCGAGTCGATCCGCGAGCAGAAGCAGAGCCTGCTGCCCGAGCTCGCCGCGAAGATGCCCGAGGCCGCCTCGACCATCCACCGCGCGCTCGGCTTCCGCCCGCAGACCCCGACCCGCTTCACCCATGATCGCGAGCACCCGTTGCCCGCCGACGTCGTCGTGCTCGACGAGGCCTCGATGGTCGATCTCGCGACGATGACCAAGCTCGTCGAGGCGGTGCCGCGCCACGCGCGCTTGATCCTCCTCGGCGACAAGGATCAGCTCGCCTCGGTCGCCGCCGGCCACGTGCTCGGCGACATCGCCGAGGCGGCCGAGCCCGGTGGCCCGCTCGCGTCGACCTTCGCCATGCTGACGCGCTCGCACCGCTTCTCCGAGACCGGCGGGATCGGCGCCCTCGCGCGCGCGATCAAGGCCGGTGACGGCGACGCCGTCATCGCCACCTTGCGCGCCGGCCACCCCGAGGTCGCCTGGGAGGACAACACCCACCCCGACGCGCGCGCCCGCCTGCGCGAGCTCGCCATCGCCGGCTGGGCGCCGTTCTTTCGCCGCCTCGGCACGCCCGAGGCCGCGCTCGACGCGCTGCCCGCCTTCCAGCTCCTGTGCGCGCACCGGCGCGGTCGCTGGGGCGCCGAGCACCTCGTCGACGAGGTGCGCCACTGGCTCGCCGAGACCGGCCACCTGCCCGTGCGCGCCACCACCGACGAGTGGTACCCGGGCCGACCGGTGATCGTGCTCGTCAACGATCACGCGCAGAACCTCTGGAACGGCGACACCGGCGTCGTCCTGCGCGACCCCGAC
>WYBB01000109.1 GCA_011526585.1 Deltaproteobacteria bacterium
AGCTCGGAGAGCGCGGCGACGGACGTCTTGGGGGTGTCGGACATGGCCTGGCATCATGCGCCGGCGCGCGTGGCCGGGCAAGCAGCCGTGACGGACGCTGGCGAGCTACGACGCGAGCAGGCGGCGATAGAGCGCCTCGTAGCGATCGAGCACGGCGTTGATCTCGAAGTGCTCGATCGCGCGGGCGCGTGCCGCGGCGCGCATGCGCAAAAGGCGCTCGGGGTCGGCGAGCAGGCCGAGCGCCGCCTCGGTCATCCCCGCCACGTCGCCGATCGGCAGGAGCAGGCCGGTCTCGCCGTCGGCGATCACCTCGGGCACGCCGCCGACGTGGCTGGCGATGACCGGTACGCCGACCGCCTGGGCCTCGAGCGCGGCGACGCCGAAGCTCTCGCTCTCGCTCGGCAGGAGGAAGAGATCGGCGCCGGCGAGCACGGCGCGCACGTCGTGCCGCTCGCCGAGGAAGTCGACGTGGCGACGCAGGTCGAGCGCGTCGACCAGGGCTTCGACGCGACCCATCTCCGGCCCGTCACCGACCAGGACGAGGCGGGCCGGACGGCGCGCGACGACGCCGGCGAAGATCGCGACGACGTCCTCGACGCGCTTGACCGCGCGGAAGTTCGACACGTGCACGAGGCGCGCGCAGTCCCCGGGCTCGCGCGGCGGCGCGGCGGTGAAGCGCTCGGGATCGACGAAGTTCGGCACGACCTCGATCGGCACGTGCGCGAGCTCGAGGAGCCGCCTGGTCTCCTCTGCGAGCCAGCGCGAAGGCACGGTCACCGCGTCGCTCCGCTCGATCGAGAAGCGCGCCACCGGGCGGTAGATCGGATCGCGGCCGATGAGGGTGATGTCGGTGCCGTGCAGCGTCGTGACGATGCGCGGGCCATCGGCGCCGAGGATCTCCCGCGCGAGGAAGGCGCTCGTCGCGTGGGGCACCGCGTAGTGCACGTGCACGAGATCGAGCGGCTCGTGGCGGGCGACGTCGACGATGCGCGAGCTCATCGCCAGCGCGTACGGGGGATGGTGGAAGACCGGGTAGTCGCGCACGTCGACGCGGTGGAAGATGACGTCGGCCTCGTCGTCCGAGAGGCGCGCCGGGCGATCGTAGGCGAAGAGGTGCACGCGGTGTCCGCGTCGGGCCATGCCGAGCCCGATCTCGGTCGCGATGACGCCGCTGCCGCCGAAGGTGGGATAACAGCAGATCCCGATCGCGAGTCGGCCGCTCATTCCGCCTCGAAGAGGCGCGCCGGCCCCGGGCGTGAGCGGAAGTGCGCCAGCGGATCGGCGAGGTGCACGGTGGCGCGCGTGATGAAGGGCTCGGCGGCGGCGGACCCGATCTGGGCGCCGTAGTAGCGGTCGCGCAGCTCGATGGCGGCGACCCCGTCGTGGCTGCCGACGAGCGTCTCGCCCGCGACGCTCGGGCCCGTGGCCGGCGCGCCGACCTGGCTCGCGTGGCAGAGGACCGCGCGCCGCTTGTCGTCGACGACGTGCGAGATGTCGACGACGAAGGAGGGCTTGCGGAGGACGCGCATCGGGTAGTGCACGAGCTCGCGCACGACGTGGCGCGGCAGCTCGGGCAGGTAGCCGCCGGCCGAGGCGAGGAAGGTCGCGCGTAGCGCAAGCCGCGCGGCGGCCTCGTGGTCGGGGTGGCGCTCTTCGGTCCAGGGCGCGATCACCAGCTCGGGTCGTCGTCGGCGCAGGTAGCGGACCAGCGCCTCGACCTGGGCCGGTTCGTCGGCGCGCACGCCGCCATCGGGCAGGCCGAGCTGGTCGCGCTCCACGCCGAGCACGAGCGCTGCCAGGCGGGCCTCTTCGGCGCGGATCTCCGGCGTGCCGCGCGTGGCGCTCTCGCCGCGCGTCAGGTCGAGCACGGCCACGCGATGACCGGCGAGCGCGAGGTGTCGGGTGGTGCCGCCGGCGAAGAGCTCGACGTCGTCGGGGTGCGGTCCGATGACCAGGACATCGATCGTCGTGTCGTCCGTCACAGCGCGATCACCTTCTTCGTGCCATCGAACGGGATCGCGCTCGCGACGGCCGCGTCGACCAAGGCCCGCGGGCCGACCTGTGCCGCCAGCGCCGCGAAGCCGAGCACGCGCTCCTGCGGGGCACCGCGCGGCGCGAGCAGCGCCTGGAAGCGATCGACGCGCGCGCTCGTCAGGGTGTCGCGCTCGACGATGGCGCGGCGCGCTCGCTCGGCGAGCTTGTCGATCGTCGCCGTGAGCTGCTCGCCCGTCTTGTGCGCGTGCTTGGCGAAGCCCTTGTCGGAGGCCGTGGCCGCCGCCAACGCCGCGATCCCCTCGTCGAGCGCGCGCTGGAGCGTCGCCTGCGCGCGCGCCGCCTGATCGAGCCCATCTCGTGCGTCACAGACGCGTGCGAGCAGCTCGTCACGCGGTCGCGCCGCGTCCTCGAGGGCGAGCCCGAGCTCCTCACCGAGGCGCCGCGCCGCCGGCGTCGTCACGTCGAAGCGCGCGCGTGGCACGACGAGCGGCATCGGCACGCCGGCCAGCTCGTAGAGCGGGCCCAGCTCCGCGAAATAGGCGAGCTCACCGGGTCCGCCGACGTACGCCGCGGTCGGCAGCAGCGAATCCTGCAGGATCGGCCGCAGCAGCGCGGTGGTGGTGAAGCGCGCTGGCGCTTCGTCGAGCTGGCGGTCGATCTCGGTCGGCGTCAGCGCCGCGTCGAGCGCGCGCGTCGTCCAGCCCCCGTCGTCGGTGCGCTCGAGCCGGTGGCGCGGCGCGCCGGGCCCGGCCGCGTAGCACGAGAGCGCGCACCCCGAGCGCGCCGGCACCTGCACCTCGAAGCCGGCCGCCGCCAGCGTCTCGCAGCGCGCGACCAGGGCGGCCTCGATCGCCTCGGCCTGTCGGATCGCGAAGCGATGCACCGGCGCCGCCAGGCGCGCGACCTCGCCGAGGCTCACCGCGGCGCGCGGGTCGAAGATCAGGAGCCCGTGCTCGGCGAAGAGCTCGGCGAAGAGGCCCGCGAACGCGTCGGCCCAGCCGGCGCCCTCCCGGTAGTGCCGCGCGACGAGCTCGATCACCTCGGCGGCGTGCGGCCCGCGGATCCCCTCGAGCGCCGCGCCCACGCTGGCCGGTAGCCGCCGCTCCGCGAGCGACACGCGCGCCTCGTCACGCTCCGCGCCGCAGCGCAGATCGATCAGCGCGCC
>WYBB01000110.1 GCA_011526585.1 Deltaproteobacteria bacterium
CACCTTCGCGCGCGTGAGCGAGCGCACCGCCGTGCCGAGCCCGCCGTGGGGTCCGACGCCGCCGAGATCGATCCCCTCGTGCTCGTGGCTGCGCCAGGGTCCCTGCCAGCGCTCAGGCCGCTTGCCCGCGCGCTTGCAGCGCCCGAACGCGCGAAAGACGCGCAAGGTCGGATACGGCAGGGCGAGGCCGTTGGGCAGGATCACCGCCCCCGCCAGCGCGGGCCGCACCTCCTCCGCACGCGCCGGCGAAGCGGGCGCGAGGAGCAGGCACAAGAGCGCGCACGACCAGCGAGCCATGCCCGGGTGCTAACCCGTACGAGCGAGCGTGTCGACCCGCCGCGCGCCCCCGGTGCGCCGGGTGCGGAGGTCCGTGCCGTGGCTCAATCGAAGGTGGCGACGATGGCGCCGTCGGGCTCCGAGGCCCAGGTCGGCACGTTGAGCGTACGGCCGTTGAAGGTCAGCGCGATCGAGCCGAGCGAGGGGCTCAGCACGCGATCGAGGGCCTTAAGGAAGACGGGGCTCACGTTCTTGAAGGTCGCGACCTCGCCGCCCGCGGCGAAGTCGGCGTTCTCGTCGAAGAGGAAGAACGCGATGGCGGTCTTGTCGGCGGAGGCGAGCTCGGGCGTCGACAGGGTCTCGCCGGCGACGACGAGCGTGTCGCGGCCGCTGACGACCGCCTGCGACTCGGTGAAGGCGATGAGCACGACGTGATCGGCGGTGAAGGGGATCACCGAGAAGAGCGCGGCGACGAGGCTGCCCTGCCGCGGCAGGGCGCGCAGGCGCACGAAGCGGTCGGAGGCGGAGAACGGCTCGCGGTAGTAGTGCACCGGCCGATCGGTCGGCGCCGGGCCGGTGAGGTGGAACTCGTAGTGCGTGTCGGGCGCGGCGGAAAACGGCCCCCAGCTACCGTCGGCGGCGACGGTGAAGGTCGCCTCGGGGGTCTCGTCGGTGCGCGCGCCGGTCGCCGCGTCGACCTCGTGGATCGCGACGGTCCAGCCGCCGACCGGGGTGTTGTCGCCGATGGTGAGCGCCTTGCCCGCGACGACGCGCGGCAGGTCCGGGTCGAAGGGGTGGGAGTCGGCGAGCTCGACGGTCGTCGGCCGCCGGCCGGCCTGCAGGAAGGAGAAGACGTCGGCGAAGGCGCGCGCGGAGGTGGCGACCTGGTAGTGGTCCTCGGCGTCGAGGGTGATGTTGATCGCGCCGGGGATCTCGGTGGCGGGCACGACGGTGTCGGCGCTCGAGGCGAGGTTGAGCGTGCTGATCGGGAAGTCGACGGGCCCGGGCAGGACCGGCTCCTCGCCGGGCGGCGCGGGGTTGGCGGCGATGTTGACGTAGGTCGCGACCTTGGCGGCGCGCGCCGCGTCGGAGAGGTACTGGTAGGCGAGGCCACCACCGGCCGAGTGCCCGATCAGATCGACCTGGGCATCGCCCGTCGCCGCGATCGCCTGGTCGACGAGCGTGACGAGGGCGTCGAGCCCGGACTCGCGATCGGTGATCGTGTTCCAGTCGAGCGCGTAGAGGTGGTCGGGGCAGTAGCCGTTGGCCTCGAAGCGGCGCGCGAACGCCGTCCAGGTGTCGGCCGAGGCGAGGAAGCCGTGCACCATGACGACCGGGCGGAAGGCCGGGCGGCACTCGACCACCGGGGTCGTCGTGCCGCCGTCGTCACCGCCGCCGTCGTCGCCGCAGGCGAGAGCGGTCGTCGCGAGGAGGGTGAGCGCGATGGGGTGGAGGAGGCGGTCGAGTTGGCGTGAGCGCATGGCGTCTCCATACCGACAACCGCGCCGATTTAGAACACTTGACGTGCGCGGCCCGGCTGACTAACCGGAGAGCGGCCACGCAACAGGCCGGAGGTGCGATGTCGACGCCGCTCACCCTGCTCTCGCAAGAAGAGAAGATGTTCTACGATCAGGCGCTGTCCTTCGCGAAGGCGCGCGTCCTGCCGCACGTGCGCGAGATGGACGAGCGCCAGGAGATGCGGCCGGAGATCGTGCGCGAGTGCTTCGAGCTCGGGCTCATGGGGATCGAGATCCCCGAGGAGCACGGCGGCGCGGGCTCGACCTTCTTCAACTCGATCATGGTCATCGAGGCGCTGGCGCAGGTCGACGCCTCGCTCGGCGTGATGGTCGACGTGCAGAACACGCTGGTGATCAACGCGATCCTGCGCTGGGGCAGCGACGCGCAGAAGGCGCAGTACCTGCCGAGGTTGGCCAAGGACACCGTCGGCGCCTACGCGCTCTCCGAACCGCAGAGCGGGTCCGACGCCTTCGCGCTGCGCACCTCGGCGCGCGACGCCGGCGACTTCTGGGTCTTGAACGGCACCAAGCTCTGGATCACCAACGCCAAGGAGGCCGGGCTCTACATCGTCATGGCGACGGTCGACGCGCAGAAGGGCTACCGCGGCATCACCGCGTTCCTGGTCGAGCGCGACTTCCCCGGCTTCAAGGTCGGCAAGAAGGAGGACAAGCTCGGGATCCGCGCGAGCTCCACCTGCGAGCTGGTGCTCGAGGACTGCAAGGTCCCCAAGGACAACGTGCTCGGCGAGGTCGGCGTCGGCTACAAGGTCGCGATCGAGACGCTCAACGAGGGCCGCATCGGGATCGGCGCGCAGATGGTCGGGATCGCCCAGGGCGCCTTCGACTACGCCATGCAGTACATGCGCGAGCGCAAGCAGTTCGGCACGCGCCTGGCGGACTTCCAGGGCATGCAGTTCCAGTTCGCCGACCTGGCGACCGAGATCGAGTGCGCGCGCCTCCTCGTCTACAACGCCGCGCGCCTCAAGGACGCCGGCCGCCCCTTCTTGAAGGAGGCGGCGATGGCCAAGCTCAAGAGCTCGATCGTCGCCGGCCAGGTCGCCTCGATGGCGGTCGAGTTCCTCGGCGGCGTCGGCTTCACCAAGGACTTCCTCGCCGAGAAGTTCTACCGCGACGCCAAGATCGGCCCGATCTACGAGGGCACCTCCAACATGCAGCGCATGACGATCGCCAAGCAGCTCCTCAAGGAGTACGGCGACTGAACTGGCGCCCCGCGCTCCACCCTACGATTCGGCAACCGCTCCTGATAGGCTGTGCCTCGTGACTGGCACACCATCATCGGAGCTTTCCCAGCGATGCATTCGGCTTCGCTGCCCTGCGTGAGCGCTGGCGGCGGGCGCCCGAGCTCGAACCTGGGCGCCCGAGCTCGAACCCGCGGTCCCCACCTCCGACCGGATCGAATCGCTCGCAGCTTCGCTGGTAGCGGATTTCGAGCGCTTTCCTCGGCGAACCGGGAGCCGCGCGCATGCTCAACGAGGAGGCGGCCAGGCGCCTGGAGTTGCTCGTGCGATGGACGACGGCGCGGCACCGATGGATCCCCTGAGGCCGACGCTCGCCTTCGAGCGCGATGCGTTGGAGCGCAGACGAAGCGTCACGCTCCACGGTGTGGAGGTGCCCGTGGTAAGCCCCGAAGACCTGGTCGTCTACAAGCTCACCTCCGAACGCGCCAAGGACGAAGAAGACGCCGGCGTCGTCATCCGGCGCCAGGCGGGCACGCTCGATGTCGAGCTCGTGCTCGCCTACCTGCGAGCTGCCGAACGAGCCCAGGATCGCAGCGACATCGTCGCGAGCTTCGACCGCCTGCTGGCGAGCGCGAGGCGGGGAATGAAGGCCGGAGAGTGAGCTTCAGTCGTCCTTGGTGCGAAGGCCTCGCGGGCGGGCCGCCTCGTCCGCGGCCATCGACTTGAGGCGCGCCCTGGGCGCCGATCATGCAGAAGCGTACCGAGGCGTCTTCGACGGTGGCGACGGTAGCCGAGCGCGACAGAGCGCGCCATCAAGAGCGCCGGCCACCGCCACCGCGGCGGCGTCGCCTGCCGCCCGAGCCCTCGGCGCGCGGAGGCAGATCGGTGTCGCTCGCCTTCTCGGCGAGGCCGAGGCTCGGCGGCGGCCAGCCGGTGAAGGTGCCGCGGCCGCGCGGGAAGCGGCCGGCGCGGTCGGGCACGAAGTCGGTGTCCTCGGCGTAGGCGACGGGGATCGGCGCGCCGAGGAGCTTTTCGACCGCGGGCAGGGCGCCGACGGTGTCCTCGCACGCGAGCGTAATCGCCTTGCCCGAGGCGCCGGCGCGCGCGGTGCGCCCGATGCGGTGCACGTAGTCCTCGGCGTCCTGCGGCAGGTCGTAGTTGAAGACGTGCGAGACGTCGTCGACGTGGATGCCGCGGCTGGCGACGTCCGTCGCGACGAGCGTGTTGATCTGGCCGGCCTTGAGCGCCTCGACGATGCGCAGGCGCTTCTTCTGCGGCAGGTCGCCCGAGAGGTAGACCGTCTCGAAGCCGTTGTTGGTCAGGCGCCACGCGAGCTCTTCGCCGTCGACCTTGCGGTTGACGAAGATCATCGTGCGCACGGGCTGCTCCTTCTGCAGGAGGCCCATGAGGAGCAGGACCTTCTCGCGGCTCGAGACGTGGTAGAGGCGCTGCTCGATGCGCTCGGCGGCGATCTTGTCGGGCTCGACCGCGAAGCGCCGCGGCGTCCGGAGCCAGCGGCTGGCCAGCCGCATCACGTCGTGCGAGAGCGTCGCCGAGAAGAGCATCGCCTGGCGTTTGCCCGGCGGCGGCACGTGGCGCATGATCGCGCTGAGGTCGTCGATGAAGCCCATGTCGAACATGCGGTCGGCCTCGTCGATGATCAGCACCTCGACCCGCCCGAGCTTGAGCTTGCCGCCGCGGATCATGTCGAGCAGGCGCCCGGGCGTGCCGACGGCGATGTCGGTGCCCTGCTCGAGCGCCTTGGCCTGCGCCCCCCACGGCAACCCGCCGCAGACGACCGTGTGCTTGATGTCGGTGTAGGTCGTCAGCGACTCGCAGTCGTTGGCGATCTGGATCGCCAGCTCGCGCGTGGGCGCGATCGCCAGCGCACGCGGCGAGCCGTCCGCGGGACGCGCCGTGCGCAAGAGGGTGTCGAGCGTCGCGAGCAGGAAGCAGGCGGTCTTGCCGGTGCCCGTCTGGGCCTGACCGGCGACGTCTTCGCCCTTGAGCATCGTCGGCAGGGCCTGCGCCTGGATCGGCGTCATGCGCACGAAGCGGAGATCGCGGATCGCGGCGAGCAGGGGCTCGGGCAGGCCGAGCGACTCGAAGTCGTTGAGGCCGAGGGTCACGGCGTCCGGCTCGGCGGGGGCTGCGCTGGGCGTGGCGGGGGCGAGTTCGTCGTCTTGGGATTGCATGACACGTCGTTAGGGCAGGAGTTGGTGTCCAAAGGCAAGCGCATTCGCGCGCACGCGCTCGTCGGTCGATACCATGACGAGGTCGGGGATCACCTGGGCGAGGCGCTGCAATGTGACGAGGTGGATCGCGTCGAGCGTGCGCACCGGCTCGTGCGGCAGCACGCGGCCGCAGCGTCCGAGCACCTCGTCGTCGACCGGGTGCAGGACCCAGAGCTCGGAGTCGGCGAGCCAGGCGGCCTCGCGCACCGCGACGGCGCGGCTCAGCTCGGGGTGGGTCACGCGCAGCCGCGCCAGCACGCGCGCGATCTCGGCCAGCGTCAGTTGGGAGGTGGCAACGACGCTCGCGCTCTCGAGGCAGGCGCGGATCTCGGCGGCGCCATCGCCGTCGAGGAGGTCGCGGAGCGCGGCGCTGGACTCGAGGTAGACGTTCATCACTCGCCGCGTGACCAGTCGAGGAGCGCGTCGATCGCCGGGGTCGGCAGGCCGAGCTCACCGCGGCGAGCGTAGTCGCCGTGACCGCGCTTGCGCAGCGGCGGCCGGATCCCGAGACGGGTGAGCTTCGCCGCGAGCGCGCCTTCCTCGTCGGCGGCGGAGAGCTCCGCGTTGGGGCCCAGGCGGGCGACGACCCGGCCGCGATCGGTGACGAGGAAGGTCTCGCCTCGGGCGACCTCTCTCAGGTAGGCGCTGAGCTTGGCCTTCAGCTCTCGGATGTTGACCACCTGCATGTGCGCCTCAATGTGGTCTCATGTGACCACACTGTCAAGCTTCAAGCGGCGCGTGCGCGGCGCAGCGCCAGACCCAGCACCGCCAGCCCCGCCGCGAGCGAGATGCCGGAGCCGAGCAGGATGCCGATCTTGGCCGACTCGAGCAGCTCGCCCTCGAGGCCCAGGGCGGCGATGAAGAGCGCCATGGTGAAGCCGATCCCGCAGAGGATCGAGGCGCCGAGGAGCATCCACCAGCTCACGCCCTCGGGCAGCCGGGCGAGCCCCGAGCGCACGCAGATCCACGAGAGCAGCATGATGCCGACGGGCTTGCCGATGACGAGGCCGAGGGTGACGCCGAGCCCGATGCCGCCCGAGACCGAGGCCCCGCCGAAGGCGACGCCGGCATTGACGAAGACGAAGAGCGGCAGGATGGCGAAGGCGACCCAGGGGTGCAAGCCGTGCTCGATGCGCTCGAGCGGGGAGAAGGACTCGCGCCCGGCGCGCGCGGCGCCCTGCACGGCGGTGAGCGCTTCGCTGGTCTGCGCGCGCGAGGCGAGCGCCCTGGCGCCGTCGGACAGCGCCTGCGCGGCGAACTCGGGTCCGAGCCAGGGGCGCGCCGGGGTCATCAAGCCGATGACGACGCCGGCGATGGTGGGATGAACGCCGCTCTTGAGGGTGCAGAGCCAGACCACGACGCCGATCAGCACGTAGCTCGGGATCGAGCGCACGTTGAGGCGCTGCATGACGACGATGAAGGCGATCCCGCCGAGCGCGCCGGCGAGCCAGGTCATGGAGATCTCGGCGGTGTAGAAGGCCGCGACGATGACGACCGCGAAGAGATCGTCGACGATCGCCAGCGAGAGCACGAAGATCGTCAGCCCCTTGGGGACCTTGCTGCCGAAGAGCGCGAGCGCGCCGACGACGAAGGCGATGTCGGTCGCCATCGGCACCGCCCAACCGTCGAGGCCCGGCCCGCCCCCGACGATGAAGACGAAGATCGCGGCCGGCAGCGCCGCGCCGCCGACCGCGGCGACGATCGGCAGGGCGGCCTTGCGCGGCTCGCGCAGCTCACCGGTGACGAGCTCGCGCTTGATCTCGAGCCCGATGACGAAGAAGAAGAGCGCCATCAGCGCGTCGTTGACCCAGTACCAGAAGGGGTAGTCGAGCAGGAGCCCCTCGGTGCCGACGACGAAGCGCGTCTCGATGAGGCGCTGGTAGTCGTCGGCCGCACCGCTGTTGGCGAGGATCAGCGCGAAGATCGTCAGCGCGAAGAGCAGGACCCCGCTGGTGGCCTGCACCTCGGTGAAGCGCCGCAGCGGGTCGACCCAACGATCGATGGGGCGGCGTGGGAAGCTGGGCTCGTTCGCGCGATCGTTGCGGTTCGGGGATGCCATCGGCTCCGTATCCGAGCGAAGGTGCTCGGCGCAGCCAATAACACGACTTCACCGGATCCCGAAGCGCGACAGGACCGGCAGGTGGTCGCTCCACGGGCCGGGCGGGGGAGCGAGGATCCTGGCTTCGATCTTCTCGAGGGCCGCGCCGAAGAAGATGTAGTCGAGGCGGCGCGTCGGGGCGTCGGCCGGGAAGGTGAAGCTCGCCGGGTCGGGCAGGACCTCGGACAGGCCGAGGGCGCGCACGACGGCGATCGTCTCGTCGCCGGAGAAGTCGGTCTCGGGCTCGTCGACGAAGCCCTTCTTCTGGGTGGCCTCGGGCGGCGGTGCGTTGAAGTCGCCTGCGACGATGACGCGGCGCTTGTCGGAGACGCCCGGCACCAGGGTCGCGAGGCGCCGCGCATGGTCCATGCGGTTTTCGACGTCGAAGGCCTCGAGGTGCACGTTGAAGACGTCCCAGGGTGTGGTGCCGATGACGACCTTCGCGTGGTCGATGGCGCGGTTCAGGTAGAAGCGCTTGCGCCACCAGGGGTACGACTCGGGCTGCGGCAGGCGGTGGCGCGTCGACTCGGTGATCGGGAAGCGCGACAGGATGCACTGGCCGCTCTTCATCGCGCCGTAGTGCTTGGACGGCGGCCAGTAGGGGAACGGCACGTAGTTCTTCTCCCAGGTGATGCTGCAGCTCGCGAAGCGGAGCCCGCTGGCCTGGAGGAGCTCGCGGCCCTGGTCGATGTGGTGCGAGCGCGCCGAGTCGAGATCGACCTCCTGCAGGAAGACGAGGTCGGCGCCGCTGTCGCGGATCTGCTGGCCGATCCCAGCGAGGTGCGCGCGCACGTGCTCCTCGCTCCACGGTCCCGCCAGATCGCCCGCGGGGCCGCGGCCGTAGCCGACGTTGTAGGCAAGCACCGCGAGCTCGCGCACCTCGACGGGCGGCGTGGCGCCGTCGGGGTTCTCGAAGCGGATCCCCGGCGCGAGCTCGCGCTCGTCACTGTCGCCGCCCGAGGCCCAGAAAAAGAAGATCGCGAAGGCGGCGATCAGCGTCAGCACCACGCCGAGCGCGGCGTAGACCACGCGTCGGATCAGGCTGCGACGCTTCTTCGGCGCCGCCGCGCGCATGACGGTGACGGTGCGCTCCGGCGCCGCGGGCTCGGGCTCGCGCGCCGACGCTCCCGAGCCGCCGGGATCGGCGGGCGGCTCAGCCGGCGAATCCGTCATCGGACGACTCGCCGGTGTCCTTCGCGAGCTTGGCCTTGATGAAGTCGCGCTTGGCGCGCGAGATCCACTTCACCGAGATCCCCTTGGGGCAGGCGGCCTCGCACTCCTGGGTCCACGAGCAGGCGCCGAAGCCCTGCGTCTCCATCTCGTCGAGCATGCGCACGACACGGCGATAGCGCTCGGGCTGGCCCTGCGGCAGCATCGCGAAGTGCCCGATCTTGGCCGAGGTGAAGAGCATCGCCGAAGCGTTCTTGCACGAGGCGACGCACGCGCCGCAGCCGATGCAGGTCGCGGCGTCGAAGGCCTCGCTGGCGGCCTCCTTGCCGATGAGGATCGCGTTGGCGTCGGGGGCGTTGCCGACGTTGACGCTGTTGTAGCCACCGGCCGCCTGGATCTTGTCGAACGAGGTGCGGTCGACCATGAGGTCGCGCACGACCGGGAAGGCGCGCGCGCGCCACGGCTCGAGCACGAGGTGGGCCTTGTTCTCGAAGCGGCGCATGTGCAGCTGGCAGACCGTGGTGCCGCGATCGGGCCCGTGCGCGCGCCCGTTGATCATGAAGCCGCACGAGCCGCAGATCCCCTCGCGGCAGTCGTGCTCGAAGGCGATCGGCTCCTTGCCGTCGGCGACGAGCTTCTCGTTGAGCCCATCGAGCATCTCGAGGAAGCTGGCGTCGGTGGAGACGCCCTTCATCTCGTAGCGCTCGAAGCGCCCCTTGGCGTCCTTGCCCGGTTGACGCCAGACCTCCAGAGTAACGTCGATCACGCCCTGGCTCATTTGTAGCTCCGCTGGGTCAGCTTCACGAACTCGAAGGAGAGGGACTCCTTGTGCAGCGCCGGGGTCTCGCCGATGCCGCGATGCTCCCACGCCGAGACGTGGCAGAAGTTGTCGTCGTCGCGCTTGGCCTCGCCGTCGGGCGTGGCGTACTCCTCGCGGAAGTGGCCGCCGCAGCTCTCGTTGCGCGTGAGGGCGTCGTGGCACATCAGCTCGGCGAACTCGAGGAAGTCCGCGACACGATGGGCTTTTTCGAGCTCCATGTTGGCGGTCTCGCCGTCCTTGGGGAGCACGTTGACGTTCTCCCAGAACTCGGAGCGCATGCCGCGGATCTTGTCGATGGTGTCGGTGAGGCCGGCGGCGCTCCTGCTCATGCCGCACTTGTCGAGCATCATCAGGCCGAGCTCGCGGTGGAAGCTGTCGACCGAGCGCTTGCCGTCGATGCCGATGAGGCGCTTCGTCTTGTCCTCGGCGTCGGCGACCGCCTTTCTGACCTCGGGGTGGTCGAGCGGGATGTGCTTGCCCGGGCCGCGCGCCGACAGGTAGGGGCCGAGGGTGTAGGGGATGATGAAGTAGCCGTCCGCGAGACCCTGCATCAGCGCCGAGGCGCCCAGGCGGTTGGCGCCGTGGTCGGAGAAGTTCGCCTCGCCGAGCACGAAGAGTCCGGGCACGTTCGACATGAGGTCGTAGTCGACCCAGAGGCCGCCCATCGTGTAGTGGGGCGCCGGGTAGATGCGCATCGGCACGCTGTAGGGGTCCTCGCCGGCGATCTTCTCGTACATCTCGAAGAGGTTGCCGTAGCGGGCGGCGATCGCCGGCTTGCCCAGACGCGCGATCGCGTCGCGGAAGTCGAGGTAGACGGCGTAGCCCGAGGCGCCGACGCCGTGGCCGTCGTCGCAGACGTACTTGGCGTTGCGGCTGGCGACGTCGCGCGGGACCATGTTGCCGTAGGTCGGGTACTTTTCTTCGAGGTAGTAGTAGCGCTCGGCGTCGGGGATCTGGTTGGGCGCACGGGTGTCGCCCTTCTTGCGCGGGACCCAGACGCGCCCGTCGTTGCGCAGCGACTCCGACATCAGCGTGAGCTTGGACTGGAGGTCGCCGTGCGCGGGGATGCAGGTCGGGTGGATCTGGGTGTAGCAGGGGTTGGCGAAGAAGGCGCCCTTCTTGTGCGCGCGCCAGGTGGCGGTGACGTTGGACTTCTTGGCGTTGGTCGAGAGGAAGAAGACGTTGGAGTAGCCGCCGGTGGCGAGCACGACGGCGTCGGCGGTGAGCGCCTCGATCTTGCCGGTCTGCAGATCGCGCATGACGATGCCGCGCGCCTCGCCCTCGACGGTGATGAGGTCGAGCATGTCCTTGTAGGGCAAGAGCTTCACCTGACCGGCGTCGACCTGGCGCATCAGGACGGCGACGGCCCCATAGAGAAGCTGCTGGCCGGTCTGGCCGCGCGCGTAGAAGGTGCGCGAGACGAGCACGCCGCCGAAGGTGCGGTTGGACAGGGTGCCGCCGTACTCGCGCGCGAAGGGTACGCCCTGGGCGACGGACTGGTCGATGATGTTGGCCGAGACCTCGGCCAGGCGATAGACGTTCGACTCGCGCGCGCGGAAGTCGCCGCCCTTGATCGTGTCGTAGAAGAGGCGGAAGTTCGAGTCGCCGTCGTTCTGGTAGTTCTTGGCGGCGTTGATGCCGCCCTGCGCGGCGACCGAGTGCGCGCGGCGCGGCGAGTCGTGGAAGGTGACGCAGGTGACCTGGTAGCCGAGCTCGGCCAGGGTGCCGGCGGCCGAGGCGCCTGCGAGGCCGCTGCCGACGACGATGACGTGGTACTTGCGCTTGTTGATCGGCCCGATGAGCTGGATGTGGCCCTTGTGACGGGTCCAGCGCGTCTCGAGCGGCCCGGTCGGGCAGTGGGAATCGAGCACCATGGGCGAGGTCTCCTGCGGGGGCGTCGGCGTGGACGAGGTTGTCGGGTTCAGGTGAGCAGGATCCACACCGGGATCGAGACGAAGCCGAGCCCGAGGATGATCGCGAGCGCGGCGCCCGTCTTGACGATGATCGGGGTGTAGCGGGCGTGATAGGCGCCGGCCGAGCGGAAGGCGGCCTGGATGCCGTGGAAGAGGTGCCAGGCGGTGGCGAGGCTGCCGAGGATGTAGAGGATGGCCCAGTGGGGCTTCTCGAGGGTGACGAGGATCGCCTGGCGCAGGTCGCCGGGGCCGACGCCTTCGCCGAAGCGGCCGTGCGCGATGGCGTCGTGCTGGAGGCGGAACTGCCAGACGTGGATGACGACGAAGAAGAGCAGGATGAGGCCGCCGTAGAGTGTCGACTTCGAGGCGAGCACGGCGGCGAAGTTGCGCTTCTGCTTGGTGGCGTGGACCTTGTAGCCGGCCGGGCCGCGGGCCTTCTTGTTGTCGATGGCGAGCCAGATCACCATCGCGATGTGCAGCGGGAAGGCGATGAGCAGCCCGACGTCGGCGAGCACGATGAGCGGGCCCGCGTGGATCGTGTGGGCGTAGTCGTTGAAGGCGTTGCTGCTCGAGAATATCTGCGAATTGCCGAGCACGTGCATGATGAGGAAGAGCACGAGCCCGAGACCGGTGAGGCCAGCGAGGAGCTTGCGTCCGGTGTGGGTGGTGAAGGTCTTGACGAGCCAGCTCACGGCGGGTGCTCCTCTTTGGCGTCAGCGGATGGGAGCGCATGACCACGACGGCGTCGCGGGCGCGGCGTCGATGACGAGCGCGCCGGGAGCCAGACGAATGCCCATGCCGACGCCTCGATAATACGTGGGCGCGATCGCGGCAAGCCCTGTCGCGCTTCGATTCCGAAGGGGAATCAGGGCTTTCCTGTGCGGGTGGCTACGCCAGCAGCGGGAGGGGGACCTGAGGCGTCCCGACCAGGTCCGCGACGAACTGGCGCAGGCGCTCGAGCTCGAAGGGTTTGTGCAGGACCGCGCCGGGGTGGTCGCGCAGGAAGCGCTCGCTCTCGCGGTCGGTCGCGCCGCCGGTGATGAAGCGCACGCGGGCCTCCTGGCCGGGGCGGAGCTCGGCGACCCCGGCGAAGAAATCGGCGCCGCCCTTGCCCGGCAGGGAGAGGTCGCAGAGGATGCCGTCGAAGCTCCTTTCGGCGACGAGCTCGAGCCCGTCTTCGGCGGAGGTGACGATGGCGATCTCATAGCCGCGCAGCACGCGCTGCAGGACGACGCCGAGATGCTCGTCATCATCGATGATGAGGAGGCTTGGCCGCATGGTTGTCTTCTGGATACACCCTCGGGGCGGTGCACGACAAGGCTCCGGCCGCCAGAGTCGGGCGCCCGGGGGTGAGCGATGAGCCGCGCGCCCGCGGGGTACGACGGCGCGATGAGCACGCGCTACGACGCCGACTTCGCGGCGATCTTCGGCGGGCGTGACCGCGGGGATCTCGCGTTCTTCCAGAGGCTGGCGCGAGAGCACGCGGGCCCGGTGTGCGAGGTCGGCGCGGGCACGGGCCGCGTGATCCTGGCCGTCGCCGAGGTGGTCGACGGCTGCGCGCTCACCGGGGTCGAGCCGTCCGAGGAGATGCGCGCGGTCTTCGAGGTGCGGCTCGGCACGTCTCGCAACGTGAAGTGCATGGCCGGGAGCTTCACATCGATCCCGCTCGGCGACGCGTCGCAGGGGCTGGTCTTCTCCGCGTTCCGATCGTTTCAGCACGTGCTGACGACGGACGAGCAGCTCGCGGCGCTGGCCGAGGTCCGGCGCGTGCTGCGACCCGGCGGGATCTTCGCGCTCGACCTCTTCGATCCGGCCTATCGCCTGTTGCGGCGGGCGCGCCCGACGCTCGGCGTGCGCTACCGGACGGCCGACGGGCGCGTGCGCGAGCGCTGGGAGAGCCGCGAGATCGATCGGGTCGCGCAGCGCGTCGACGTCACGTTCCGCTGGATCGAGAAGGACATGGAGGGGCGCGTGCTGGTCGACGAGGCGGCGACCTACGGCGTGCGCTACACCTTCCCGATCGAGCTCGAGCACCTGCTCGCGCGCGCGGGCTTCGAGGCGATCGACGTGCGCGGCGGCTACGACGGCGCGCCACGATCGGCGAGGTCGCGCGAGCTCGTCGTGACCTGCCGTGCCCCCCGCTGAGGATCGAAGGCGCTGGAAAACGGCTCGGGCAGCGGGCGCCCGAGGGCGGCGAGCGCGCCGAGCTCGCCGACGGCGCAGGCGGTGGTCATGCCGTGACCGCCGAGACCCGCGACCCAGGTGAAGCCCTCGACGCGGGGATCGGCGCCGATGACGAAGCGATCGTCGGCGGTGAGCACGCGCAGGCCGGCCCAGCCGCGCGCGGGGCGGGCGTCGCGCAGCGCGGGCAGCGCGTGGTGGAACTTGTCGGCGAGCGCCTCGCGCGCGTGCGGGTCGACCGGGGGATCGGCGGGCGCGTCGGCGGGCCACGGGGTCGCGTCGCACGCACACATGAGGAGCCCGGCGCCCTCGGGCCGGAAGTACCAGCCGGCACTGCCATCCCAGACCCACGGGCTCTTGCGGGGCACGAGGTCCGTCGGCGCGGTGACGAAGAGGTGGCGCCGCACGGGGGACAAGGGAAAGGGCGGCAGTCCCGCGAGGCGCGCGACGGCGTTGGCGGAGAAGCCGGCGGCGTCGACGAGGCGCGGGGTGGCGATGCGCCCGCGCGCGGTGACGGCGGCGCTGATGCGCCCGCGCTCGGTCTCGATGGCGATGAGCGGCGTGCCGAGGAAGGTGCGCGCCCGGACCGGCGCCATCAGCGTCGAGAGCAGGGCGTGGATGTCGACGACGCCGTCGCCGGGGATGAAGAGGGCGCCGTCGATGTCGGCGCCCGCGAGCGCGGGCACGAGCAGGACGGCGTCGGCCGGGGTGAGCACGCGCGCGCCGAGCGCGGGCTCAGACGCGGCGACGGCGGCGAGGTGTTCGAGGAGCGCCTGTTTGCCGACGAGCAGGCCGCCGGTCTCGCTGAAGATCGGGACCTCGCTCGCGAGCGCGCGCATGAGCTCGAGGCCGCGCACGGCGAGCGCGGCGACCGACGGCTCCTCGACGAGGCGGCGTGCGATGGCGGCGTTGCGGCCCGAGGCGTGAAAGCCCGGCACCGGCTCGGCCTCGATGACGACGACCTCGAGGCCGGCGCGCGCGAGCTCGCGCGCGGTGGCGAGACCGGCGAAGCCCGCGCCGACGACGACGGCGTCGGCGGTGCTCGGCAGCGGGCGATCTCCCGGAGGCGGCGTCGGCGATGGTGCGCTCACGCGACTCCCATAGCGGATGTGGCGCGCCGGCGCCACGAACACGATGGGCCATCAAACGACGACGCCCGCCGGGAGGGCGGGCGTCTCGTTCATCCCATGGCCGGGAGGATCACCTGTTGATGGTGACCGCGCGGTTGGCGCCGATGGTCTTGTCATCGACCTCGATCACCGCCTTGGAGCGGAACTCGTAGACCTCGGTGATCTTGAAGGCCGGGCCGACGCCGGCGACCTTGCCGGTCTGGCCGACCTTCACGCAGACCTTCGAGCCGCGGTTGATGACGAGCACGGTCTTGCCGCCCTGCGGGATGAGCTGCACGATGCTGCCGTTGAGCGGCCCGGCGCAGTTGTCCGGCGGCGGCTCGGGCGGGGCGTCGCCACCCTCGCACTGGCCGGTCCGGGTGTTGCACTTGGCGCCGCCGCTGCAGGCGGGCTTGCACTCCTTGTCCGCCGGCGGGGCCGCGGTCGGCTTGCACACGCCGTAGACGCACTTCTCACCCGCGGCGCACTGCTTCTGGTAGCACGGATCCTTGTAGCACTTGTTGGTCCTGCGGCTGCAGAGCTCACCCTTGGGACAGCCTCCACCGCAGGGCTTCTCGCACTTGCCCTCGACGCAGACCATCCCGCGCGCGCACTTCGGGTCGCAGTCGGGCGGCACCACCTCGACGCACTTGCCGTCCTGACACTCCTCCTCCTCGCCGCACTCGACGCCGGCGCAGGGGTCGACGGGCTCGGGCTCGGTCACCGAGAAGTTGACCTTGTAGCCGCCCTTGCCCTGGTCGGCGGTGACGCGCAGGAAGTAGATCGCGTTGGCGGCGACATCCCAGGTGATCTTGTACTCGGACTCGTCCTGGGTGATCGGCGTCTGCTCGACGGCGGTCATGCCGTCGGTGCCGTAGACGCCCATCGACCCCGTGACGAGGTGACCCTGGCCGAAGTCCACGCTGACGGTCGCCTTGCCGGCCGCCGTCGGCTGCATGATCTTCCAGTCGACCTGGTCCTTCTTCGCGTCGAGCGCGTCTTCGACCTCGAAGTCGGGCGGCACCCGCGGCGCCTGCATCGTCGGGGTCTTGTCCAGGTCGGGCGGGGTCTTTTCCCCCGACGGGCAACCCATCAGCGCGATGGCGGCCGTGCTTACGACGGCGAGCGAGGCAAAACGCATGATCTACTCCTTCGTGGGGGGCGAGCCTGAACCGACTCTGACTCGATGTCTCTGACGAGGGGGCGCTCGCGGCGCGGTCCACATCTCGACGGGTGCGCACAATCCACCACGTCGCCCGCGGGTCGTCAACCGCTTCCGGCTTGAGACACCCGGCCGGGCATGCTAGGCAACCGCGCGCCCCGATGGACGATTCCGGGGTCGAAGGGCAGAGATGGCTTACGCGATCACCTTGATCCCGGGGGATGGGATCGGACCCGAAGTCACCGAAGCGACGGTCAAAATCGTCGACGCCGTGTGTCCGGGGATCACCTGGGAGTCGGTCGAGGCCGGCGAAGGCGCGATGTCGCGCCATGGCAAGCCGTTGCCCGACCACGTGCTCGAGAGCGTGCGCAAGAACAGGATCGCGCTCAAGGGCCCGATCGGCACACCGGTCGGCAAGGGCTTCACCTCGGTCAACGTCGGGCTGCGCAAGGCGCTCGACCTCTACGTGAGCCTGCGCCCGGTCGACTCGCTGCCGGGTCTCGCGACGCGCCACGACGGCGTCGACCTCGTCGTCTTCCGCGAGAACACCGAGGGTCTCTACGCCGGCATCGAGCACGAGCCGGTGCCGGGCGTCATCGAGTCCTTGCGCGTCTCGACCGAGGCGGCGTGGCGGCGCTTCGTCAAGCACGCCTACGAGTGGTGCCGCTACAACGGGCGCAAGACGATCCACCTCGTGCACAAGGGCGCGATCATGAAGCTCTCGGACGGGCTCTTCCTCCGGGTCGCCCGCGAGATCGCCGCCGACTATCCCTACCTCGAGACGCACGAGATCGCCGTCGACCAGGTCTTCATGGATCTCGTGCTCGAGCCGCGACGCTTCGACGTGCTCATCACCGACAACCTCTTCGGTGACCTGGTCTCGGACCTGACGGCGGGCCTGGTCGGCGGGCTCGGCGTCGTGCCGGGCGCCAACATCGGTGACAAGTACGCGGTCTTCGAGGCCGTGCACGGCACCGCGCCCGACATCGCCGGCAAGGGCCTGGCCAACCCGATCGCGCTCCTGCGCTCGGCCGCGCTGATGCTCACGCACATCGGCGAGCGCAAGGCGGCGCAGCGCATCGAGCACGCCATCCGCGAGGTGCTGCGAAAGGGCGAGGTGCGCACCGGCGATCTCGGCGGCCGCTCCACCACGGCCGAGCTGACCCAGGCCCTCCTCGCGGAGCTGTGAGCCGATGACGAGCACGACCCGACACCGAGTGACCCTGATCCCCGGCGACTCCACCGGCCCCGAGGTGAGCCGCGCCACCCGGCGCCTCATCGCGGAGAGCGGCGTCGCCATCGACTGGCACGAGGTCGTCTGCGGCACGGCGGCCTTCGCGGCGGGTGGACATCCGCTGCCCGCGGACGCGATCGCGTCGATCCGCGAGACGCGCGTCGCGCTCAAGGGCAAGCTCGACACCCCGATCGGCGCCGGCTACGAGTCGCCGAACGTGCAGCTCCGAAAGGCGCTGGGCCTGTACGCGGCGGTGCGCCCGATCAAGAGCCAGCCCGGGATGGCGAGCCGCTACGCCGACGTCGACCTGACGATCGTGCGCGAGTCGACCGAGGACGTCTACGCCGGCATCGAGCACCAGATCGCGCCCGGCATCGTGCAGAGCATCAAGGTGACGACGCGCCTGGCCTGTGAGCGCATCGTGCGCCACGCCTTCGCGGTGGCGCGGCGCGAAGGGCGCGCCAAGGTCACGTTGGTGCACAAGGCGAACATCATGAAGCGCGCCGACGGCCTCTTCCTCGAGGTCGGACGGCAGATCGCGAGCGAGCACCCCGAGATCGCCTTCGATTCGGTCATCGCCGACAACGCCTGCATGCAGCTCGTCAAGCGGCCGAGCCAGTACGGCGTGCTCGTCGCACAGAACCTCTTCGGCGACCTGCTCTCCGATCTCGGCGCGGGGTTGGTCGGCGGGATCTCCAACGTCTGGGGCACGCTCGAAAACGACAGCGACCTCGTCGTCTTCGAGGCGATCCACGGGGTCGCGCCGCACCTCGAGGGCAAGGGCCTGGCCAATCCGCTGCCGTTCATCCGCGCGGCGGTCGCGCTGGTGCGTCACCTCGGCGAGAGCGACGCGGCGACGCGCATCGAGCGCGCCATCGCGGCCGCACTGGAGTCGGGCGCGCGCCCGATCGATCTCGGCGGCGAGGCGACGACCGAGGGCTTCGTCGACCAGGTGATCGCGCGCTTGGGCTGAGTGTTCCCGCTCCCGCTCCTATCTCCGCTCCCGTCGGGAGGGGGAGGGGGATGGGGATGGGGAGGGGTTCCAACGACGCCCTTCAATAGTCCTTGGGCTCGAAGGCGGTGTAGGGCGAGCCGGTGATCGTCTCGAAGTCGAACTCGCCCGTGAACCCCTGACCGACGAGCTCACCGGTGCGGCGGTCGTAGAGATCGAAGGCCATCTCACCGCGCACGCGCGTGCCCTCGCGCCAGCCGTAGTCGAAGAAGGTGAGCGTGCCCTTGGCGCCGAGCGGTTGGGTCGCGTGCGCACAACGACCGAGCAGGATGAGGCCGAGGTCGGCCTCGCCGCTGGCGTCGGGCTCGAGCGTGAGCGTCAGCGCGCCCAGCGCGCGGGCGCCTTCGCGCACGTCGGGCGCGCGCTCGAGCGCGATGGCGAGCTGGTCGGCGAGCTCGATGCCGCGCGCCGAGGGCGAGAGGCGGATCAGCGCCGAGCCCTGCTGCTCGGTGACGCTGGCGAAGTCGAGGTCCATCGTGAATGGCTCGTAGCGCTCGGTCTCGCCGATCCGCTTGCAGTCGGCGACGTCGAGCCAGTCGCCGTGCAGGCTGCCGCCGCCCTGGTCGCAGGCGCCGATGAGGGGCGCTGCGAGCGCGGCGGCGAGGGCCCATGGTCGGCGGGGCTTCACGTCAGGCAAGGTAAGGCGCGCGCCCCCATCCAGCAACGGTCTAATTGCTTCCCTCGGCCGGGAGCGCGTGCTATGGCCCGCGGCCGTTGAAAAGCCGGCCGGAGGTCACGCGATGCGACTGCTCAAGGAACGAATTCCCTCCGTCGCCAAGGGTATCGTCGACGCGCTCGTCGACAAGGAGCTCATCGACGTCACGGTCGAGAACCGCGGCGAGGTCGAGCTCGACGTCGAGAGCGTGCTCAAGGAGTACCGACGGCGCGACCACGAAATCACCGAGAAGGCGCGCGACCTCGTCGCGACGCGCGGGCTCGACTACTCGCAGACCTTCAAGCTGAAGACGAAAATCGCGCAGGAGCACGGCTTCGGTCTGAACGATGACGCCGTCGGCTACCTCGCCGACCAGATCGTCGAGATCCTGCTGCAGTCGAACAACGTCGACGAGATCTTCGGCGAGGACAACGATCTGCGCGGCGCAATCGCGCCCGTCCTCAAGAAGGAGCTCAACGTCGACTCCGACCTCGACAAGCAGGTCAAGGCGCGCATCAAGAACCTGCAGGAAGGCACGACCGACTACGAGGTCGAGTACAAGAAGACCATGGAGCAGATCCGCGCCGCGCGGAAGCTCAACGACTGAGCCGCGGTCGCTCTGGCCGGGATCCGGTGTCCTGGCCGTCGGAATCCGGCGCCGTGGCCGGGCGTTGGGCGACGAACGCGAGGAGAAGCCATCCATGGAGCGACGCTCCTTCATCCAGCTCATCGGCGCGGCGGCGCTCTCCGCGCCGTTGATGTCGCGGGTCGCGCGCGCCCGCCGGGGCAGTGACGAGCCCAGGCGCGGGACGAAGAAGGAGGTGCCGGTCGAGAGCAACGGCGCGGTCACGCTGCCGGCGTGGTCCTACGGACCGACGTCGACCGGCGGCGACGCGATGCTGATGTTCAGGGGCAACCCGGCGCACACGTTCTACGGCACCGGCCCGATCCCGGAGCGCAAGCCGAAGATCCTGTGGAAGCACAGGATGGAGGACTTCCCCTCGCTCTACTACGGCGAGCCGTTCGTGTGGCGCGGCACCGGCTGGACCGGGCAGGCGCTGGTCTGGGGCGGCTACGTGTGGATCGGCAGCCAGGGGCGCAACCTCTACTGCTTCGAGGCGGACAGCGGCAAGGTCGCGTGGCGCTACGAGTGCTCGCGCCAGATCAAGGGCACGGGCTGCCTCTACGACGGCAAGCTCTACATCGGCTGCGTCGACGACTGGCTGCGCTGCTTCGACGCGGCGACCGGCCGGGTGATCTGGAAGTTGAACACCGGCTACGACCTCGACAGCTCGCCGTGCGTCGTCGACGGCAAGCTCTTCATCGCCGGCGAGAACGGCCACGCCCGCTGCCTCGACCCGCTCACCGGCGAAAAGATCTGGAAGAGCTTCGTCGGCGGCATCGACCGCGGCAAGAAGACCGGCTCCTACGGCAGCGAGACCTCGCCGGCCGTCGTCGACGGCGCGTACTACACCGCGACCTACGACGGCGAGCTCTTCTGCCTCGACGCCGCGACCGGCAAGAAGCGCTGGGTCGCCAAGACCGGTGACGACACCGACGCCTCGCCGGTCGTCGCCGGCGAGCACGTCTACGCCGCGGCGCAGGACAAGTCGCCGCACGTCTATGCGTTCGCGCGCGAAGACGGCGCCGAGGTCTGGAGGTACCGCATGCCGGGCGGGCTCTGGGGAACGCCCGCGGTCGTCGGCGACACGCTCTTCATCGGGGCCGCCGGCGGGCGCATCGCGGCGCTCGATCGCCTGAGCGGCAAGGAGCGCTGGACCGGCCGCCTGACGAGCGGCACCTGGGCGAGCCCCTGCGTCGTCGACGGCAAGCTCCTCATCGGCGACATGGCAGGTCAGTTCCATTGCCTCGACGCCCAGAGCGGCAAGGAGCTCTGGACGATGAAGCTCGGCGGGCGCCTGCACTCGACCCCGGTCGCCATCGCCGGCCGCATCTACCTCGGCTCGACCGACGGCTGGTTCCACGCGATCGGCGAGGCGTGATGCCGGACCCCACCGAACACGACGACGAGGCCGCCTGGGAGGCGGCGGTGGCCGACCTCGAGCGCGCGAGCGAGCGCCTCGCCGCGGGCGAGCTCGAAGCCGCCGGCGCGCTCGCCGCCGACGCGCGCGAGCGGCTCGCCGCCATCCTCGGCGAGGACCACCCCGACTTCGCCCAGGCGCTCATGGTCGAGGCCGAGATCCTCCAGGCGCGCGGACGCCTGAGCGAAGCCGAAGAACACCTCCGACAGGCGCTGGCGATCCACGACGGCTACACCGATCCGGACGACGCCGAGGTCGTGCGCCCCTACCGCCTCGCGGTGCTCGAGCGCCTGGGCTATCTCCTCTCGCTCGCCGGCCGCTTCGACGAGGCCGAGGCCCGTCTGCGCGAGGTGCTCACCGTCGCGACCGCCCTTCACGGCGCCGACTCCACCGAGCTCGCCGCCCACCACAACGCCCTCGGCGTGCTCCTGCGCTTCGCCGGTCGCTACGACGAAGCCGCCGCGTCCTACGCGCGCGCCGCGTCCCTGCGCGGCGGCGACGACGACCAACCCGCCACCCACTTCCACAACCTCTCGGGGCTCGCCTCCGCCCGCGGCGACTACCACGACGCCGAGCGCTGGGCCCGCCGCGCCATCGAGACCCGCCGTCGCGCGGGCGAGGACGGCTTCGAGCTCGGCACCGATCTCGCCGGGCTCGGCGACGCCCTCGCCGGCCAGGGCAGCCCCCGCGAGGCCGAGGCCGCCTACCGCGAGGCGCTCGATCACTACCGCGCCTCGGGCCGCGGCGAGCACCCCGAGGTCGCCTTCGCGCTGCACAACCTCGCCGACGTCGTCGCCGAGCAGGGCCGCCACGCCGAAGCCGAGGCGCTCTACCGCGACGCCATCGCCCGCAAGCGCGCCGCCTTCGGCGCGACCAGCCACGAGGTCGCCGCCACCCTCAACAACCTCGCCGCGCTCCTAGACGACCTCGGCCGCCGCGACGACGCCCGCGCCGCCGCGCGCGAAGCGCTGAGCATCGCCCAGGCCACCCTGGCGGCGGCCCACCCGATCCGCGTCGCCTGTGAGACGATGGCCCGCACGCTCGAGGCCTGAGCGGTGGCGCGCTCGCCTCTTCTGCCTCCACCCTACCCCACCTCCTTTCTATGGGGCGTGGCCACCGCCGCCTACCAGGTCGAGGGCGGCCTCAACGGCGCCGGCCAGCCGCGCAACAACTGGGCCGCCTGGGAGGACGCCGGCCGCGTCGAGCGCACCGGCCAGGGCGTCGCCTTCTGGGACCGCTACGCCGACGACCTCGAGCTCACGCGCTCGCTCGCGATCACCGCCTTCCGCATGAGCCTCGAGTGGGCCCGCCTCGAGCCCACCGCCACCTCCGGCCTGGATGGCGCCGCGCTCGACCGCTACACCGAGATCATCGCCACCGCGCGTCGCCATCACCTCGAGCCGATCGTCACGCTCCAGCACTTCACCCACCCGGAGTGGCTCGGCCCCGACCCCTGGCTCGACCCCGCCGTGCCTGCGCGCTTCGCCGCCTTCGCTCGCGACGTCGCCCTCGCGCTGGGCCGCCGCCTCGCCGACCGCGGCCACCCCCCGGTCCGCTTCTTCGTCACCGTCAACGAGCCCAACAGCCTCTGCCTCGCGACCTACTACCTCGGCGCCTTCCCGCGCGGGCCCGGCATGGGCGGCGCCGTCGATCTCTCGCGCGCGCTCTCGGGCATCATGCAGGCCCACGTGCACGCCCGCCGCGCCGTGCGCGACGCCTACCTCGCCGCCGGCTGGCCGGAGCCCACGCTCACCTACAACGCCTGGGCCTCCTCGGTCTACGCGGCCGACCGCTACCTCGTCGACCTCCTCCGCCCCGCCACGCGCCACCACACCCGCGACCTCGCGCGCGCCTTCTCGCGCGCGCTCACCCCGCGCGGGCCCGCGCAGCGCCTCGCCGAGCTGCTCGTCACCCGCGCGGTCAAGCCCGACGCCTTCGCCCCGCTCATCGCCGAGCTCGGCCGCGACGAAGACGCCCTCGACGTGCTCGGTCTCGACTACTACCACCCCTTCCTCGGCGACTACCTCGGCTGGACCGGCCCGAAGAAGCACCCCTGGCAGTGGCCCGCCGAGCCCGATCGCATGCCCGACTTCACCGCCGCCTGGCTCGGCCCCCACACCGACAAGCCCCTCTACATCCTCGAAAACGGCATCGGCACGCGCCCCGCGCCACACCGCGGCCACCACCGCCCCGACCGCCTCTCGCGCGAGCGCGCGCTCACCGACGCCATCGCCGCCGTCGACCGCTGCCTCCTGCGCGAGCTCCCCATCGCCGGCTACTTCCACTGGTCCCTCCTCGACAACTACGAGTGGGGCTCCTTCGCGCCGCGCTTTGGCCTCTTCGCCGTCGACTACGCCGCCGACGCACGCCGCCTCGCGACCGACGCCACGGGCGCCGACGCCGCCGGCGCCTATCGCGCGCTCATCCAAGCCCGCCTCGCCTCGGCGCCCGCACGCATGTAGACTTCCTCTACACCCTCTCTCCCCGCCCCCGACGCCCCATCACCGCCCGCGCGCCCATCGGCGCGACTGGCACGACGGTTGCTCAGGCGCCCGCCACCATGCGCCACCTCACGCTCATCGCCCTCCTCGCGCTCGCCCCCACCGGCGCTTGCCTCGACGCCACCCACGGGTCCAGTTCGGCCGCCCATGTCGACACCGACGCCACGTCGCCCGAGACGACCCTCGCGACCGACGCGACCCATGCAAGCGACGCCGCCCCCGACACCACCCAGCCGCCCGGCTCCCCCCCGCTCGTCGACTGTGACCTCGACGCCGAGGGCCTCTGCGGCGACGGCGATCCCTGCACGCTCGACGGCTGCGACCCGCAGATCGGCTGCACCCACACCCCGATCGGCGAAGGTCTCTGCGACCCCTCCTGCTGCGTCGCGCTCACGCCCGCCGACCTCGCCGGCCCCTGGCTCGCCCACCTCGACGTCGAGAGCGAGCCGCTCGTCAGCTTCATCGCCACCTTCGAGCACGACGAGGGCCACCTCACCCTCGACATCGCCGAGGTCGTGCCCGCCGAAGGCGCCACCTTGCGCCTCGACCTCACCGCGTTCTCCGACCAGATCCCCTACCTCACCGTGACCGAGGGCCGCGTCGCCTTCCTGCTCACGCTCCCCTGGGTCAACGGCCCGCTCGAGCGCGAGCCCATCTTGCTCTTCCCGCAAGACGAGACCTCGCTGCGCGGCGCCTTCGGCCCCCTCTTCCACACCGAGGCCTCCGAGGCCGCGCCGCCGTCTCCGCCCGAGACGCCGGGCGCCGAGGACACCCTGCCCTGGGGCATGCTCCGCCTCGAGCGCGAGATCCCGTTTTCGCCCTGATCGCCGAAGCCTCTCCCGAGGCCCGGCTCACCCGCTCACTCGAACGCGACCTTCCCCGGCGCGAGCACCCCCGGTCCCGCCGCGCGCAGCCTCTCGGCCGCCGCCCGCGACCGCGCCAGCTCCGGAAACGAGAGCGTCGTGCCGTCGTAGTCCCCGCCGAGCTCGGCGACGAGGCGCGTCCTGGCTCCGGCGAACCGCGCGCCCTCCGGCGTCTTCGCCGCGACCGCGAGGTAACGCTCGAGCTCCCGCCGCCGCCGCGCCCGCATGCGTCGCCACAAGAACGCCGGCACCCGCAGGAGCGGCACCCCGAAGAAGACCGCGTACGGCCAGAGCCCGAGCCCGAAAAACCGCACGGTGCCCTTGTCCGTCGCGAGCTCCGGCATCTCCACCAGGAGCTCGTCGACCCCGGGAAAGAGCGGCTGCGCCGGGTGCACCAGCACGCCCAGCGCACCGATCCCGAGCGCGATCCCGAGCGCGATCACCGCCCCCGTGGACACCGAGAAGAGCCGCTCCTCGACCCGCGCCGCGGGCTTGGGCGCCGCCACCTCGACGCCCGCGCTCGTCAGCATGCTGCCGGCCATCACCCCCGGCCCGCTCTGGGCCGCCGGATCGGTGAAGGCATAGAGGATCGCCCCGTCGTCGGTCACGACGACATCACCGCCATAGTCGCACAGGATCCGCGCGATCTGCCGATCGGCCTCGGCCGGGGTCCACCCGAAGAGCCCGATCAGATCGGAGAGCGCGACGATCCCCTTGCGATGCCGGATGAGCGCGGTCAGGCGCTGCTCGTCCGCGAGCGCATCGACCTCGGGTCGCCCCGGCCCTAGCAGGAGCCCGACCGCGAAGGTCCAGTAGACCTTGGCCCAGGTCGGGTCCTTGAAGATCGTCGTCCACCAGAGCCCCACGCCCCAGATCGTGAGCTTGAGCCCCAGGACGAGGCAGATCCCCGAGAAGACCAGGACGAAGATCACCGTGCCCACCGTCCCGCCCGACTCGCTCGCGAGCAAGTAGATGAGCGCCGCGCCCGCCATGAGCAACGCGAGCCCGGCCAGCGGCAGCACGAAGAAGGCGAGGAAGGTCATGATCGCCCCGAGCGCCGCGAACGCTCCGACCGCCATGCACGGGATCGCGACCAGCCACACCCAGCCGCCGTGCGCGGCCACCGACGCCAGCGCCACCACGTCGCGCGTAAGCGCCGCCAGGAGCAGGGGCCCGATCACGACGGTCAGCACCGCGACCAGCGGCTCGAGCAGCCGCCGCCGAAACGTCGACCACACCTGCGCCCACGCCCCCGACTCTCTCCGCGGGGCGCTGAGCGAGTCGAAGCGCACGAGCAGGACGCCACCCTCGCTCACGCCGAGACGCGCCGGGAAGCGCCCCGCCAGCGCGACGAGCGCCGCCTCGGCCGCGTCGAGCGGCAGGCCCGAGAGCGCGCTCGCGTCGGCCGCGGTGAGCTCGCGCCGCGCATGCCCCTGCAGGACCTGCTCGAGCACACGCGCGTCGCGCTCGGCCTCGCGCGACTTGCGCTCGATGTGCACGACCCGCATCGCGGCGCCCGCTCAGAAGTTGGTCAGACGAAAGAAGTGTCCGCTGTCCTTGATCGACGCGAAGTCCTTGTCCTTGCGCGCCGCCGCCAGCGCCTTCTTCGCCTCCGGCGTGCCGAGCTTGTGCAGCGTCGTCAGCTCGGCCAGCGCGTCCTTGGACCGCCCCGCCAGCGCCAGCTCACACGCGTAGTTGTAGCGCGCCCACACGTGCTCCGGATCGGCCGCCACCGCCTGCTCGTAGAGCTTGAGCGCCAGCGCATGGTCGCCCTTCTTGCGCGCCGCGAACCCGTCCTCGTTCAAGCGCGCCGCCTCGAGCGGGTTGCGCACCAGCTTGACCGGCGCCGCCACGGCCACCGCATCCGGCGCCGCCACGGCCACCGCATCCGCCGCCGCCACCGCCACCGCATCCGCCGCCGCCACCGCATCCGCCGCCGCCACCGCATCCGCCGCCGCCACGGCCTCGCCTCCGCCGACGTCGCCCACCGCCGCCGCGACGACCTCCGCCGCGTCCGCGCCCGGCCCGACGTCGGCCGCGGCCACCACCGCCGCATCGCCCGCCACCTCGCCGCCGTCCGCCTGCGCCACCGCGATCTCGGCCGCCGCGTCCGCGTCCGCTCCGCCTGCCGCCAACCCGGCCTCGCCGCCTGCGTCCTCCACGTCCGCCGCGCCAGCCGCGCTCACCTCGCCCGCATCACCCGCGCCGGCCGCGCTCACCTCGCCTTCGCCCGCGTCGCCCTCCCCCGGCGCCGCCGCATCCTCCGCGGCCTCGCTCGCGTCCGCGGCCGCCTCCTCCTCCGCACCGCCCGCGCCCGGCGCGCTCGCCACCTGCGCGGGCTCCTCGCCCCCGGGCGGGTTCAGCACCAGCCACGCCACGCCGAAGCCGATCCCTCCGAGCGCCACGAACGCGAGCAGCCACACGACCCACGACGCGCCCTTCTTCCCCTTGCCCGCCGCCGCCTCTTCCTGGGCGGCCTTGTCGCGCACTTCCTTGCGGATCGCGTCCATGCTGTCGGCGGTCATCGTGCGCTCGGCCGCCGCCGGCGCCACCGTCGCCCCGGGCGCCCAGGTCGCGGCCGCGCCGCCCCTCACCGCGCGCGGTCGCGGCGGCTCGAGCCCACCCGGAGCCAGCGTCTCGCTCGGCCCCACCGTCTCGATCCCGCGCTGCAGATCCTCGGTCCGCGGCTCCGCCCTCGCGCCCGCAGACCCCACCGGCCCCGCGTCGATCGTCGCGCCGCCAGGGCTCACCGTCGGGAGCTCTCCCTCTTCATCCCTGATCTTGCGCGTGCGTGGGTCCTGCGGGCGTCGACCAGTCATCACGTCCTCCGTCGTGCCGTGCGCCGGTATCTACCAGAATCCGCGCGCGCCCGCACCTCAGGCCGCCTCCTCGAGCGCCCCGTCCCCCGCGCCACCGCCCTCGCCGACCTCCGCCCGTGTCGGCGCGTCGATCACCCCGGTCGCCGCCGCGACACGCTCGAGCTCGTCCAGCATCGCGCGCGCCTCCGGCATCTTCAGGCAGCGCACGCGCAGCTCGGGATCGGTCGGGAAGGTCTTGAGCAGGCGCGACAACATCATGCGCATGCGCCCGGGCGGCACGCGCGCCGGGTAGTGCTCGGCCAGCAGCTCGGCGTAGTAGCGCAGCGCCTCGACCACGTCGCGCCACGTCGGCGCAAAGACCGCACCGCCGCGCGCCGCCTCGCCGATCTGCCGGAATATCCACGGGTTCGTGATCGCGCCCCGCCCGATCATCAGCCCATCGCAGCCGGTGCGCGCGAGTCTCTGCCGCGCGTCCTCCGGCGTCAGGATGTCGCCCGAGCCGAGGATCGGGATGCGCGCCCGCCGCTTCAGATCCGCCACCGCGTCCCAGTCCGCCTCACCGCTGTAGAGCTGCACGCGCGTGCGTCCGTGCAGCGCCAGCGCCGCCGCGCCGTGCTCCTCGGCGACCCGCAACGTATCGACGGCGTTGATGGATCCATCGTCCCATCCATTACGGATCTTGATGGTCACCGGGATGCTCACGCGCGCCTTCACCGCGTCGAGCAGCGCCGCCAGCCGTGGCAGGTCCCGCAAGAGCCCGGCCCCGCCCCCGCGCCTGCAGATCTTGGGCGCCGGGCAGCCGCAGTTGATGTCGACCAGATCGGCGCCGGCGTCCTCGACCATCATCGCCGCGTCCGCCATCATCTCCGGGTCGGCCCCGTAGAGCTGGATGGCGATCGGCCGCTCGGACGCATGGAAGGCCATGCGGATCGCGCCGCGCAGCTGCCCGCGCGTCAGCATCTCGATCTGGATGAACTCGCTCATCAGGAGCCCGACGTGCTCACCGGAGCAGCGCTTGACGAGGCGCCGGAACGGCGAGTCGGTGACCCCGCTCATCGGCGCGAGCACGAGCCCCGGCCCCACCGCGACGGGTCCGACGGCATAGGACGGCAACGGAAAACCAGCGTTCATCGCGCCGCGACCTACCCGGCGTCGCCCCGGAAAGCAAGGTTCGACATCGCTTCGCACCGGATCTCACCACCCGCGACGCGCCATTTCGCGCGTGACGTTTTTCGATTCCGGCGGCATCGTCCGTCTCCCGCCCGTCTGCTTGCTCAACCTGGCAAGGTCTCCCACGATGACACGATCCCGTCTCGCGAGCGCGCTCGCCGCGCTCACCCTCGTCACCGCGCTCGGCGCCCCGGCCCGCGACGCCCGCGCCGAGGTCCCGCTCTTGCGCGACAGCTACTACGAGCTCGCCCCCTTCTATCAGACCGGCGGGATCTCGCTCGGCGGCCACGACGCCACCGTCACCGGACTGCACATCCAGGAACGCAACGGCTTCTTCTCCAAGGCGCTCTGGACCGTGCTGGTCGCGACGCTGATGGCGCTCGGCCAGTCCGACCGCGAGTACCTCGGCTCCGAGTACGGCCCCGGCTATCGCATCGACTACTATCGCCTCAAGTCCCCCGAGGAGCTCGCCCGCGAGGAGGCCGCCCGCGAGGCCACCGTCGACGCCGCCGCCGCCAACGAATACCAGACGAGCCTGCACCTCTTCTTCCCGGTCGGCGGGACCGGCGACACCCACGGCTACCTCTTCGAGACCTACCCGCTGTCGTTCAACCTCGGCTCGGCGGCCGCGCTCGAATTCGGCTTCGGCTTCTCCTCCGTGCGCTCGAAGTGCGGCCCCGAGATGAACGGCGGCGTCGGCACCTGCCGCTCACGCTCGATCTCCATGCCGACGCGCCTGCTCGTCGACATCGCCTCCTTCGCCCTCTTCGAAGCCCAGTTCGATCTCAACTTCATGGCCTTCGGCGACGACGGCCGCGTCACCACCTACGACCACGGCGTGCGCGCCGGCCTCGCCCTGCACCCCTGGCAGCGCGTCTTCGTGCGCGGCGGCGTCACCATCCCCGACTTCGACTTCGACGAGCTCGGCTTCCAGCTCGAAGCCGGCGTGAGGTTCTGACATGACGCGCACCTTCGACACGCCCGCCCTCCGCCGCTCCCTCCTCGTCGCGCTCGCCGTCGCGCTCGCCGCCCCGAGCGGCCCCGCCCACGCCGACGACTCGGACACCGCCGGCGCCATGGTCGGCGGCAGCTACTTCATCTTCGGCGCCGACCTCGGCCTGCACGACGGCAAGGCCGCGCTCGCCCACGGCGCCGAGCGCACCGCCGTCGACGGCTTCTTCGGCATGCTGCGCATGTCGACCGGCCTCCTGATGCGCGTCACGCGCTTCGGCGCCGAGGCGGGGCTCGAGGGCACGCTCGGCCTCGGCTGGATCAGCGCCGGCGCCTTCGGCGGCTCCGAGAAGGCCGGGCTCTCGGCCGACCTCGCCGGCGGCGTCGTCGTCGTGCCCTACCGCTCCGCGCTCGTCGGCGGCTCGGCCTTCAAGCTCGCCGCCGGCTTCGGCACCGATCACGACGTCGACTACCTCTACGCCTCGGGCCGCCTCGGCTTCGGCGAGACCACCGGCGCCTTCGGCGTCGAGCTCGGCTACACCTACCGCGTCGGCGACGCGCCGACCGGCGCCACGCTGACCGAGCACAAGCTCGCGGCCTTCATCCGCATCGACGGCTTCGCCCTCGGCGCCGCCTGGCTCGGCGGCGACTCGGCTCGCTACCGCGGCACCGGCGAGAGCCGCGCCGAGCGCTTCCAGGAGCGCACCCTGCGCAAGGGCGAGTACACCAACTGGCTCTTCACCCTCGGCTGGTCCTACCGCTGAAGGTCTGTCGAAAAACCGGCTACGGCGGGCGTCCGCGGCGTCGGTCGGTCGCTCGCTTGTGCGGCGTACGTCGAGTACGCCTCCGCGCTCCCTTCCCTCCCTCCTTGCGGCCATCCCGCCTCGCTCGATTTTTCGACAGCCCTTGATTTCGCGGCTGCAACGCACGCGAAATCGTCCGCCCCACCCATTCGGCCAGCACCCGGGCGGCCGCGATCATTATAGAGGGGCGCGACATGTCCACCGTGGCCACCGCCCCCATGAGCCTCGCCTCCCACGCCGCGCGTCTGTGGGCGCTCATCCGCCCCTACCGCGGCCGCTGGCTCCTCGCCACCGCCGCGCTCGTCGTCGGCGGCCTGACCAACCTCGTCCTGCCGCAGCCGGTCCGCTTCGCCATCGACGACGCGCTGGTCCATGGCGATCTCGGTCGCCTCGAGCTCTTCGCCTGGCTCGCGGTCGCCGGCTTCGTGCTCCTCGGCGGCGTCACCGTGCTGCGCCACTACCTCATGAGCTGGCTCGGCAACCGCGTCGTCTCCGATCTCCGCCAGCGCGCCTTCGCCCATCTGTTGCGCTTCCCGCCCGGCTGGTTCCACGAGCGCCGCACCGGCGAGCTGGTGAGCCGCCTCACCGACGACATCGGCGCCATCCAGAACACCGTCGGCAGCGAGCTCTCGATGGCGCTGCGCTCGTCGCTGTCCGCCGTCGGCGGCCTCGTCATGCTCTTCGTCACCTCGCCGCTGCTCTCGGCGCTCGCGCTGGTGCTCGTGCCGCCGCTGTCGATCCTCTCGGTGCGCATCGGCCGCCGCCTGCGCCGCCAGGCCCGAGCCATGCAGGACGAGCTCGCCGCCGCCAACGCCTCGCTCGAGGAGGCGGTCTCCGCCATCGACACCGTGCAGATCTTCAACGCCGAGGACCACGAGCTCGCACGCTACCGCCACCGCATCGAGGCGAGCTTCTCCGCCTCGAACCGCCTCGCGCTCTCGCGCGGACTCTTCGTCGGCCTCGTCGAGATCGCCGCCTTTGGCGTCGTCACCGCGCTCCTCTACCTCGGCGCGCGCGAGGTCCTCGCCAAGGAGCTCACCCCCGGCGCGATGACCACCTTCCTCATCTACACGCTGATGGTCGCCACCTCGCTCGCCACCCTCGCCGGCCTGTGGGGCAACCTGCAACGCGCCATGGGCGCCTCCGAGCGCGTCTTCGAGCTCCTCGACGAGCGCCCGCCGATCGCCGATCCGCCCGCCCCGCGCGAGCTCCCGGCCGTCCCCGGTGTCGCCAGCGGGCACGTCGCCTTCTCGCACGTCGACTTCCTCTACCCGAGCCGCCCCGACGTGCCGGTCCTCCAGGACGTCGCCTTCACCATCGCACCGGGCGAGGTCGTCGCGCTCGTCGGTCGCTCCGGCGCCGGCAAGTCGACCATCGCCGCGCTGCTCCAGCGCTTCTGGGATCCGAGCGGCGGGGCGATCACCCTCGACGGCGTCGACCTGCGCGCGCTGCGCCTCGCCGATCTCAGGCGCGGCATGGCCGCCGTGTCCCAGGATCCGGTGCTCTTCTCCGGCACGCTCCGCGACAACATCGCCTACGGCCGCCCCGACGCCGACGACGCCGCGGTCGCCGCCGCCGTGCGCGACGCCGGCCTCGAGGCCTTCGTCGCCCGCCTGCCGCAGGGCCTCGCGACCCTCGTCGGCGAGCGCGGCGTCAAGATCTCCGGCGGCGAGCGCCAGCGCGTCGCCATCGCGCGCGCGCTGCTCGCCGATCCGAGCGTGCTCA
This sequence comes from Deltaproteobacteria bacterium, assembly GCA_011526585.1. Classification (GTDB taxonomy): domain Bacteria; phylum Myxococcota_A; class UBA9042; order PHBI01; family PHBI01; genus WYBB01. Next base: position 31,455 of record WYBB01000110.1, read on the forward strand.
TCCTCGACGAGGCGACGAGCCACCTCGACAGCGACAACGAGCGCCTGGTGCAGGCCGCGCTCGATCGCCTCATGCACAACCGCACCACGCTCGTCATCGCGCATCGCCTCGCCACCGTGCGCAACGCCTCGGAGATCCTCGTGCTCGATCACGGCCGCATCGTCGAGCGCGGCCGCCACGACGCCCTCATCGCCCGGGATGGCCTCTACGCCGCCCTCGTCCGCACCCAGGCCCTCGACTGATCGACTGACGACCGACGTCTCGACACCGCCTTGCATTGACCGACCGACGACCGACGACCGACGTCTCGACACCGCCTCCCGCGACGTAGGGGCGGCCCTCGTGGCCGCCCGCTTCGCACGACTCGGCCCGCGCTCACCTCTTGATCAGCGTCGCCAGCGCCGAGTCCACGCGCTGCCGCGCCTCCTCGCTGCCGACCCCGAGCGCGCGCAGCACGTGGTCGGCGACCACCACGCCGCCTTCGATCTCCTCGGCGACGACCTCGATCGGCGCACCGACCTCGTCGCCTTCGGCGTGATGCTCGAGCAGGTCCCGGCGCTCGCGCCAGTACTTGGTGCGCACGAAGATCGGCAGCTTCGGCGCGGCCACGCGCGCCGCCTCGACGATGCGCTGCGAGCCCCCGCTGTCGCTGATCAGGACGACCATGGCGCGCGCGTCGGCCACGTACGCGTGCCCGAGCGCCTCGGGGCTCGTCGCGTCGGCGTAGAAGACCGGCTCGCCCATCGCGTCGGCCGCGCGCACGCGCTCGGGATCGAGCTCGAGCACGACGTACTTCTCGCCGAGCTCGCGCAGCGTATGGATGAGCAAGCGCGCCGCCATGCCGAAGCCGACGATGATGATGTGGCCCGCGTGCGCGACCCCCTTGTCGTCCTCGGTGTCGATGGCGCGCACCCCGAGGAGCCGCTCGAGCGGGGCCAGCAGACGCTCACCCGCGGTGACGTGAGGCGCGTAGCGCATGAAGATCGGCGTGAGGAACATCGACAGGATCCCCGCGGCGAGCACCGGCCGCATCAGCTCGTTCGAGATCGCGCCGGCGTCCTCGGCCACCTTGGCGAGGATGAAACCGAACTCGCCGAACTGCGCGAGCCCCACCCCGGCGAGCCACGCCACGCGCGCCGGAAAGCGCATCACCAGCGCCGCGATCGTGGCGAGGAAGCCCTTGAGCAGCATGAACGCCAGGAGCAGCAGCAAGGTCACCAGCGGCGCGTCGAGGATCGCCTGCGGCTCGAAGAGCATGCCGAGCGACACGAAGAAGAGGCTCATGAAGAGGTCGCGCAGCGGCATGACGTCGTTGAGCGCGCGGTGCCCGTAGGGCGACTCGGCGATGAGCATGCCGCCGAGGAAGGCGCCGAGCGCGAGCGAGAGCCCCGCGAGCGAGGTCAGGAAGGCGGTGCCGATGCACAGGCCGAGCACCGCCAGGAGGAAGATGTCGCGCCCGCCGCTGCGATCGACCCACTTCAGGATCGGCGGCACGATGAGGCGCGCGCCGCCGAGCGTCAGCGCCACGAAGAGCGCCGCCTTGCCGAGCGCGATCCCGATCTCTTCGACTCCGCCGCCTTCGCCCCCGGCCCCGGCGCCGAGCACCGGCACGATCAGCACCATCGGCACCACCGCCAGGTCCTGCAGGATCAGGGTGCCGACGATGAAGCGCCCGTGCGGCGCGTCGAGCTCGCGCCGCTCGGTGAGGCCGCGCAAGACGATCGCCGTGCTCGAGAGCCCGAAGACGAAGCCCATCACCACCGCCTCCTCGGTCGTGAGGCCGACGGCGAGCGCCACGCCGAAGGTCGCGAGGAAGGTCAGCCCGAGCTGCAGGAGCCCGCCGAGCGCGACCTGGGCGAAGATGTTGCGCAGCCGCGCCAGCGAGAACTCGAGCCCGATGGTGAAGAGCAGGAGCACCACGCCGAGCTCGGACAGGACCTCGATCGCCTCCACGCTGTGCACCGCTCCCGCGCCGTACGGCCCGAGCACCGCGCCGGCGAGCAGGAGGCCCGCGACCGCCGGCAGCCGCAAGCGCGACAGGATCACCGCGAGCACCGTCGCGATCGCCGCGATGATCGACAGCTCGTCGAGCAGCGGAATCGTCCCCATCTCGGCCAGGATCACCACGACGTCACCATAGCCGATCCGGTCCACGGCGCGCCATGCGCCCCGGCCGCGCGCGGCCACGGGCCGGAGGATCGCGAGCCGCCGTTTCCCACGGCGATCCCCCTTCGCGAACGACCGCCCGTGTGCCAAGGTCCCCGCCGTGCTGCGCGCCACCCTCATCTCCCACTCCGACTCCTACTACTCGACCCGCCGCCTGCTCGAAGCCGGCACGCGGCTCGGCTACGTCATGGCGCGCGTCGACCCGGTGCGCGTCGTCCTGCACGTGACCGGCGTCGGTGCCGAGCACCCGCCGCGCCCCGCCATCCTCGAGGACGGCGTCGAGCACGCCGTGCCCGACGTGGTGATCCCGCGCATCGGCTCGACGCTCGAGACGTGGAGCCTGGCGCTGCTCGAGAGCTGGCTCGTGCGCGGCGCGCGCTCGGCGGTGAGCCCGCTCGCCATCGCCCACGCCTCGGACAAGGTCCTGACCTCGCTGCGCCTCGTCGCCGCCGGCCTGCCGATCGTGCCGACCCTGGCCGTGCGCGAGCCGTTCCACGTCGACGCCGCCCTCGACGGCCTGCCGGCCGACGCCTACGTGATGAAGTCGCGCACCGGCACGGGCGGCCTCGGCGTCGCGCTCGCGCACGGGCGCACCTCGGCGCGCTCGGTGCTCGGCGCGCTCACCGCGCGGCGCGAGACGGTGCTCCTGCAGCCCTTCGTCAAGACCGACCCGACGCGCGACCTGCGCGTGCTCATCGCCGGGCTGGAGCCGCTCGCGACCTACTGGCGCGTCGCCCACGACGACGAGTTCCGTGCCAACATGCACCGCGGCGGCAGCGCCCGGGCCGCCACGCCCGAGACCCTGCCGGCGGGTGCGCTCGAGCTCGCGCTCGCCGCCGCGCGCGCGACCAGCCTGCCCTTCTGCGGGGTCGATCTGATCGAGACGCGCGATGGCCTGGCGGTGCTCGAGGTCAACGCGAGCCCCGGCTTCCAGGGCGCCGAGGAGGCGACCGGCCGCGACCTGGCGACCCCGTTCGTGCAGCGCTGGATGGCGTGGCCGGCGCCGCCGCTGGAGGTCCGATGAGCCCGGCGGCCCGCGCCGAGCGCGATCTGATCCTCGTCGGCGGAGGTCTGCAGAGCGGGCTCATCGCGCTCGCCTGCCTCGACGCCCGCCCCGACCTGCGCCTCACGCTGATCGAGCGCGGCGATCGCCTGGGCGGCAACCACACCTGGAGCTTTCACGAGGGCTCGATCCCCGAGCACGCCCGGCGCTGGTTCCAGCCCCTCATCGAGCACCGCTGGCCGCGCTACGAGGTGCGCTTCCCCGATCTCACCCGCACCCTCGAGCACGCCTACGCGACCTGCTCCTCGGAGCACTTCGCCGCCGTGCTGAGCGACCGCCTCGCGCGCGCTCCCCACGCCGAGCTCCGCCTCGCGACCGAGGTCGTCGAGATCGGCTCCGACGCGGTGCGCCTCGCCGACGGCACCGAGCTCGGCGCGCACCTGATCGTCGACGCGCGCGGTCCCCTCGACTCGAGCGGCGGGTGGATCGATCGCAGCGGCTTTCAGAAGTTCGTCGGCCTCGAGGTCGAGCTCGAGCGCGCGCTCGATCCGACGACCGCGCTCCTGATGGACGCCACCGTCGAGCAGCACGACGCCTTCCGCTTCGTCTACGTGCTGCCGTTTTCCGCGACGCGCGCCCTCGTCGAAGACACCTACTTCTCCAACGGGCCCGAGCTCGACCGCGCCGCCGTGCGCGCGCGTGTGCTCGCCTACCTCGCTGCGCGCGACCTCCCCGTGCGCGCCGTGCTCCGCGAAGAGCACGGCGTCTTGCCGATGCCCTGGCGCTCGGTCGGCCCCATCCAGCGCGTGCCGCCGCTCGTCGCCGGCTACCGCGGCGGGTGGTTCCACCCCGCGACCGGCTACTCGGTCCCGGTCGCGCTGCGCCTCGCCCTGCACGTCGCCGAGCACGGCCCGGCGGCGACCTTCGGCCCGGCCTTCGACCAGCTCGCCGACGAGCAGGAGCGCCAGACCCACTTCGCCCATCTCCTGAACGAGCTCCTCTTCAAGGCGGCGGAGCCGAACCTGCGCTGGAAGGTCTTCCGCCACTTCTACGAGCTGCCCGACGATCTCACGCTGCGCTTCTACGCGCTGACGCTCACCGCCGCCGACAAGCGCAGGATGTTCCTGCGCAAGCCGCCCCCCGGCGTGAGCTTCCTCAAGGCGATGAAGATCCTGCCGGGCTGGACCTTTCGCTGAACGACGGCTCAGTCCTTGTGCGCGCACAGGTCGCGAACTGTGCGCACAGCGCACGACACCGCGCCGTATCGCAGATCACGCCTGAGATCAGGCACATGGCTCCTGGCACGGCACCTGCTCGGTCACGGACGTCGGCGTGATGCCGGCCACCCACCCCAGGACCACCCATGTGCACGCACCCCAGCTCCAAGCCCCTCCTCGTCAAGTCCGGTCTCAAGGCCGGCGGCTTCCAGTGGAACCACGGCCAGCGCCTCACCGTGAAGTCCGGCCTCAAGGCCGGCGGCTACCGGTGGAACCACGGCCAGCGCCTCACCGTGAAGTCCGGTCTCAAGGCCGGCGGCTACCGGTGGAACCACGGCCAGCGCCTCACCGTGAAGTCCGGCCTCAAGGCCGGCGGCTACAAGTGGAACCACGGCCAGCGCCTCACCGTGAAGTCCGGCCTCAAGGCCGGCGGCTTCCGCTGGAACCACCACCAGCGCCTCGCCTGATCGGCCGATCCCGGGGGCGGTGACCGTGCCGTCCTCGGGGCACCTCACCCCGAGCGCGCGCGCCTCAGCTCCGCCAGGCACTCGATGGCCGCCTGCTGGTCGCTCCGCCCCAGCGCGACCATCGCCGCCACCACCTCGGGCACCTCGCGCTCGGTCGCGCCGGCCTGCACCGCGAAGTTGCGCGCGTGAAGCCGCATGTGCCCGCGCTGGATCCCCTCGGAGGCCAGCGCGCGCGTCGCCGCCAGGTTCTGCGCCAGCCCGACCGCCGCGACGATCTCCGAGAAGCGCGTCGCCTCGGTCACCCCGAGCACCTTGAAGTTCGCCTTCACCGCCGGGTGCACCGCGGTGATCCCGCCGACCGTGCCCAGCGCCAGCGGCAGGTCCATGCGCCCGACCAGCGCCTCGTCCTCGATGCGCCACTTCGCCAGCGCCGTGTAGCGCCCCTCGTACGCCGCGAACGCGTGCGCCGCCGCCTCGACCGCGCGGAAGTCCTGCCCGGTCGCGAGCAGCACCGCGTCGATCCCGTTCATGATCCCCTTGTTCGCCGTCACCGCCCGGTACGGGTCCGCCTCGGCGAAGCGGCTCGCCTCGACGATCCGCCGCGCCTCGTCGGGGTCCAGCGCCGACTCGCCGCCGCCCGGCGCCAGCGCCACCTTGCCCTCGACGTGCACGCGCCGGTGCTTGGGCAGGTTCGACAGGATCCGCAAGCCCACGCGCGCCCCGGTCCACGCCTCGAAGAGCGGCGCCGCCTCCTCGGCCATCGAGTTGACCGCGTTGGCCCCCATCGCGTCGCGCACGTCGATGTGCAGGTGCACCACCGCCAGCGGGTGCCCGTCGGGGTGGTTGAGCCGCCTCACGCGCGCCTCGCGAAAGCCTCCTCCCGCCGCCAACAGCCTCGGGTGCAGCCGATCCAGCGCCGCCTTGAGCTCGCCCATGCGCTCTTCGAGGCAGCGCTCGAGCACGCCTTCGGGCGGCGGCTCGGGGAAGTGGATCTGCCCGGTCATGATCGGCTCGGTCGAGCACGCGACGATCCCGTCGCCCGCCCTCAGGAGGCGCGCCGCGAAGCTCGCCGCCGCCACCACCGACGGCTCCTCGATCACCATCGGGACCACGTAGTCCCTCGCGTTCACACGGAAATTCGTCGCGAACCCCAGCGGCAGCGAGAAGCGCCCGACGTTGTTCTCGCTCATGTGCGCGGCGATCGCCTGGGGCAGCCCGTTGTCGGGGCACGTCAGCGGCTCGAGCTCCGCCCGATCCACCCCGGCGAAGCGCGCCACCTCGCCCAGCCGCTCCTCGGCCGATCGCTTCGAGAACCCCGGCAGCCGACTGTTGCGCTCGCTCATCGCTCCTCCCCTTCCCACCGCGCCGGCCGGAGCTCCGGCTCGACCCGCCAGCTCACCTCGCGCAGCGCCGCGACGTCGCGCGCCCCGACCAGGAACATCGCCGTCACCAGCTGCCGCCTGAAATCCATCATCGCGCGGTAGGCCTCGTCCTCGGACACCGCCGCCGCCTTCAAGAGCGGCAGCGCCATCGCCGTCACGCTCGCCCCCGCCGCCAGCGCGCGCGCAGCATCGAGCCCGCTCCGGAGCCCTCCCGACGCGATCACCGCCGCCCCGTTCGCCCGCTCCACACACGCGAGCAGGCTCGTCACCGCCGGCACGCCCCAGTCGGCAAACAGCGCCCCGAGCGCCTGCCCGCCTTCGTCCTGCGCGCGCTTGCCCTCGATCAGCGTCCACGAGGTGCCGCCCGCGCCCGCGCTCTCGATGAACGAGAACGCCCGAGCGCCCGGCTCGTCGCCCATCAGCATGCACACGTCGCGCCGCGTGAAGCCCTGGCCGACCTCCTTGACCCCGACCGGCACGCCCAGCGCTCTGGCCACCTCGCGCATCTGGCCGACGAGCCCGCTGAAGTCGGTGTCGCCCTCGGGCTGCACGGCCTCCTGCGCCGCGTTGAGGTGCAGGACCAGCGCGTCGGCGCCGACCGCCTCCACGAGCCGGGCGAGCTCGCCGAGCCCCACCCCATGGTTCAATTGCACCGCGCCGACGTTGGCGATGAGCAGCGGCAGCTCCGGCGCCGCCTCCTTCACCGCGAAGGTCGCGCGCGTCTCGGGTCGCTCGAGCATCACGCGCTGCGACCCGAGCGCCATGCCGATCCCCGCCCGCGCCGCCGCCCGCGCCAGCCGCGCATTCAGCGTACCCGCGAGCGCGGTGCCGCCGGTCATGCTGCCGACGATCAGCGGGAACGCCAGGCGCCGGCCGAGGAAGGTCACCGAGGGATCGACCGCTTGCAGCGCCAGCTCCGGCAACGCCCGCGGCACCAGCCGAATCGCCTCCCAGCCGCGCGCCTGCGCCACCTCGACCCGGTCGTGCAGGGCGAGCCTGAGGTGCGCGTCCTTGCGCTCGGCAATCGCCGCCCCCTCCGTCGCCTCACCCTGTTCGCGCCCCTGCTCGGCCCCATGTCCCACGGTCATTCGCGCAGCTCTGCCACACTTGTCACCCGCTCACCAGCACGAGGTCCCGACAACGCTTGCGACCCCTCCCCCCAACGGGCATGGTGCCCATGCCAGGAGGCCCGCCGTGCAGGACCCGCATCAAATAAACCTCAACCATCTCCGCTACTTCTACGAGGTCGCCCGCTCGGGCAACATGCGCCGCGCCGCCACCCGCATCGGCATCTCGCAGCCGGCGCTCTCCAAGCAGGTGCAGGCCCTCGAGGACACGATCGGCCTCCAGCTCTTCTACCGCACGCCCAAGGGCCTGCAGCCGACCGCCGACGGCGAGGTCGCCTTCAACTACTGCGAGCGCATCTTCGGCCACCTGCGCGACCTCGAGGCCGCGCTCGACCTCCGCCGCAAGGGCTCCGCCGGCCGCCTCGCCATCGGCGCCGTGCACTCGATCTCGACCCACCTCCTGCCCGGCTACCTGCGCAACTACAGGAAGGACTACCCCAAGGTCCGCATCAAGGTCGTCACGGTGCGCTCGCGCGGCGTGCTCAAGGCGCTCTCCGAGCACCGCGTCGACGTCGGCCTCATCGCCGAGGAGCCGAGCGCGCCCGAGTTCTCCTGGCGCCCGTTCATGAAGACGCCGCTCGTCGTCGTCGCCTCGCCGCGCCACTCGCTCACGCAGGAGCGCGGCCCCGTCAAGCTCGACCGCCTGCACCGCGAGGACATGGTCGCCTTCGACGCGCCCGCCCCCACCCGCCGCGTGACCGATCGCTACCTCGCCAAGACCGGGGTCGAGCCGCGCATCATCGCCGAGTGCCCGAGCATCGACACGATGATCGGCCTCGTCGAGGAGGACATCGGCTTCTCGATCCTGCCGCGCCACTGCGTCGAGCGCGAGGTCACCTCGGGCAAGCTCGTCGTCGTGCCGATCGAGGACTGGAAGCTCGAGCGCACCCTCTACCTCGCCCACCTCGCCGGGCCCCCGCTCGCGCCCACGGTCCGCCACTTCGTCGACCTGTTCCCGACGCTCTGACCCCGTGATACCGTTGGGCATGCCCAACGTCGATCATGGCGCCCCCCTCGCGATCAGCCCATTCCGTCAGATGGCGACGGTCACCTGGGATCATCCCTTCGACCCGTCGATCTACGGCTTCCTCGACTTCGACGCCGGCCCGCTGGAGGCGCGTCTGGCCGAGCTCCGGGAACAGGGCTCGCGCGTCACCGTCACCCACCTGGTCGCGCGCGCGCTGGCGCTCTGCCTGCAGCGCCACCCCGACCTCAACGTCGTCCTGCGCCGGCGCCGCCTCTACCCGCGAAAGCGCGTCGACATCTTCTTGCAGGTCGCGATGCCCGACCCGACCGGGCTCGGCAAGACCGACCTCTCCGGCGTCAAGATCGTCGACTGCGACAAGCTCGACCTCGCCGCCATCGGCCGCTTCTGCGAAGAGCGCATCGAGCTCGTGAGAAAGCGCGAGGACCCCGAGCTCCAGAAGAGCAAGAACACCATCGCCAAGATCCCGCGCTTCATCCTGAAGGGCATCGTGCGCTTCTTCGCCTGGTGCCAGCGCGAGCCGAACTGGCGCATGAAGTGGGCCGGCATGCCCAAGGACCCGTTCGGCTCGGCGATGATCACCAGCCTCGGCATGCTCGGCGTCGAGACCGCTTTCGCACCGCTGTTCCCGCTCGGCGGCCCGCCGATGATCATCCTGGTCGGCGCGATCAAGCCGATGCCGATCTGCCTGCCCGACGGCTCGATCGTCGCGCGCCGCACGCTGCGCCTCTGCGGCACCTTCGACCACCGCGTCGTCGACGGCTTCCACCTCGCCCAGCTCTCCAAGGAGCTCAAGCAGCTCCTCGAGGTCGAAGCCGCCACGCTGTAGGGCCCGCCCTCGTGGCCGCCCGGCGGTGGCTACAACTGGAACACCAGGTACCGGAGGAGCCGCTTCATCAGCGCGTCGGCCTGCTCGTCGTTGTGGAAGGTCGTGAAGACCACCCGCCCCGAGCTCGGGGTCGGTCGGTGCGTCAGCACCATCGGCCCGGCGTGCTGCACGTATTCGTCGGCGACGAGCCGCCCGCTGCAGTCGGCGCAGCCGATGATCTCGCTGCCGTCGCAGATCCCGTCACCACAGACCGGCGCCGGCAGATCGACGTGCACGATCCCGCGCACGTGCACCTCGGTGCCGGCGCCCGGCGCCTCGACCGCGATCAGCGGCCCCGCCCCGTAGCGCGTCGTGAAGACGCCCACCCCGAGGTAGGCCGCCAGCGCGGCGTCGTCGACGGTCGCCGCGTAGTCCTGGTTGCCCTGCACCTGCTGCGGCCCGTCGTCGGCCATCGGCCCCGACGGCAGGTCGTCGGGCCCGTAGAAGTCTATCGCGTCGGGGAAGGCCGCCTCGATGTACGCCCAGGCCAGGTCCGACGCGTAGATCGACCCGCCGGCCAGCACGAACTCGCGCAGGTTGCGCCCGATCTCCGGGTAGCGCCTGACCCACGCGAGCGCCGCGCTGCCGCAGTCGAAGAAGAGGATGCGAAAGTCCGCGAGCCGCAGCGGGTCGCGCAGCACCTGCACCGCCTCGATCTCGTCGGGCGGCGTGTCGTTGAAGAGCTCGTGCTCGTAGTGGAACAGGGTGTACTCGAAGCCGAGCTCGGCCAGGAGCTCCTCCTGCTCGTCCCACTGGCCCCAGAAGACCGCGATCGGCACGCGCGCGCCCGAAAAGCAGACCTTCACGGCGGCGCCGCTGTGATCGTTGACCTGCCCGGCGACGACCTGCACCGTGTAGTCCTGGCTGAAGGCCCCGGCCTCGACGTGCACCGCGTGCAGGCCGCACGGGATCTCCGAGAGCTCGTAGATCCCGTTGGACGCCGTCGTCGTGCGCCAGGTGCGCGCCACGCCGTCGCAGTCGACCGCGCTCAGGGTGACGACCGCGTTGGGCACGTCGACCTGCAGGGACGGTGAGCAGGCGCGCCCACGCACCACGCCGTAGCCGCACGGCTCGCAGTGCGCGCTCGCCTCGCCCTCGGCGTCGCCGACGACGACCGGGATCTCGGCGCCGCCTGCACCGTCGGCCACCTCGGTCTCCGCCGCCGTGTCACCGCCCGTCGCGTCGACCGCGTCGGCCAGCGCCCCGCAGGCGCACGCGCCGAAGGTGCCGTCGGCGAGGCAGGTCTGCACGCCGCCACCGCCGCCCTCGCAAGGGCAGGCCTCGACCCGACCGGGCACACAGCGCCCGACCGCCGCCTCGTCGTCGCCGCAGGCGATCGCCCCGAGCACGAGCCCCAGCGCGCCCGCGATCGTGCACAGGCGCCGGGAGGATCGTCGCGCAAGGTCGTGCGCGGCGGATCGTCTGGCGGGGTCTCTGTGCATCGCGCATCCCTATAGCCGATCTCGCGGACCCGGCGAACACGGGTGACAATTTTCGTGGCGACCTCACACAAGAGGTGCAGAAAAAGATTGCTTCGACCGTATACGCAGGTAACTTGCGGAATCGCAGGAGCGTATCGGCCCTTCGAGAGCAGATACGGTGTTGCCCTCCCCGACGCGCCCCGGCGCCTCGGGCGAATCCTTCAAAGTTTCCCAGGAGTTGTGTCCATGTCCGAAGACGGCTCCAGTCCGTCCGGACGCTGGCCCTGATCGCGTAGCGAGCCTCACAGGCAGCGACGGGATCGGGGCGACGTGGAGTCCGCATCCGCGGCCCACCACAAGCGTTCACCCATCATCCCGTTGCCGCCGAGCCTGCCCCTGGCAGGCCTCCGAGCAACCCCAGCAGCAGGCGCAAACCGGCGCCTGCCCGATCCCCGGCAGGGCTCGTGGCGTGAGCCGCGCCCGACCGGGGTGACGACGGAGGTGCTTCATGCTCGACACCCCTCGTTCGCACAAGCTGCCGCCCCGGGCTCCCGGCGCCGGCGCCCGCGCGGTCCTCTTCGGCTACCTCCTGCGCTCGAACGCGACCGACAAGGCCTCGGTCATCCTCGAGCGCCTCGACCTCGGCGCGGTCGCGCGCCTGGTCTCCCTGCTCGACGGCGAAGAGCTCCGCCGCATGGCCGCGCTCTGCTTCTCGGAGCCGCACCTCGGCCGCGCGGTCGCGCTCGATCTGCCGGCGCTGACCCGCCTGTGCCAGGCCGGCGACCACGACGACGTCGAGCGCTGTGTGCGCCGCCTGCCGCCCGAGCTCGTGCGCCGGATCCTACCCGCGCTCGGCGACGAGCGCCGCCGCGCCCTCGAGCGCAGCATCGGCCGCGTGCCGCGCGGCGGCGGGCCGGCCGGTCAGCGCGCCGAGCGGATCTGGGCCGCGCTCAGGCTGCGCCGCCTCTTCCGTCTGTAGGGGCGGCCCTCGTGGCCGCCCGCGGCGCACTTCCACCGTAGGGGCGGCCCTCGTGGCCGCCCGCGAGGCACCTTCCACCGTAGGGGCGGCCCTCGTGGCCGCCCGCGAGGCACCTTCCACCGTAGGGGCGGCCCTCGTGGCCGCCCGCGAGGCACCTTGCTTCAGGTCCACCCGTGGTGCTCGCGCAGAAGGCGCAGCAACTTCATCAGCGGCAGCCCGATGATCGCGCTCTCGTCGGCGCCCTCCGGATCGCCTTCGATCGAAGAGAAGAGCGTGATCCCCGAACCCTCCAGCCGATAGCTGCCTGCGCAGTCGAGCGGCTGATCGCGCGCGACGTAGCCCGCCAGGACCTCGTCGGAGAGCGGGTGCATCGTCAGCGTGTGCACGTCGAAGGCGCTGACGACCTCCTCGCCGCGCGCGACCGCGACCGCGGTGATCAGGCGATGGCGTGCGCCGCGCAGCCGCTGGAGCTGCGCCAGCGCGCGATCGGGCCGGCCGGGCTTGCCGAGGATCGCGCCGTCGGGCGCCACGCAGACCTGGTCCGATCCGATCACCAGGGCGTCCTTGAAGGCGGGCTTGACCGAGATCGCCAGCGCCTTCTTGCGCGCCAGCGTCGTCGCCGCCGAAAACGGCGTGGCTCCCGGGGCGATCACCTCCTCGACCTCGGGGTTGGCGGTGTCGAAGGGCACACCCAGCCGGCGCAGCACATCGGCGCGGTAGCGACTGGTCGAGGCGAGCACGAGGCGGGTCATGCGGGGGAGCATCCTGGTTTGCTTGCGCCCGTCAAGCCCGTTCCCGTTCCCGTGCCCGTGCCCGTGCCCGTGCCCGCCCGTGCCCGTGCCCGATTGCGCTGCGCGGGCTGGAGGCCGGGGTTCAACACGTTTCGCCCTTTCGTGGTGGGGTTCAGACGTGGGTGGCGGCTCGCGCTCGTGGGAAGGCCGACCGCTCCCGGTTCCGCTCCGTCGCCCCCGCTGGGGGGCGTCGGAGCTCCACGAGGTCGCGGTCGACCTTTCCCACTTCGCGCGGCCGCCTGCGTCGGACCCGGCG
>WYBB01000016.1 GCA_011526585.1 Deltaproteobacteria bacterium
CCCCCCCGGGGGCGCCCCCCCGGCCCCCCCAAAAACCCCACGTGGGGGGCGCCCCGGGGGCCCGCCCGATGTGCTCATCCGTCAGGCGGGCTACGGTCGCCTTGGCTACACGTCGTCGGCGCGCTCGGCGTCACCGCCGGGCTCCTCCCACCACTGGCCGAGGTCGAGCTCGACCGCGTCGAAGGGGGGCAGCCTCGCCATCGCCGAGCCCTCCACCGTGACGACGTCGTCCCACTGGCCTGCTTCGCACCGGAAGACCACGACCTGACGGTCCGCCGGCTCGACCATCCACAGCCAGCGCACGCCGGCCGCGGCGTAGGCCGGCATCTTCTTGACGTAGTCGAAGCTGCGCGTGCTCGGCGAGAGGATCTCGCAGACCCAGTCGGGCACGATCGTCATCTTGTGGGTGTCGCGCGGCGGGTCGGGCATGCGCTCGCGCTTCCAGCCGGCGATGTCGGGTACCACCACCCGCAGGTCGAGCCGCAGGTGGATCTCCGGCTCGTGCAGGATCCACCAGCCGCCGGGGTAGCCGTCGTCAGTAGGAAACGGCAGCTCGCGACCCGGAGCTCCGGAGCCAAGCTCGAAGGAAGTCGAAGACTTCCGAGAGGCTTTGCGGAGGGCGCAGGGGCGGGAGCGATACGACACGTCCCCACGGGCGTTTCCATCCTTCGTGGTGGGCGGCACGCCCGTGGGGACGTCAGTGGCGTTGCGGCGCCCGAAGCGGTAACCGATTTCACGTCCGATCGCCGAGGCGGCGATCGTGTGGCGGATCTTCGGCTGCGGGCTCATCAAGAGCTCGCCGTCGATCAGCTCGGTCGTGACCTCGTCGGGCGCGGCGAGCAGATCCGCGTAGGTGGCGTGGTGCATGATGCGCTTGGCGACCATGGCGGGAGCATAGCGCGCCTCGTGAGGCCAGGCCAAGGGAGGGGGCCGCCGCGCCGGGCGACCCCCTTCATGACCTCAGACCACGTCGCGCCGCCGGCGCACCGCGATGAGCCCCATCAGGCCCAAGAGCCCGCCGATGAGCCCACCGAGCCCGCCCGCGCCGCCACCGGCGCAGCCGCCGTCACCCTCGGCGGTGAGGCCGTCGTACGGCGACTCGTCACAGGCGTCGCCGATCCCGTCCTCGTCGGTGTCGTCTTGGGGCGAGTTCGGGTCGATGACGCAGTTGTCGTCGAGGTCGAGCACGCCGTCCTCGTCGCGGTCGGCACAGAGGTCGCCGATCCCGTCGCCATCGCTGTCGGCCTGGTCCGGATCGGAAACGTCGGGGCAGACGTCGCAGAGGTCGCCGATCCCGTCGCCGTCCTTGTCGGTCTGGTCGCCGTTGACGGTGACGACGCAGTTGTCGATCGCGTCGGTGATGCCGTCCTGGTCGCGGTCGGGCGTGAAGCTCGCCTCGCAGTCGACGACGGCGCTGTTGCCGCTCGGGTCGGTGGCGCGCGCGTCCCAGGTGATGGCGAGCTCGCCCTCGACCAGGCGCCCGGTCACCTCCAGCGTGTCGCCGCTGACCGTGATCGGGCAGTCCTCGAGCGCGATCGCCGTGCTGGCCCCGTCGATCACGCGCGCGCAGGCGACGTTCTCGAGCGCGACCGTGGCGCTGCACGCATCCTGGGCGATCGCACGGATGACGCTCGGCAGCGCGCCAACGGCCGTGCCGCAGACGACGCTCGGCGCCGTGACGTCGCGCACCGTCAACATGGTGGTGCAGGTGTCGGAGTTGCCGCCGCCGTCCTCGGCGGTGAAGATCACCGGCGTGGTGCCGACCGGGTAGGTGCCCTCGACGTCGACCTTCAGCTGGTCGGAGCAGTTGTCGGTCGCCAGCGCGCTCTTGATGCCGGTCCACGCGCACTCGTCGGGCCCGGCGTCGACCGTCTCCGACTCGCTGCAGGTGAGCACGAGCGGCTCGTCGTCGCGCACCATCACCCGCTGCACGCAGGTCGACTCGTTGCCGAAGGCGTCGATCGCGTGGTGCGTGACCGTGGTCTCGCCCGGCACGAAGAAGTCCGGCGCGTCGTCGAGGAAGAGCAGGCCGACCGTGCCCTGGCAGGCGTCGACCGCGGTGGCCGCGGCGACGTCGATCGACGCCCTGCACACGCCCTCGTCGGTCGTCGCGTCCAGCACGTCGGCCGGGCAGGTGATCGCCGGCGCCGTGACGTCGACCACGTCGACGAGCGTCACGCACGAGGCGGCGTTGCCGTTACCGTCGACGCTGGTGAAGATGATCGGCGTCTGGCCCAGCGCGACCTCGGCGCTGGCGCTGGTCGTCGTCTCGACCGGCCCGCAGGTGTCGCTCGCCTCGGGCTGGAGGTCCGGCAGGGTGATCGTCGCGCCGCCGTCGACGCACTCGAGCACCAGGCCGGCCTGGCAGGTGATGCCCGGCGCGGTCTTGTCGTTCGGGCACGGCGACTCGGTGACCTCCCATTGCCAGGTGGCGGGCGTCGGGTCGCACTGCACCGGCTCGGCCTTGGTGTAGTCGCAGGTGCGCACCTCGAAGACGTGCGGGCCGACCGGCAGCGGATCGTAGCCGGTGGTGCCGCCGTCGCCCGGCACCGTGCCGTCGCAGCGGGTCCATGCGCTACCGTCGAGGCGGCACTCGAAGGTGATCGTCTCGGGGTTGTTCGGGTCGATGTAGGTCAGCGTCACCTCCTCGTCGACGCCGACCAGCGGCGTCGGGCCGTCGGTGATCTCGGTCTCGGGGAAGCGCGAGTCGATGAGCCAGGTGTAGCTGGCGCGGCAGCTCGCGACGTTGCCGACCTGGTCCTCGGCGTAGACCCAGAGCGTGTGGCTGCCGTCGGCCAGGCCACCGAAGCTCGCGGTCGCCGGGCACTCGCTGTACGCCGACTGCACCGGCTGGCCGTTGACGAGCTGGCCCGGCGCCGGGTCGAGCGCGCAGTAGTAGGTGACGTCGGGCTCGGTGGCGGTGAAGCCGAAGATCGCCGAGCCGCTCTGCGCCGGGTCGGACGGGAAGGTTGCGATCGTCGGGCACGGGCCGGTGAGGTCGACGACCCAGGTGTAGGTCGCCGGCGTCGGGTCGACGAGGCCATTGGGATCGACCGTGCGCACCTCGAAGACGTGCTCGCCTTCGGTCAGCCCGGTGTAGCTGTCGGTGTAGTCGTCGCAGTCGAACCAGGCCGAGCCGTCGAGCGAGCACTCGAAGGTGCTGGTCGTCGGCGCGGTCGGGTCGACGTAGTTGAAGGTGACCGAGGTCGACGACGTGACCTTGGGCGGGATCACCTCGACGATCTCGGTCTCGGGCGGGACCGTGTCGATGACCCAGGTGTAGCTCGCCGGGATCGGATCGGGCGTGCCGGCCGTGTTGGTCACGTAGACACAGATCGTGTGGGTGCCGTCGGCCAGACCCGTGAACGGATAGGTGCTCGGGCAGACCGTGTAGCTCGCGGCGCCGATGGCGGGGCAGACGCCGCCCGCCGGGTCGAGCACGCAGGTGTAGAAGTCGGGGTTGGGCGTCGGCGAGCTGAAGACGAAGGTGCCGTTCGGGTTCTGCGACGGGTTGCTCGGGCCCGAGGCGATGACCGTGTCGGGCACGTTGGTGTCGATGACCCAGGTCCAGACGTCGGGGGTCTGGTCAACGGCGCCGTCGTTGCGGGTGGCGCGCACCAGCAACGTGTGTGAGCCCTGCGTCAGGTTGTTGTACGTCAGGCTCGGGTTGGCGCCGCTGTGGTTGCAGACCGTCCAGGCGCCGGCGTCGAGGCGGCACTCGAAGGTGGTGTGCGAGGCGACCGGGTTGGCCAGCGGGTTCACGTAGGTGAAGGTCGCGCTGGTCGACGCGGTGATCGCCGGCGGGCCGGTGAGGATGTCGGTCTCCAGCGGCAGGCAGACCGAGGTCGTGCTGTTGGGCACGTTGTCGGTCCCGCCGTCGCAGTCGTCGTCGAGGCCGTTGCAGGTCTCGGCGGTGCCGGTGACGACCTCCGCGTCGCAGCTCAGATCGCACCTGAGGAAGCCGTCGCGCTCGCACTGGCCGACGCCGATGGTGCACGGGGTGCTGGTCGGGTCGACGCCGGTCTCGTTGCAGACGGCGTCGCTGCCATCGCCGCTGCAGACGACGGTGCCGCGGGTGCAATTCCCATCGTCATTGCCGTCGCAGGCGGCGCCGAGGGCCGCGCCGCCGAAGGTGAAGCCCTCGTCGACCAGGCCGTCGCAGTCATTGTCGCTGTAGTCGCAGGTCTCGACGATGCTGGTCGCGTCGTCGTTGCAGGTGACCTTGGTGCGATCGGCCGTGTCGCAGATGAAGGTGCCGCCGAGGCAGAGGTCGTCGTCGGGCGTCGCCGAGTTGGTCGCGTTGGAGTCGCACTGGTCGTCGATGAGGGCGATCAGCGGGAAGTCGAGGTCCGTGATGCCGTTGCAGTCGTCGTCGAGGCCGTTGCCGCAGAGGTCGGTCGGCGACGGCGGGTTGGGCACGTCGGCATTGCACGTCTCGCCGCCCTCGTCGTCGCAGACGATGATGCCTTCGGTGTAGCACTCACCCAGGCCCTCGAAGCAGGCCGCGCCAAGGTCGAAGCCGTCGTCGGGCACGCCGTCGCAGTCGTCGTCGAGGTCGTTGCAGACTTCTTCCGCCTGGGCTTCGAAGTTCGGCACGCACTCGGTGGTACACGCGACGATCGCCGTGAGCGCGGTCTCGTCGCCGCCGCCTTCCATGTCGGGACAGAAGAGCATCACGCCATCGACGCAGTCGTAGATCCCGGAGACGAGGCAGAGACCATCGCCGCATTCGACCGGCTCTGGGACGATGTCTTCGTCGATCTCCAGATCGCAGTCGTTGTCGATCCCGTCACAGACGTCTTCGACGCCGTCGAGCGTCACGAGGGTGTTGACGCAGCCGAGCGCCGCGCTGCAGCTGTCGGCGGTGCAGATGTCGCCGTCGTTGCAGTCGAGGAAGACGCCCGCGACCTGGTTGGAGGTCTGCACGAGGTAGCCGTCGGCGCGCAGCGCGGCGCGGTTGGTGATGATCGCGCCGGGCGCGCTGCTGCCGTCGGGCGTGACCGTGAAGAAGAAGGTCGCGGCCTGGCCGGGAAGGAGGATCCCGATCGTGAAGGTGACCGTGCGGGTCGCGGTGTCGTAGGTGAACTGCCGCTCGGGCGGCGCGCTCGGGCTCGGGATCGTGACCTCGAGCCCGGGCGGCACGAAGTCGAAGATCTTGCCGTTGCGGATCGCGTTCTCGCCACCGTTGACCACCGTCAGCGAGACGTCGAACGGCGCGCCGCCGAGTTGGCAGTCACCCGCCCAGGCCTTGGCCAGGGTGACGGTCGGGGCGCAGTCCACCGTGATGGCGCCGGCGCCCTGGGTGACGGCTTCGCTCCCGGCGTGCGACGCGGAGACCTCGTTCATCAGGACCCCTGTCTCGGTCGTGCTCACCGTCGCGGTGTAGCCGAGGCTCAGGCCGACGCCCGCGGGCAAGTTGTCGATGGTCCATTCCAGGGCCGGACCGTCGACGTCGCTCGAGCTGCCGCCGAAGATGCTGTCCGCGAGGTAGCTCATGCCCTCGGGCAGGAGGTCGCTGACCACGACGTTCGTCAGATCGCTGCCCGAGGTGTTGGTGACGACGAGGGTCCAGTCGACCTCGGCGCCGCCTTCGCCGCACACGGTCCCGACCGACGCCGACTTGAAGACGTTGAGCCCCGGGTCCTTGGGCTCGGGTGGGTAGAGCGTGTCGCTCGCGCCGCAGGCGCCGACGGCGTCGAGGGTGATCGGGGCCTCGGTGGCCTGCGCCGAGAGCGTGTAGCGGAAGGTGACCGAGCCGGCCTCGCCGGGGGCCATGGTGCCGAGGTTCCAGACCAGGGTGCCGCCGATGAGCGTGCCGCCCGCGCTGGCCGAGCCCGCCACGTAGGCGGCGCCGCCGCCGGGCACGCCGACGCGCAGGACCGCGCCGCCGACGGTGTTGTCGCCCGGGTTGTGGAAGCTGACGACGGTGGCGATCTGCTCGCCGAGCTCGGCAGCCTCGTGGCTCGAGTGGTTGCTCACCGTGAGGTCGCCGTAGGGCGAGCGGGCGATCCAGGTCGAAGCGAGCGCCTCGTTGTCGCTGACGGTTGCCTCGAAGCGCGCGCCCTGCACGAAGGTGAAGAAGTCGAAGTAGCCGTCCGCGGCTTCGGACTCACAGCCCGGAGCGCCGACGGTGACGGCGATGGTGCCATTCTGATCAGGCTGGAGCGTGCCCAGGTCCCACAGGAGGGTCTGACCATCGATGAGGGTCGGGGTCACCGTCGCCGAGATGAAGCTCACGCCGCTGTCGAGCTCGAGGGTGACGTTGGACTCCTCGTCCGGGGCGTTGCCGTTGTTGCCGAAGTCGAGGTCGTAGACCAGCGGCTCGTCGGTGAAGCCGAGGCCGGGGCCGTCGATCGTGACCCAGAGGTTCGGGTATTCGCCGACGACGACTGGCAACGAGCCGGTGTCGTTGCCGGCGTTGCAGTCGACGGTGCGGGCGTCGATCGACGCCGACGCGGTCAAGAGGGTACCGGCCTGGTTCCTGTAGTGCTCGCCCTCGACGTAGAGGCTCACGACTTCGCCAGGAGCCAGCGACTCGAAATAGCACCAGATCTCGAGGCCACTATAGTCGTCGCACCAATGCGTGCCTTCGTGGGTCTCACCGAGCCAATAATCGAAGGTGTAGTACCAATCGCCGCCCGGCACCTCGAAGTAGGTGTAGACGTCCCGGGAGATCCCGGGACCGTGGTTGGTGTATACTGCGGCGAAGTCCAGGGAAGTGCCGCACGGACCATCGCACAGCCACGAGTCCGGCGAGACGACGAAGTCGGACGCCGTCACGACCACCCCGAGATCGGCCTTGTTCAGCGAGACCGAGACCTCGCTGAAGTTGTTGTCGGTCGTAATCTCCGGCGTCGAGGTCGAGATCTCGACCCTGTTGGTGATCTGGTCCTGACAGTAGTCGTCGACCGTGACCGCGACCTGGAAGCTCGGCGGCTTGTTGGTCTCATAGGTGACCGCCCAGGCGTCGAGGGTCGGGGTGTCGCCGACCGAGCAGCGCTCCCAGAACCAGATCTTGCCCGGCGCTTGCGCCGCGCCTTGTACGTCATTGGCGCCGAGCCCCGCGACCTGTCCGGCGTTGTTGATGAACGAGGCCATGTGCGTGCCGTTGGTGATCTTGCCGAGCGCGATGTGGGTCGGCGAGTGCTCCGGATCGTATAGATAGGCCGATCCGACGGTCGATTCGCGGGTGGCGAAGGTGGCGAGCGTCACCAGGCCTGCGTCGTTGGTTGCGAGGCCGCGGCTCCGGAACGCCCGAGGTTCGCTGACATTGGTCGGCGTGTTCGAATCGGCGGGATAGAGCAGCGCGGTGTTGGTACCAGAGGCCGCGAAGGCGCCTGAGGTGCCCGCGATGTCGAAGTAGTCGAGGGTCAAGAGCGAGCTGAAGCCGAGCTGGCCGGCGAGCATTTCGTCCGTGCCGAAGTCGGTGACCGTGTAGCCCGGGGCGCCGAGCTCCCAGCGCACGACATGGATGATGGGATTATCCGGAATGCCGTCGCCGGGGGTCGTGATCGCGGCGAGTCCGACCACGGTACCGGCATCGTCGATGTCCAACGGTGCGATGCGATCGAACTCATGGGTCGGTCCCGGCAGGTCGTGGCGGGTCCACGCACTGGGACAGCCCTGTTGCGAGGTCGGGACCCATACGGAGCCTGCAACGCTGACTGAGTCGTCTGCGTCCTCGTTGAGGGACGAGCCGATGACCCAGCCCTGGTCGTTGAGGCCGAGCACGACCGACGGCGGCGCCAGCTGGCCATCCTGACCCACGATCGGGATCGCGCGCCACGCGCTCTGCTCGTAGCACCAGACCACAGGCGTGCCCGGCCCCTGCGGGGCGCTTGGCGGCGTGACGTCGCTCTTCTGCGACGTGGGATAATAGGTTCCGGCCACCAAGCCGTTGTCGTTGATATAGACCGGGTTCCACGGAACCCAGTCGAAGAAGCTCGCGACCTGGAAGTTCAGGTCGGCGTGGAAGGCGTCGGCCGGCGGCAGGCACTGCGCGGTCCACGCGGTCGGAGAGGGACCGTTGCTCGGGGTCCACACGATCGCGGGTTGGAGCGCCGGTGGGGTGGGTTCCGAGTAGCCGCTGAACTGCATCGCCCAGGCACAGCCAGAATTCTCGCCTTCTTGAGTGGTTGCATTTGGCGCTTCCGCGAGCTTGAAGCCGCCGACATTGCCGGATTGGCTGCACTCCATGTCGACGAAGAACGTGGTGCCAAGGTCACTATCTCCGTTGATCCGCATCTCCATGACCAGGCTCCTGCCGATGGACGGGTCGAAGAAGAAGGATCGCTCTAGCGGGACGATGACATCGAACGCGTTGACATCCTGCGCGTCCGCAGTCGGGCTCGAGTCGACCGTCAGATCGCCAGAGAAGACCAGGAGCTTGTCGGCCGCGAGGTTCTCCGCGAACGTATCACTCTCGAGACCATAAACCGTGTCCCAGGTCGAGGTGGCCAGCCAGATCTGTGCGCCGTAGATGGTACCTTCGACCGGCACGTCCTCGATGGACGCCGGGCGCAGTCGCAGCTCGTCGATGTTGATCGCCCCCTGAAATTGTGACGCCGGATGGGACTGCTGCATGGTGCGTGAGAGCGTGTTTCCGCTGTGCTTGGGAAACAGGTCGTAAGTGCTTGCGTGATTGTTGGTTGCAGAGGTCGGCACCGTCTCGAGGGCGTCGTCAGCGCCGGTGATGATCTGCATCGCGTGTGCGCAACCGCCGTTTGTGAAGATAGCGTCGGTATCCGCGGTCGTTCCGTAGCGAATCTGACCGAATCCGTTGTTCTCACAGTCCACGACCGGTACCGACTGGAAGTCGTGGAAGAGGCCCCCATCCCCAAAGAACTGGAGGTCGACCAGGAGCTCGCCGAGTGCGTGGGTGTACTCGAATGGCGTCTCGAGGTGCACCACGATGTCCCACTGGTTCGCGGTCGTAGAGGGTCGGACCGAGAGATCCTTCTGGCCGAACACGACCACGCGTTCGGTCCCGTCGACGTAGTTGTCCTCGAACGAGGTGGTGCCGGCGATGCCGTACCCCATCGTGACCTTGAGGCCGTATATCGTGCCTGATGTGTTGGTGCCGTCAGACCGGAAGCGGAGCTCGCGGATCTTGAGCGTCTCTTGATCGTACGCTTGCGTATCGTAGATCATCTGCACGCGCTTGTACGATGAGGGCACGAGTTGGTTCGACGAGTTGCCTTCCGCCGTCTCCACCACAGGTGGCAGATAGTAGGTGGTACGCGGTTCGAATCCGCACTCCTCCGGCAACGCGCTGCTCTCGGGGTTGCCGGATGCGTAGCCGACGATCACCGAGGCGTCGTTGATGTCGGTGGCGCGGCTGTCGTGGAAGGGCGAGGTCTGAGCCTGCGCGGACATGCCCGGGAGCACACTGTGCAGGTTGACGACGCCAGGGTCCTCTCGATAGCTCTCGTTCCAGGCCCACGCTGCCGACCCGAATATTTGCTGATTGGGGCCGCGGATGATGTCCCCGTTGGTGGCGTAGCCGACGAGCACGCCGGCGTCGTTGAGTCCGGTCGGGAAGCCGGAGAACTTGGAGTCGTCGGGGTTGATGTCGATCATGCAGCGGCTGAGATCGCTCTGCAGCGTCGCCTGGAGGCGGAGCTCGGGATATTCGAGCGGGCTCAAGGACGAGATGTCGTACGCGCCCGTGCCGTCGGGGATCACATCGGACAGCAGCACCTCGTCGGCGTTGTTGGGATCGAGCACGTCGATCGTGACCTTCTCCTGCTTGCTCAGGAGCGTCGACTCGGCGAAGACCCGGCCCCAGCGCACGATCTGGCCCTCGTCGGGGCCGGGGAAGGTCGGTGACCAGTAGCCGTTTTCCGGCGGGCCCTGCCATTCGCCGATGAGCGCGGACTGGCTGTCGGTCCGGATGAGCTCGCTCACCGGCTCCGTGGAAAGCGGCTGGCCGAAGCCGTCTCCGAGCACGACCGAGCCTTCGCTGGCGTGGGTGTTGTCGAAGTAGCCGAGGCTGAACTCGTCGGTGGTGGTCGCCGAAAAGTAGCGGTTGGCCGGCGCGGGCAGGTCCTCGTTCCAGGTCAGGCGGAGGTCGGTCGCGTTCTCGTCTGGGGTGGTGGTCCAGGTCCCGTTCTCGCGCCGGTATTCGAAAGTGGCGCTCGGCGGCAGGCCGGTGATGCTCTCGGGGATGAGCGTGGTCCCCTGCGGGAGCTGGTCCTGGATCACGACGTTGCTCGCGGCGAAATTGCCGGAGTTGCCATACTGGATCGTGTAGATCAGCGTGTCGCCGGCGTCGGCGACCTGGGCGGTCGCGTTCTCGTCGCAGAGGTAATAGCCATCGCTCAGGCGCGAGCTCTCCTCGAGCGTGCGGCTGTCGCTGAGCGTGAGATCCTCTTTGGTGATTCCCTCGCCACCGCCTTCGCCACCGTAGTAGCCACAGTTGAGCACGCCCTTGATGACGAAGGGGTCGGCGCGGTAGACGCGCGAGCCGCAGTCGTCGGTGTTGTTGACGGTGAATGTGTCGTCGAGGTCATTGGCGTCCCGGCCGTCGGCGAAGACGGTGGCCTCGTTCGTGAACGGGGTGCTGTTGAGGACATCGGCGCCGACGCGGGCCCTGACCGTGATGCTGGTCTGGTCGCCGGGTCGCATGCCGAATGTGCGGTACGAGTCGGTGGCCTGCAGGTCCTCGTTGCCGAGGTAGAAGGTCACCCCGCCGCCGGTGGGCACGACCATCCAGGCCGGTGATTGTGCCACGCGGTTGCCGGCGGCGTCGATCGGGTTGACCTCGAAGCCGTCGGCGTTGGTGAGCGTGACCGCCGCGCCGGAGTGCGACTCGAAAGTGACGTTCGGGTCGAGGGTCACGTCGATGCGAATGCCCCACGCGTTGACGGTGCCGGTGTTCTCGATCTCGAAGGTGAAGTCGACGAGCTCACCCGGCGGGACGCCCAGCTCGTCACCCTCGGGCACGCAGGTGGCGCCGAGCGCCAGATCGGCTTGCGGGGTGTAGGTCGTCACCGAGCCCTGATTGTTGTCCGGATCTTCGTCGGCGTAGGTGACGTCCACCATGGCGATCTCAGCCTCGGCGGTGAACGGCTGTCCGATCGCGACCTCGGTGCCGTCGGGGCGGGTCGCCTCGGCGGTGACGGAGATCGGGAACGGCCCGCTGAGCGCGTCGAGATCGCCGACGATGAAGAGCATGTAGTTGACCACCGGGCGACTGGTCGACGGGTTCAGGTCCGGCGTCGCGGACCAGATCCCACCGGCGGAGATCGGCCAGGTCGTGATGTCGGAGGCGAAGTCGACCGTTCCGAGCGGCTCGTCGGAGAAGTAGACCGCGGACACCGAGGCGGGGGCGGTGTGCGAGACGTAGGTGAAGTCGGTCACTCCGGCGGTGGTCGGCCCGTCAGGGAGGGTCACCAGGATCGCGGTCTGATTAGCGTCCTCGCGCGACTCGTTGCTGAAGAAGATGTTCCAGGTGAGGCTGTCGCCGAGCTTCACCAGGTTGGGGCCGCTCATGTCCAGAGCCGGGTCGGGCAGCGGCGTCGTGACCGTGACGGTCGCGGTGTCGGGCTTGATGAGCGGGTCGCAGTCCTCGGTCTGGCCGGGGTCGCAGAGCTCGCCCTGGTCGTTCTGGAGGGTGGTGCTCGTGGCGGTGACCGTGTTGGGGATCATCGTGCCCGGCACGACGCTGGCCTTGACCGTGGCCTGGTAGCTGATCGTGACCGGACCGGAGTTGCCGGGGAGCGGGAAGGGTTCGTCCGGATTGGATGTGACACTGGTCTGCTCGAGGCGGATCAGGATCTGGGTGTCCTGACCGCTCGGCGATGCACTGAAGGTGTGGAAATCCCAGCCCGGCGTGAGCACCAGCTCGGTGCCGGGGACGAGCGCGAAGTCGCCGCCGAGGGTGTCGGTCAGGAGGAGGTTCAGCGCGCGGCGCGGGTTCTCGTTCGAGACGAGTAGCGTGAAGGTGACCGTCTCCTCGGAGCGCGGGTCGCTGCGGCTGACGAACTTCTGCATGAAGAGCTCGGGGTTCTGCACGAGCGTGACCGGTGAGCAGGTCGCCGAGGTGCTGAAGGCGCCCGAGGCGTTCTCGGCGATGCCGACGACGTCGTTGGGGGCGAAGGTGTTGGAGTCGACGCCGAGAAACTGGCCGGGGATCTCGATCCAGGCGGCGCCCAGAGACGCCTGCGGTGGGAAGATCCAGGTCGCGCGCAGGCGACAGTCGGTGAGCTGCGGGTCGCAGGGATCGCCGGCCGCGTCGACGTAGGCGATCGTCGGCGGGAGGAGATCGGCGCCCTCGGACGACGGGGTGTTGTCGATGTCGTCGGGCACGAAGCCGAACGGGAAGGTCTCGACGATGAAGACGGTGTCGTCGAGGTTGGTCGTGTCGTTGATCCATTCGACGCGATAGGTGAACGGCTCGCCGTTGGAGATCACGTCGGGGCAGGACTTGGTGATCGCGAGGCCGGGGCGGCCGGAGACGATCGTGACGACGCGGTTGCCGATCGACTGGAGCAGCTCGGCGCTGTCGATGAGCGCTTCGTTCTGGAGGGTGGTGCCGACGGCCGCGGTCGGCGAGACAGTGACGCGTACGTCCAGGGTGCCGTCGACGTTCACGCCGAGGATCGGCGGCGAGACCGTCGGATCGAAGCCAGGATCGTCGACGAGGAAGGCGACCCAGCGCGCGTTGGCGATGGTCGGTGCGTAGCGGCCGGGATCGCCGGTCGGATCGGGCTGGGAGGTGCTCTTGGTGAAGCGGTTGCGCACGAAGCTGTCGTCGAAGGTGATCGAGGGCGTGAGCGCGAGGATATAGCCCTGGCTCGGGTCGCTGGGGTTGACGAGCAGCTCGGGCGCGAACCAGACTTCGCCGTAGGCGGGCCCGCGCGCGTCGGTGATCGAGAGGCCGTTGGGCAGGCGATCGATGACCCAGGTCTTGCTCGCGGGCGCGGTGCCTTTGTTGAGGTAGCGGAGCGCGTAGTTGTAGCTCGTGCCGGGGGCGACGACGGTGAGGTCGACGGACTTGCTGACCTCGAGCGCCGGCGCCGAGGTGACGGTGGTCTGGCCGGAGGGGTTGGCGTTGACCGGGTCGCAGAGGTTGTCCTCGGCTGAGAGCGCGGCGGAGAGCGTGATGTTCGAGGCGTTGCGGATGCCGTTGGGCAGGGCGAAGGAAAGCGTCGCGACCTTGGACTGCTCGGGCAGGATGTTGCCGAGATCGAGGGTGAGCTGGCTGACGGCGCCGCCGTCATAGGTGAGGGTCGCCGGGGTGGGGCCGGGGATGTAGGTCAGGTAGGTGAGCACGCCGTTGGCGACGACCTGGGGCACCGGGATGACGGCGGTGGTGTCGAGCGCGATGTCGACCGGGTTGCCGTTGCGGTCGTGGTTGCGCACGGTGAGCGTCCAGGTCTTCGTCTCGCCGGGGTTGGCGCTGGCGGGTGCGGCGAGGGTCGAGGCGGTGAGGTTGGGCAGGATCGGCTTGACGTCGACCGGCTCGCTGTCGGAGGTGCTGAGGCCGCTGGTGCCGATGGCGGCAGTGGGGCCGTAGGTTGGGACACCGCTCGCGTTGATGCCGGTCAGCGGGGTCAGGCGCGGGAAGAAGGCGTGGCCGACGTTGGTGACGACGCTCGGCGTGCAGGGATCGGTGCCGGCGGTGGGGACGATGACGGTGAAGTCGGCGATGACCGAGGTGGGTACGCCGGTCTCGGGGAAGTAGGTCGAGCCGAGGGTCGGGATCCAGTAGGCGACCCAGGTCACGGTGCCGGGCTGGGTCAGCGACCAGCAGGGATCGTCGCCGTCGCCGCAGGTGGCGGTGAGCGTGTCGTCGGTCGGGGTCGCCGGGTTGACGAAGAAGGCCGGCGGCGCGGTGAGCGCCGCGCCGTCCGTGCCGAGGTAGTACCAGACGGTGCCGTTGGAGGAGGCCGGCAGGGTCGCGGAGGCGAAGGTCGTCAGCGTGCCGTCGGCGAGGGTCGGGACCTTGTCGAACATGACCACGTCGTCGAGCTTGGCGAGCGCGCTGTTGCCTACACTGAGCTTGAAGCTGATCGGGTCGCCGTAGGTGACGAAGCGATCGGCGTTGTCGTTGAAGCCGGTGCGGATCTGGGTGGAGCCGTGCAGGCTGTCACCCTTGCCGAAGGCGAAGCCCGGGGTGTTGTTGACGTGGATGATGATCGGGTGGCAGTCGCCGATCGGCTGGCAGGACGCGGAGTCGGTGGGATCGCCGGTGCTGCCGGGGCAGGCGTTGAGCGTGTTGTCCTTCTCCGTGTACTGCGTCGAGTGCAGCCAGGCTTCGTTGCCGAGGCCGCAGCTGTTGATCGTCACGCTGCTGCCGAGCGGGAGCGAGTCCTCGAGGAAGCCGTTGAGCTTGATCTGGTAGGTCAGGCTCTGCATCTGTCCGAGCTGGATCCGATCGAGGACCCAGTAGACGGCGTTCTTGGGGACCGTGACCCCTTGGACCGAGATATCGGCCCCGGTGTTGTTGAAGCTGCCGAAGGCCGAGATGTTGCGGATGTCTCCCGTGGGACCGACCGTCGGCTGGTAGGTGCCGGGACAGCCCACGCCGGTCGGGCCGAGCGCGCACTTGGCGACGAAGTCCTGGACGCTGTCGTAGACCACGGCCTTGTTCCACTCCTGGGCGCCGTTGGGGATCGGGGTGAAGACCCAGTTGCCGGCGTTGAGGCGGATGGTGATGAGGGCGTCGTCGGTCGCGTAGGCCTGGCCGCCGATGATGAAGGTGCCCTGCGAGGTCTTGTCGAGGTAGCCGCGCGGCGTCGCCGAGAGGCGGGTGGTGGCGGTGTTGGAGGTCGGCGTGGCGCCGCCGTTGTTGGACGAGGCGACGCTGGCCTGGAAGGGATAGCCGAGGCCGTTGACGAGGCCGTTGTTGCTGCGGAGCGTCGTGTAATAGGCGAAGGTGTTGCCGGCGGTGAGCGTAGGCTTGAACCAGTAGACGCTGTTGGCGGGCACGGGCCCGACGCCGGTCGCGGTGAAGACGCCGCCGTCGGTCGCGGAGACGAAGGTGAGGTTCGGGCTCGGGGCGCCGGTCGCGTTGTAGTTGCCGACGGGGGCGGGCAGCGGCAGCCAGACGTAGAAGTTCTGGGCGTCGACGTAGGAGACGCTGGAGGCGACGCGTACGACGATGCCTTCACCGGCGGCGCGGGTCGACGGTGACTCGATGGCGATGCCGAGGATCGACTTCGGCACCCAGGTGACCTTGAGCGCCTTGACCGTGGGCGGGATGGCGGCGGTCGCGAGGTTGACGCGCACGCGGATCGAGGTCGCCGCTGTGGTGAGCGGGATCGTCGCCATGCGCGCGTAGGCCGGATCGTCGGACGGGCTCAACGTCAGCGTCGAGCCCAGCGTCGTGCCGTCGTAGAGCTGCACGGTGACGCCGTTGGTGATCGGGGTGGTGAAGTCGATGTAGACGCGCCCCCACGCCGAGAACGACGAGGGGGTGATCGCGGTCGTGTAGAAGTGTCCCGACGAGCCTGGGCTCGCGAGCGTGATCAGGCTCCCGAACGGGTCATGGGTGACGTTGTTCTGCCCGGCCTGGCCGCCGACCGTGCCGAGCTCGAGCCCGCTGGCATCGGGGTAGCCGTCCGTCCAGCGGCCCGCGTTATTGTTCGTGTCCGGGATCGCTCGAGCGGGAGCGCCAGCCAGCGAGAGGAGCAGCACGGCCGCGCCGCACTGCGCCAGGAGGTGTCGGTTGATGTTCGTGTTCATCTCGGATCCTGCTTGGGAGACGGAACCAGCGGGGCGCGGCCGGGACCAGCAAACACCGTCGGCCGAAGGAGCGTACAGCCTTCTGTACCTGTCGGTCAAACCGTTCCCGTGTGGACGATGGGACACGGGTCCTGCGTACACGGTGACACGACGCGCGGCCGATGCACGGGAAGCCGTGCCGGAGCCGCAGCAGGCACGATGCTTGCGTAAGGGCGTCGTCACGTCAATCGGGAGGTGTGTGGTGAATCGTTGGGGTGTGTTGAGCTTGTTGGGGGTGCTTGCGTGCGACCAGGATCATGGCGCCTCCGACGCGGAGGGCGAGGCGGAGCACAATGAAACCGTCAGCGAGATGGGGGCGATCGGGGGCGGGGTGTTCGGGGCGGACCCGGAGAGCGGGGCCTTCGTGGCGGGTCGGGCGGATTACACGCCGAGCGACCCCGGGCTGCGCGACGGAGCGGTCGTGCTGGGTGAAATGGCCCGGCGATCGGGTCGGGTGATCGCGCCGCTGAAGGATTGGCAGGGCGGGCCAGTGATCGCGAGCGAAGGCGTGGACGAGGTGGCGGCGGCGCTGGCGGTCGAGCCGCGGACGGAGCGGGCGGCGCGCGTGGCGGCGCGCGGGAGCTGGCTGGTCGTCGGGGGGCGGGTCGTCGTCGCCGAGGGGCCGAGCGTCGAGGTGAGCTGGGCGGGCCGGGAGGCGAGTGAGGTGGCGCTCGGGCCGGTGGCGGGCGAGGCGTTCGTGGCGCGGTTGCCGCTGGCGCTGGCGCGGGTGCCCGAGGAGGTGAGGGCGGTGATCGGGGCCGAGGTGCGGGTCTTCGACCAGGCGCGCGAGGTGTGCATCGCGCGGATCGCGGGGCTCATGCTGGAGGCGCGGCTGGTGCACGAGGCGTTCGGGCCGTGGGAGCCGAGGTACAGCGAGCGCGAGGTGCTGGCGCGGGGGTTGCGGCAGGTCGTGGCGACGCTCGAGCCGCTGGCGGGTGACGCGTGGAGCTGTGAGGGTGGGGTGGTCGCGGTCGGGGTGGAGGCGCACTCGCCGCGCCTCTTCGCGGAGGTCGAGACGCTGCCGAGCGCGAGGCGCAAGGCGGTGGCGGTGATGTGCGGAGTGAGCACGTGGCAGGCGATGCGAGGGGTCGCGGAGGCGCCGCGGCCGCATTCGCGGGAGTGCCGGCGGCTGGCCGAGACGGCGGAGGTGAGGAGCTTCGAGACGCGCTCGGGTGAGCGCTTCGTCGTCGTGGCGAGCGACGGTGTGCAGGCGGGGTTGTCGGGCGAGGGGCTCGAGCTGGCGTGGGCCTATGTGAGCGAGGCGCGCGCGCTCGGGGTGGTCGACGTGATGGCCGACGGCACGCCGGAGCTGATGCTCGCGCCGAGCGGGCGGCTGCCGAGCGCGGTCGGCGGGGTGCGGCTGGCCGGGGACCTGAGCGCGCCGACCTTCGAGGAGGACTGGACGCCGGTGCCGCCGCTGCGCACCGGGGTCGGCGGCTACGCGGTGCCGGACTATTCGGTGTTCCGGGAGCGGTAGGGGTCGGGGTTGGAGGTGGACCTCTTACACCATGGTGGATAGAATCCACCTCGATCGCCACACCTTGGTGGCGGAGTGGGAGGCCCGCACATGGCGCTGAACATCAAGAACACCGAGGTCGAGCGGCTGGCCACCGAGGTCGGCCGGCTCGCCGGTGAGAACAAGACCGAAGCGATCAAGCGAGCGCTCGAAGAGCGCCGCACCCGTCTGATGGCGGGTGAAGGCAGCGGTCGAGGCGCGCGCTTGATGCGCTTCCTGGAGGGCGAGGTGTGGCCGACGTTGCCGCGGCGCCGGCCCAGGGCGCCTGACAAGGTCGAGGAGGAGGCGATCCTCGGCTACGGACGAGACGGCGTATGATCGTCGACAGCTCGGCGATCGTGGCGATCGTGCTGCGCGAGAAGGGCTGCGGGCGACTCGTCGACAAGCTCGACCAGGCGAGCTTCGTCGGGATCGGCGTGCCGACGCTGGTCGAGGCGAGCATCGTGCTCTCGGCCAAGCTCGGCCGCGACGCGCGCGGCGTCGTGGCGAGGTTCCTCGACGAAGCATCGATCGCGACGATCGCGCTCAACGATGCGCACTATGGGGTCGCGGTGGACGCGTGGCTGCGCTTCGGGAAGGGGCGGCACCCGGCGGCCCTGAACTTCGGCGACTGCCTCGCCTACGCCGTGGCCAAGGCGGGTGGGTGGCCGCTCTTGTGCGTGGGCGACGACTTTCCGCAGACCGACCTCGCGCTGGCGTGAGGTGGCGAAGACTCGCTATTTGACGACGAGCACGGTGCGGTCGGAGAGGCGCAGCACGCGCTCGGCGGTGCTGCCGAGGAGGAAGCGCTCGAGGCCGCGGCGACCGTGCGAGCCGATGACGATCTGGTCGGCGTTGACCTCGATGGCGAGGGCGACGACGCGGTCGGCGGGGCGGCCTGTGACGACGCGGTGGTCGTAAGTGAGCGGGCCGCCGGCCGGTGGGGTGAAGCCGTCGATCAGCTTGGCGAGGTCGCGGTCGGCGGCGCGCATGAGCGTCTCTTCGTGGGCGGCGAAGGTCGGGCCGACGGCGCCGAGGTCGATGCCGGCGCCGTCGCTGGCGGGCGGGTGCACGTAGGCGAGCACGAGGTGGCCGCCGCCGAGCGCGGCGAGCTGCTCGCGGGCGCGAGCGAGGGCGAGCTTGGCGTGCTCGGAGAAGTCGTAGGCGACGATCCAGGTGCGGGGGTGGCTCATGGGGGGCTCCTGGCAAGAGGGCGCGAGGCCGGGTGCAGGATAGCACGGGGTCCGGGAAGGGGGGTGCGACGAGGCGGTTGCCGAATGCGCGCGACAACGGTAGCACAGCGCGGCGCGGTGAGGGGTGGACCCCGGGCCGGGGGAGCGAACGAGGCATGAAGGCAGGGTGGCGCGGGGGCTTGGCGGTGGCTGTGGCGGCGACGATGCTCGGCGCGTGCCACGGCAAGGAGACCGACGAGGTGCTCGCCGGGCTGCGCGCGGACAACGAGCGGTTGCGCTCCGAGATCGCGGCGCTCAGGGTGGAGAACGCGGTGCTGGTCGACGACGTCGGGCCGAAGTGGGCGGCGACGGTGTCGCTCGAGCGCGCGGGCGGCGGCAACGGGCGGGTGATGTATCGGCGCGAGTGCCCGGCGGGGCAGGCGCTCAAGGGGTTCGCGACGCGCAGCGGGTCGGTGATCGACGCGCTCTGGCCGGTGTGCGCGCCGGTGATGGTGGTGCCGGGCGCGAAGGGCACGCGCGCGCTGGAGCGCGAGCTGGCGGTGGTCGGCGGGCGCGGCGGCAAGCCGGGTGAGACGATGTGCCCGGGCACGTCGGTGATGACGGGGTTGCGCGGCAAGGCGGCCGAGGTCGTCGACGCGATCGAGGTGGTCTGCGACGGCGGCAAGCGGGGTGCGCGGGTCGGGGGCGAGGGCGGGCGCGACTACGAGCGCGAGTGCCCGCCGGGATGGGTGGCGGTCGGGATCACCGGGCGCCACGGTGACTACGTCGAGTCGCTGAGCGTGACCTGCGCCGAGGCGGGCGCGGGGCGGCGGGCGACGGTGGAGAAGGCCCCGGTCGAGATGCGGCGTGCGCCGGTCGTGAGGCTCGAGCACGAGCTGCCCGCGGAGGACGAGGGCCAGCGGCGGGGCGAGCCCGAGGGCGACGAGCCTTGAGCGAGGCGGCGGCTGCGAGACCGAAGCTGAGCGTGTTGATCCCGTGCTTCAACGAGGCGGGGCGGATCGGCACGACGATCCCGGAGGTCGTCGGCTACCTGCGGGGGCTCGGGTACGCGGCCGAACTGGTGCTGATCGACGACGGCAGCGGAGATGGCACCTGGGCGATCCTCGAGGCGGCAGCGCGTGAGGCCGAGGCGCGCGGCGACGCGGTGGCGGTCGAGGCGGTGCGGCTGGCGCAAAACGGCGGCAAGGGGCGGGCACTGGCCGCGGGGGTCGAGGCGGCGCGCGGGGAGATCGTGCTCTTCTTCGACGCGGACCTGTCCTATCCGCTCAGCCACGTGGCCGAGGCGGTGGCGGCGATCGAGGGCGGCGCCGACGTGGTGATCGGCGCGCGCGACCTGGCGCCTGCGGGGCGGGCGGATTACTCGTGGCTGCGCAAGGCGGCGAGCGGGGCGCTCAACGGGATCGTCGACCTGGTGCTGGGGCTCGGGGTGCCGGACACGCAGTGCGGGTTCAAGGCGTTCCGGGCGGAGGTGGCGAGGCCGCTCTTCTCGGCGCTGACGATTGGGCGTTTCGGTTTTGATATCGAGCTCTTGTATCTGGTGCGCCGGTGGGGGCTCGCGCTGGTGCGGCTGCCGGTGGTGATGACGCACCGGCCGGGATCGACGGTCCGCGTCCTGCCCGACAGCGTGAGGATGCTGCGCGACATCGCCAAGGTGCGGTGGCAGGCGCGGCGCTATCCGAGGCGAATCGAGCGGCGCGGACCTTGACGAAGGGTGCTTGCGAGGCCATGTACTGCGGTCGAAACGCAAGGTGGAGGTCGAGATGAATCAGCGTGAGGGGCGCACCTTCTTCGGGACCCGCTCGGGTGGGTATGGCGCGATGGGCGGCGCCCAGGTCGAGGCGGCGCCGATCGTCAACGCCGAGGGGCGGCTCGCGTTCCTCCGGCGCGTCTACGCGTGGATGTTCGCCGGGATCGTCGCGACGGTCATGGGCGGCGCCATCGCGGTCAAGTCGGGGATCGCCGAGCAGATGCTCTACTGGGGCTGGTTCCCGCGGATCCTGCTGCTGGTCGCGTGGATGGCCGCGCCCTTCCTCCTGCAGAAGGTGCGGCACGTGCAGACGTGGAACGTGGTCGCGTTCGCGGCCTACGGGCTCTTCACCGGCTTCGTGCTCTCCACGATCATCTGGCTCGCGATCTTCATGGCCGAGCAGAATGGCGCGCACGGGGGCACGTACCTGTTCCAGGCCGGCGGGCTGACGCTGCTCGCGTTCGGGGCGATCTCGGCCTACGCCTTCTTCAGCAAGCGCGACTTCAGCTTCCTGCGCGGCATGCTGATGGTCGGCTCGATCGTGCTCCTCGGCGCGCTGGTGATCGGCTTCTTCGTCGAGTCGACCGGCTATCACCTGCTCATCTCGGTCTTCGGCGTGCTGCTGATGTCGGGCTTCGTGCTCTACGACACGCAGAAGGTCCTGCGCACCTTCCCCGACGGGGAGCACGTCGCGGGCGCGATGACGCTCTACCTCGATTTCGTCGTGCTCTTCATCTACATCCTGCGCATCGTGCTGCTCGTGGCGGGCGGTGGGCGCAGGGATTGACAGCGAGGCAGGGGGCGTAGTGGTACCCCCGCGGCGCTGAGGGGGCGCGGCGACGCCGCAGACGAGCGGCGTTGGGGCGTGATCGGCGCAAGCGCCTCCGAGGGATGAGATATGCGTAGCTCGCGCGCGAAAGCATGATCTCAGGAAGCCAGGAACGGAGGAAGGCAGGAGAGAAGCGCCACGCTCGAGATCCTCCTGCTCGCACGCCTACCGCGTCGAGCCCTTCCTCGTTTCCTCACTTCCTGCTTTCCTCAGCCG
>WYBB01000111.1 GCA_011526585.1 Deltaproteobacteria bacterium
CGCTCTGATCTCCATGGCGCCGAGCATCGCACGGGATTGTGAAAGGACCCAAGCCGTACGATGATCCCCGCATGGACACAGCGCTCCTGCAGGCGGTCAAGGGTCGGCTCGCAGCGATCGGTGAGGCGGGACCGGGTGCGCCCGATCTGCCGGCGCAGGCGGTCGCGCTCGCGGGGGAGCTGCTCGCGCTGGCTCGATCCGAGCGGCGTCGCTCCGAGGCCGCGGCCGAGCACCGCCTCGCGCGTCTCATGGAGGACGAGCCCGGGCGCCTGCTCACGCTGGCCTTCACCGATCAGGCCTTGCGCGCCAAGCGCCCCGAGCGCGTCGCCGATCAGCTGCGTCACCTCCTCGAACGTCATGGGATCCCGCGCTACTTCTCGACCTGGGAGCGCGCGCAGCTGCGCGCGTTCAAGACGCTCGGCGGCGCCTTCCCGCGCTGGCTCGTGCCCAAGGTGCTGGCGCGCCTGCGCTACGAGGTGCGCCGCGTCGCGCTGCCCGCCGACGCCGAGGCGCTGTCGCGCGCGCTCGCCGAGCGCAAGGCCCTGGGCATCGAGGTCAACCTCAACCACCTCGGCGAGGCGATCCTCGGCGAAGACGAGGCGCGCGCGCGCCACGCCGCGTACCTCGGCACGCTCGCGCGTCCCGACATCGAGTCGGTCTCGGTCAAGGTCAGCTCGATCGCCTCGCAGATCAACCTCCTCGCCTGGGACGACACGCTCGCTCTGCTCGAGGCGCGGGTCGGCGCGCTCTACCGCGAAGCGCTCGCGCACCCGATCGGCGAAGGCGCGGCCCGGCGACCCAAGCTCGTGATGCTCGACATGGAGGAGTACCGCGATCTCGAGCTGACGCTCTCGCTCTTCGAGCGACTGCTCGCGCGCGACGAGTTCCGCCTCGCGCGCGCCGGGATCGTGCTGCAGGCCTACCTGCCCGATAGCCACCCGGCGCAGCGGCGCCTCGTCGCGCTCGCCGAGCGCCGGGTCGCCGCCGGCGGCACCCCGATCCACGTGCGCCTCGTCAAGGGCGCCAACCTCGCGATGGAGCGCGTCGACGCCAGCCTGCACGGCTGGGCCCAGGCGCCGTATCGGACCAAGGCCGAGGTCGACGCCAACTACAAGCGCCTCGTCGCCTACGGCCTGTCACACGCCGCGGTCGCCCACGTCGGCGTCGCCACCCACAACCTCTTCGACCTCGCCTGGGCGATGGTCGAGCGTGCCGCGCACCGGCTCGAGGGCCGCGTCGTCTTCGAGATGCTCGAGGGGATCGCCGCGCCGCTGGCGCGCGTCGTACAGGCGGTCAGCGGCGCCCTGATGATCTACGCGCCGACCGCCGACGACAAGGACCTGCTCGCGGCGATCGCCTACCTCATCCGACGCCTCGACGAGAACACCGGCCCCGACAACTTCCTGCGCGCGAGCTTCGGCATGGAGCTCGGCAGCGACGCCTTCGAGGCGGAGCGCGATCGCTTCGTCGCCGCCCTGGCCGAGCGCGATCGCGCGAGCGTCGGCCCACGGCGCGTGCCCGCGATCGGCGCCGGCGCGCGCCGGCCGGCCGGCGACCTGCCCTTCTTCAACGCGCCCGACACCGACTGGGCCCTGCCCGACAACCGCGCCTGGATCGCCCGTGAGCTCGAGCGCGTGCGCGCCGGGGACGACGCCGGCGCGACCATCGTCGAGGCGCAGGTCGCGGGCGAAGACGTCGCGAGCGAGGCGCTGGCCGCCGGGTTCGATCCCTCGCGGCCCGGGGTCGTGACGTATCGCTTCGCCGAGATCGGGATCGCCGACGCCGAGCGCGCGATCCTGAGCGCGCGCGGCGCCGCGTCCTCCTGGGCGGCGCGCACCGCGAGCGAGCGCGAGGCGATCCTCCAGGCCTCGGCCGAAGGCCTCACGGCCGCGCGCGGCGAGCTGATCGCGCTGATGGTCTCCGACGCGGGCAAGGCGATCCCCGAAGGCGACGCCGAGGTCTCCGAGGCGATCGACTTCGCGCGCTATTACGGTCGGCAGTGTCGCGCGCTCGCCGCGCTCGCGGCCGACGGGCTCCAGGTGCAACCGCGCGGGGTGGTGCTGGTGACGCCGCCCTGGAACTTTCCCCTGGCGATCCCGGCCGGCGGCGTGCTCGCCGCGCTCGCGGCCGGCAACGCCGTGATCCTCAAGCCCGCGCCGGAGACGCCGCGGGTCGCGCGCAGGCTCTGCGAGATCCTCTGGTCGTGCGGCGTGCCGCGCGAGGTCCTGCAATTCCTGCCGTGCGCCAATGATCCGGTCGGCACCTTCCTCGTCGCTCACGACGGGATCGGCGCGATCGTGCTCACGGGCGCGAGCGAGACGGCGCGCCGCTTCCTCGCGCACAAGGACGATCGCGTGCTCGTCGCCGAGACCGGCGGCAAGAACGCGATGATCGTCACCGCGATGGCCGACTGGGATCTGGCGATCAAGCACTCGCTCCACTCCGCCTTCGGCCACGCCGGCCAGAAGTGCAGTGCCACCTCGCTGCTCGTGCTCGAGGCGGCGCTCTACGACGACCCGGCCTTCCTCGAGCGCCTGCGCGACGCGACGCAGAGCCTGCGCGTCGGCGGCGCCTGGGACCCGGCGAGCAAGGTCACGCCCCTCATCCGCGAGCCGCGGGGGCACCTCGCCTGGGCGCTCTCACACCTCGACGCGGGGGAGACGTGGCTCGTCGCGCCGCGCATGCTCGAGGGCAACCCGCGCCTGTGGTCACCTGGCGTGAAGCTCGGCGTGAAGGTCGGCTCGCGCACCTACGACAACGAGCTCTTCGGGCCGGTGCTGGCGGTGATGCGCGCCGCCGATCTCGACGACGCCCTGGCGATCGCCAACGGCGTCGCCTACGGGCTCACCGCCGGGATCCAGTCGCTCGACGATCGCGAGATCGCGCGCTGGAAGGACGCGATGCAGGCGGGCTGTCTCTACGTCAACCGCGCGACCACCGGCGCCATCGTCGAGCGCCAGCCCTTCGGCGGCATGAAGGCGAGCGTCTTCGGGCCCGGCGCCAAGGCGGGCGGACCGAACTACGTCATGCAGCTCGCGACGATCCGGGACGGTCACGAGCGCGCGCCCGACTATCCGCGCGCGTTCGCGACGCACTTCGCGGCGCCGGTCGACCCGGTCAGGCTCGTCGGCCAGGACAACCACCTCCGCTATCGCCCGCTGGCGAAGATGATCCTGCGCCTCGGCCCGGGCGCCGCGCGCGGTGACGCGGAGCGTGCGATCGAGGCCGCGCGGACCTGCGGCACGCCGCTCTCGCCGAGCGCCGACGTGTCGCTCGGCGACGAGAGTTGGGTGCTCGCCCTCGGCGCGACGATCGAGTCGACCGCCGCGCTCGTCGCACGCCTCGCCGGCGTCGAGCGTGTGCGCGCGCTCGGCGTGGTCGATCCGGCGCTGCGCGCGGCGTGCAACCCCCGCGGGATCCACGTCGCCGCCGAGCCGGTCGTCAGCGCCGGCCGCGTCGAGCTCCTGCGCTACCTGCGAGAGCAGACGATCTCCGAGGACTACCACCGCTTCGGCAACCTCGGCGTGCGCGAGGGCGAGCCGCGCAGGCCGGTCGACTGAACCGGAACCGTGTCAGCGGCTGGCGCTCGCCGTCGTGACCAGGCGATGCGCGCGGCAGATCCCGTCGCGCACGTCGGCCTCG
This sequence comes from Deltaproteobacteria bacterium, assembly GCA_011526585.1. GTDB lineage: Bacteria > Myxococcota_A > UBA9042 > PHBI01 > PHBI01 > WYBB01. The sequence goes on from WYBB01000111.1 coordinate 3,643, forward strand.
GAGATGAGCGGCGCGAGCTTGAACGCCTCGTCGGGGCGGCCGGCGGGGATGACGACGTAGAGCGGCACCGAGGGCTCCTCGAAGCGCTGGAGCCACTCGGCGATCGCCGGCTTGTGCACCGTGAAGTCACCCTTGATCGTCATGACGCCGAGCCTCTCGAAGAGCGCGCGCGTCGCGTCGGTGTGGATCGCCGTCGCCTCGTTGACCTTGCAGGTCGCGCACCAGTCGGCGGTGAAGTCGACGAAGACGAGGCGGCCGTCGCGCGCGTGCTGGATCGGATCGGTCTGATCGAAGTCGTGCCAGGTCACGCCGGCGATCGTCTCGGCGCCGGGGCCGGCGGGCGGCGGCTCGACCGAGACGAAGAGCGCGGCGGCGCCGGTGGTCAGCGCGACGGCGACGCCGGTGGCGATCCAGCGGGCGCGGGTGCCGCGCTCGGGGCTCGTCCAGTGGCCGTAGATCCACAAGGCGAAGGACAGGACCGCGAGGAAGATCAGGTAGCCGACGAGCGCGTCGCGCGAGACCTGCGCGGCGAGGATCGACAGCAGGAAGACCGCCGTGCCGATGAGGAAGAAGCCCATCACCTTCTTGAAGGTGACGAGCCACGGGCCCGGCTTGGGCAGGAAGCGCCGCCAGCCGGGGAAGCGCGCCAGCAGGAGGAACGGGAAGGCGAGCCCGAGGCCGACGGTGAGCAGAAGCAGCGTCATCATGAGCGGCGGCTGCGTGAAGGCGTAGGTCAGGGCCGGGCCGAGGAAGGGCGCGGTGCAGGGCGTGCCGAGCAGCACCGCGAAGATCCCGTAGTTGAAGGAGCTCATGTAGCCGTGCGAGCCGGCGACCGCGGCGTCGAGGCGGTGCGCGCCGGGCAGCGCCAGCTCGAAGACGCCGAAGAGCGAGAGCCCGAAGGCGAAGACGATCGCGCTGAAGATCGCGACGAAGGTCGGGTCCTGGAACTGGAAGGCCCAGCTCGTCTGCTGCAGCACGAGGAGCAGGATGGCGAAGACGAGGAAGCTCACCAGCACGCCGGCGGTGTAGACGAGGCCGTGGCGCCAGATCACCTTGGGCGCATCCTGGCTCTGCTGCACGACGCCGAGGATCTTGAGCGAGAGCACCGGCAGCACGCACGGCATGGCGTTGAGGATGAGGCCGCCGATGAACGCGAAGAGGAGGGCGAGCGCGAAGCTCGAGAGCCGCTCGTCACCGCCGCCGCTGAGGTCGGCGTGCGCGCACGGGTCCTCGTCGGCGCCGAGCGCGCCGATCGCCGGGCCCGCAGGAGGGGGCGCGGGCAGGGTCGGGCCGGCCCCGAGCGCCGGTGCCGGGACGACCGCAGGGCCGGGCTTGCGCGGCACCTCGATGCGTGTGTCGAAGGCGATCGGCGCGCCGTCGATCAGCACGCGCACGACCCCCTCGAGGCGCGAGACGAGCTCGCCTTCGCCGGCGGCCTTGCCACTCAGCTCGAGCACCACCGACTTGTCATCGGGGCCCGCCTTCTTGTCGATCGCCGTTACCTCGAGGCCCTCGGTCGCCGGCAGGAACGCCTCGGCCAGCGGCTCGTGCAGCGCGATCGGGGTGGCCGCGCCGAGTACCAGGCGCACCTTGAACGCGTCGCCGGGCGCGACCGGCGCGCCGTCGACGCTCGCCTCGACGGTGAGCCCCGCGGGCGGCGCCGCCAGCGGCACACGCCGAGCCCACGCCTCGAAGACCGCGTGCCGATCCGAGCGCCTCTCGGCCTCGGGCAGCTCGCGCACCGGCAGCTGCAGGCCGACCCGCGCCGAGCCCTGGATGCAGTTCTCCTTGCAAACGAGCCACTCGACCTTGGCCTCGAGCGGCAGCTCGCTGCCCTCGAGCAGGTCCTCGGGCGCGCGCACCCGGGTCGTGAGCAGGACCTCCTTCTCATAGCCGAAGGAGCGGCCGCCGAGCTTGTCGACGTAGCGGTTGGGCACCGGCCACGCCATGTGATCGAAGTCGATGCCCTCGACCTGCGCCCAGTGCACCTCGGTCGGCAGCCCCGTGTCGCCGGCGAACTTCCAGTACACGTGCCAGCCGGGATCGGGACGGATGAAGACGCCGAGGCGGAAGGTCTCGCCCGGCGCGACCGAGGTGACGTCGGCGGCGAGCTCGACCTCGACCTTGTTCTTGGAGGCGGTCGCGGTCGGCAAGGGCTCGGCCGCGAGCGACGGGCCCGCGGCCAGCGAGAGCGAGATCGTCAGGGCGGCGAGCGACAGCGAGGGCAAGTTGTTCAGCGATGGCATCCGGTGTCTCCGCTCGCTCCCTACGTTCTCGGGTGGCGTCTGGTTACCACCTCATGCCGACAACGCCGAGCGCGCGGTCGAAGTTCAGCGCGCCGAGCGCCGGGTTACGAGCCGTCGACGCTCACGGCTCCTGCGCGAGCCCCTGCTCGCCGATCGCGACGACGAAGGCGCCGATCTGGAGGAAGACCACGTTGACGTCCTGGCTGCAGTGGCGCGCGACGCCGATCACCGTGCCCACGTCGCCGTTTTTGGCGCGCCAGCCGCCCCAGGCGTTCTCACCGCCGGTGCGCTTGGCGTCGGCACTCGGCCAGACGAGGCAGTCGGTCGTGTTGATCGACGGGTAGATGTCGCCGGCGTCGGTGATGCGCCAGCGCTCGCCGACCGAGGCGCCGGCCCCCCCGACGAGCACCTCGAGCAAGGCCGGCACCCTGACCGAGCCGGCGGCGACGCGGACCTCGGCGAAGTAGTAGCGGTTGTTGCCGCAGGTCAGCTCACCGGCGTAGTAGCCGGCGGCGTCGCGCTTGAGCGGCTTGGTGACGTTGCAGAACTTGCCGATGAGCTCCGCGCGGCGCGCCTTGAAGAGGTCACCCTCGCCGATCTCCAGGATCGTGACCTTGCCGGTCGCGATCGTCGGGTCGCTCAGCGGGGACGGCGGCGGATCGGCCTCCTCCTTGATCACGACGTCGCGCAGATCGATCGCCAGGCGCTTGGCGGCGATCGTCACCGCGCCGCAGGTCAGCGAGCCGTCGTAGCTGCCGTCGGGGTTGCGCTTGAGCGCGGTGGCGGCGATGCACTCGAGGCCGACCAGGCGCAGCAGGACCTCGTCGACCTGGGTCGGGCGGCCGAGCGTCACCTTGGAGCCCTTGGGGATCGGCTGGGTCGGCGACTGCGCGTGCGCGTCGGTCGGCAGGGCGAGCCCGAGCGCGAGCACCAGAGCGAAGGACGGCAGGGCGATCGGCTGCGCGAGGATCATCATCAGAGCTTCCCGTTGGCGGCGTCGAGGATCTGTCCAAGACGCGTGGTGAGCACGCCGAGGCGGTTGCCGAGCGACTCGAGCAGGCTCAGCGTGAGCTTGCCGCCGAGCGTCGGGTTGAGGCGCACGATCTCGGCGAAGCGCGGTCTCGACAGGACCCAGAGGTGGCTCGGGTCGAGCGCGGTGACGGTCTCGAGGCTCTTGTCGGCGGAGGCGAGCCCGAGCGCGCCGAAGGTCTCGCCGGGCTCGATGAGGCGCGTCTCGCCGGCGGCCTGCTCCCAGCGGGCGCGGCCCTGCACCAGGACGGCGAGGCCGAGCGGGTCGTCGCCGGCGGTGCAGATCGTCTCGCCGGCGCGCGCGTCGACGAGCTCGAGGTAGGGCTGCACCTGGTGCCACTCGGTGTCGCTCAGGTCCTTGAACAGGAACGATGCGCGCGCCGTGGTCTCGAGGTCCTGCGGGCGCACCTTGCGGTGCTGCGCCGGCTCGGTCTCGATGAGGATGAAGGTCGTGTTGTCGGGGGCGCCGTGCTCGCTGACCTTCTGCACCAGCAGATCGGCGCGCTGGTCGGTGGTGCCGTCGGCCTCGAGGCAGCCCTGGATCACCTCGTCGGAGAGCGCGCGGTTGAGGCCGTTGCTGGTGACGATGAGCGCGTCGCCCGGGTGCAGGCGCAGCTCGAGGAGATCGACCTCGAGCGCGGGGCTCATGCCGATCGCCTGCGAGAGCGTGCGGCGAAACGGCGAGGTCTGGAACTCCTCGGGGGTGATGTCGCCGCGGCGGAGCTGCATCGCGGCGAGCGTGTGATCGTGGGTGAGGCAGCGCAGCCGACCCTGCCGCATGAGGTAGGCGCGCGAGTCGCCGACGTGCGCGACGAAGGCGTACTGACCGGCCAGGGTGGCGGCGCAGAGCGTGGTGGCGATGCGGCGATCGAGGATCTTGTCGGCGGCCTCGAAGACGGCGACGTTGGCCTTGGTGAAGAGCGACTCGAGGAAGCGGCCGACGCCGAGGCGGGCCGTGGTGCTCGGGTTGACGAGCACCTCCTGGTTCTTGGCGGCGAGGTGCTGGGCGTTTTCCTTGAGCACGGTGAGCGCGACGCGCGCCGGCTCGGGCCCGCCGGTGCCATCGGCGACCGCCCAGAGCGGCACCTTGGAGAGCGAGAGCACGCCGTCTTCGTTGGTCCGCTTCTTCTGGCCGAGATCGGAGCGGTAGACGGCGGCCTTGAGGCGAACCGCGGACGAGGGCGATGCTGGAGGTGCGGCCGAGACCATGCGCATGACGTTAGGCCGGTCCCGACGCGGTGACAAGCGCGACGAGGCGGTGTGGGCGGCCTTCGGGGAAGCCCTGGAGCTGGGGCAGGTCCGCGCCGAGCGCGGGCGGGGGGATCTCGCTGACCCTCACGCGCGCGGTGTGGGCGGCCTGGCGCACGGCGTCGGCGAGCGGGTAGGGCTTGCCGAGCGTGTTGCACGCGGCGAGGAGCAGGCCGCCGGGGGCGAGGCGCTGGAGCGCGAGCGCGAGGACCTCGGGGTAGTCGCGTCGCAGGACCCAGCCCGAGCCGCCTTGCGCGGCGGTCGGCGGGTCGACGATGATCACGTCGAAGGCGTCGGCTGAGGCGGCGAGATACTGGCGGCAGTCGGCCTTGAGCGTGGCGTGGCGCGCGGCGAGGTCGTTCATGCGCGCGGCTTCGGCGGCGCGGTCGAGGGCGGGCTGGGCGAGGTCGACGTCGAGCGCGGAGGCGGCGCCGGCGGCGAGCAGCGCGAGCGAGAAGGCGCCGGTGTAGGCGAAGAGGTTGAGCACGCGCGCGCCGGAGGCGAAGCGGCGGAGCCACACGCGCGTCTCGCGCTGGTCGACGTAGAGACCGGTGGCGAGACCGGCGAACGGGCGCAGCGGGTAGGTGAGGCCGAGCTCGCGCGCGACGACGACCTCGTCGGGGTCGAGGGGGCGGCCGTCGAGGCGGCGGGTCTTGACCTCCTGGCGGCGGAGGTCGTCCATGTGCTCGCGCACGACGAGGGTCGCGCCGGGCAGGTGGCGCGCGAGCGCGGCTGTGATCGCCGGCAGGTGCGGGGTGATGCAGGCGGCGAGCACGAGCACGACGACGACGGGGCCGTAGCGCTCGACGCGTAGCCCCGGCAGGAAGTCGCCCTCGCCGTGCACGAGGCGGTAGCAGTCGGTGTCGGCGTCGGCGGCGAGCGCGGCGCGGCGCTCGAGCGCGCGGGCGATGGCGGCGTCAGGGCGCCAGGCCATGTCGGGCTTGCGGTGGAAGACGCGCGCGGCGATCTCGGCGCCGGGATCGGCCAGGGCCGAGGCGAGGCGGGCGCCGGACTCGTCGACGAGGGTGACGACGTCGCCGGGGCGCAGGCGCTCGAGGCCGCGCGTGAAGCGGTCGGGGCGCACCCAGGGGTGGCCCGCGGCGAGGAAGCGGGCGGTTGCGCGTGAGACCTGGAGCGTCTTGGTGGTCTGGCGGGTGCGGGACACGGCGGCACCTTATCGGAGCCGGGCGGCGACGTCGCGCGTGACTTTTGTGGGTGGGGTGGCTACCTTGCGCGTGAATGAATCGCCGTTCAGTCGGCGCGCGGCCCGGAGATGAAGCCCTGATGAGTGTCTCGACCCAACCCCATCGCTGGTCCGGATCGGCGGACTACATCGCCTCCGAGGATCTGCAGCGCATCGTCAACGTGGCGATCGCGCTCGGGCGGCCGCTGCTCCTGCGCGGCGAGCCGGGTACCGGCAAGACCCTGCTCGCGCGTTCGATCGCCGAGGGGCTCGCGCTGCCGCTTCTGACCTGGCACGTGAAGTCGACGACCAAGGCGCGCGAGGGCTGCTACGTCTACGACGCGGTGCAGCGCCTCTACGACTCGCGCTTCCAGGACAAGGACGTCTCCGACATCCGCCAGTACATCAAGCTCGGCCCGCTGGGTCAGGCGTTCTCCGCGCCGGACAAGGTCGTGCTGCTCATCGACGAGGTCGACAAGGCCGACGTCGAGTTCCCCAACGATCTCCTCCACGAGCTCGACGCGATGAGCTTCGCCATCGCCGAGACCGGCGACGTCGTCACCGCGCGCACCCGCCCGATCGTCGTGATCTCGTCGAACAACGAGAAGGAGCTGCCCGACGCGTTCCTCAGGCGCGTGGTCTTCCACTACATCGACTTCCCCGACGAGGCGCTGATGGGCCGCATCGTCGACGTGCACTTCCCCGGGCTCGACAAGGCGCTCACCGAGCGGGCGATGTCGCTCTTCTATCAGCTTCGCGCGGTCGAGGGGCTGCGCAAGAAGCCGAGCACCTCGGAGCTCATCGACTGGATCGCCGCGCTGCTCGCGCACGGGGTCGATCTGACGACCGCCGTCGGCGCCGGCGAGGAGCTGCCCTTCATCGGTACGCTGATCAAGCGCGAGCGCGACCTCGCCATCGCCAAGGACGCGCGCCGGCCCGCGAAGAAGTGGCGCTGATGGCCGGCCGATCCCGGGTGGAGGGCTGACCTCATGCTCTTCGGCAAGCTCTTCTACGGGTTGCGCGGGGCGGGCATCAAGGTCTCGCCGACCGAGTGGATGGCGCTCGTCGAGGCGCTGGCCGACGGCCACGTCGAGCCGTCGCTGGACGCGCTCTACGCGGTCGGGCGCGCGCTCCTCGTCAAGCACGAGGCGCACTTCGACGCCTGGGACCAGGTCTTCGCGGCGACCTTCGGCGACGGCGAGATGCCGGTCGCCCTCACCGAGGAGCTCCTCGCCTGGCTCGAGCAGCCGCTCGAGCGACCGGGGCTCTCCCCCGAAGAGCTCGCGGAGCTCGAGCGCCTCTCGCTCGACGAGCTGCGCAAGCGCTTCCTCGAGCGCCTCGCCGAGCAGAAGGAGCGCCACGACGGCGGCAACCGCTGGGTCGGGACGGGCGGCACCTCGCCCTTCGGCAACGCTGGCAACAACCCCGCCGGGATCCGCGTCGGCGGCAGCGGCGGCGGCCGGCAGGCGGTGCAGGTCGCCCAGGCGCGCCGCTATCGCGACTACCGCAACGACCGTGTGCTCGACACGCGCCAGCTCGCGGTGGCGCTGCGCAAGCTCCGGCGCCTCGCGCGCAAGGACGGCGATCCCGAGCTCGACATCGATCAGACGATCGACAAGACCGGCAAGAACGCCGGCGAGCTCGAGCTCGCCTTCGTGCCCCCGCGCGAGAACCAGGCGCGCGTCCTGTTGGCGATGGACGTCGGCGGCTCGATGACGCCCTACACGCGCCTGGTCGAGACCCTGTTCTCGGCGGCCTCCGGGCTCAACCACTGGAAGAAGCTCGAGTCCCTCTTCTTTCACAACTGCGTCTACTCGCGCCTCTTCACCTCGATGGACAGCGGCGACAACATCCCGACCGCCGATCTCCTGAAGGACCGCCCGCCCGAGACCTTCCTGCTGCTGGTCGGCGACGCCTCGATGGCCCCGTCCGAGCTCATCTCGGCGCACGGCGCCATCGACTGGTTCGAGCGCAGCGAGACCCCGGGTCTCGTGTGGCTCCACCGCCTGCGCACGCACTTCACCCGCAGCGTCTGGCTCAACCCGATGGAGCCGCAGCACTGGCGCGGCTACACCGTCGACGTGATCGCGCGCCTCTTCCCGATGTTCCCGCTCACGCTCGAGGGGCTCGGTCAGGCGATCGATCACCTCGTCAGGAAGACCGCGCCGCCGCCTCCGCCGGCTCTCGATCCGCGCCTCTTGCGCGACTGATCGGCGCTCGCGCCCACCTCGGAGAGCGCGAAGTCGATCAGCGCGCCGCGGCGATCGAAGCGCGCGTGCGCCAGGACCCGCTCGCGCGTCGCGGGCGCGCGCATGTCGAAGACGAGGTTGCCCAGGCTGTAGGCGATGACCCCGCGCCCCCGGCGCTCGACCTCGTGCACCACGTGCGGGCCGTGGCCGACGACCAGGGCCACGCCGAGGTCGAGCAGCGCGTGTGCGATCGCGCGCTGACGGCGTGTCGGACCCGGCGAGAGCTCCTGGCCCCAGTGCACGAGCACGATCACCGCCGCGGCGCGGCCGTCGAGGCGCGCGATCTCGGCACGCACCATCTCGACGAGGCGCGCGCCGGGCGCGTAGGCGATCGCCGCGAGCTCGCCCGGTCGCGCACCGACGTTGCGCCGATCGGTCACCGCGATGAAGGCGAAGCCGACGCCATCGATATCCTTTAATAGGGTGCGTCGGCCGGCGCCTAGCGCGTGCACGCCGAGCTCGTCGAGCGCGGCCTCGGTGGCGCCCAACCCGGCGAGGCCGGCGTCGAGGGCGTGGTTGTTGGCGAGCGAGACCAGATCGATGCCCGCCTCGCTCAAGGTCTTCGCGCGTGCGCCCGGCGCGACGAGGCGGATCCCGTCGCGCGCCTCGAGCGGGCCGTCGAAGAGCACGCCCTCGAGGTTGACGATCGCCAGGTCGGCCGTGCGCAGCGCGTGCGCATACGGACCGAGCGGTTCGTCGCCGCCGATCGGTACGACGCGACCCGCGAGCACCCGGCCGAGCGCGACGTCACCGCCGAAGACGAGCTCGATCGGTCGATCGGCGGTGAGCGCGAGCACGAGCGCGAGGCTCGCCAGCATCGCTCATTTCCCGCCGGGCCGTGGGGCGGGCTCGAAGAAGCTCGAGACCCACGGCGGCCGCGGCGGCAGCTCACCGGCGAGGATCTTGGCGTGCCACTGCGCGTCGGTGAGGCGATCGCTGATCGGCTGCGTCGTCTCGTAGAAGCTGAAGACCCCGCCCTCGGTCATGCGCGCGCCGATCGCGTCGGGCACGGCGACGTAGATGCGGTCGACGCGGCCGATCCCGATCGTCAGCGCGACCTGCGAGGTGACGTTGGTGTGCACGTCGGTCACCAGCGCGATCCCACGCTCCTGGCGGGCCGCGCCCGAGGTCAGGCCGTCACCCTTCTGTTGGCTCAGGAAGATCGCCTCGAAGGTGCCGCCGATCGTGCGCAGGAAGTCGATGTCGGCGTCGTCGATCGCCCTGCCGTCGAGCTGACGCTGGGCGATGGCCGCGAGGCGCTCTGCGAGGATGCGCGCGTTCATCGCGATCTCGTTGCCTTCGTCGTCCCAGAGGTTGCCCACGCTCGGCTCGTGCTCGGGGGAAAAGACGGCGTAGGCCCTCTTGGCCAGCGCCGCCGCCGCGCGGAAGAAGGCCGGGTTCGGCTCGACGAAGCCGCGCGGCTTCGGCAGCACGGGCTGCTCGACGTAGGTGAAGACCGAAAAGCCGCTGTCGCACTGCGCGCTGAAGTCCTGAAAGGCGTAGAGCACCGCGTCGTGCTTGAGCTGTGCGTAGCCGCCGAGCGCGCCCGCGACCAGGCGCTCCTCCCACGCCGGGCTCTCCGTGAAGAGCAGGCGCGCCTCGGCCGGGGTCTTCATCGGCGTCGCCATCGTGCGCAAGAGCGCGAGCCATGCGTGGTAGAGATCGGTCGTCCAGAGCGGGTCGTCCTGGGCGGGTGCCTTCGCCCTGAGCGCGGCGAGCTCGCTCTGGTAGGTGTCCTGCCAGGACTTTCCCTTCTCCTGTGTCAGCGCGATCCGCGCCGCAGCCGGCACGTCGAGCGCGGCGAGCACGTCGACCGAGGACGGCAACCCGCGCTGCGGGACCTTGGGGTGAGTGAGCCCGGTGAAGGTCGGCACGTCGAGCCCGAGCCGCAGCGGGAAGAACATGAAGGCCGGCTCGCGCGCGACCGCGCCACCGCCGGCGTCGTCGGAGAGCGCCTGGGCGAGCCCGCGGATCCCGAGCTCGCCGAGCATCGCGCTGAGCGCCGCGTGGGCCTTGTTCTTGTCGAAGCGCGGCTCGACCACGGCGGGGTCCTTGGCGAGCAGCGCCTCGAGGTGGCTCACCGTCACGTCGATCGGCTTGCCCATGAACGCGCCGACCATCTGGTCGATCGCGCGCCAGCGCTGGATGAGCCCCTGCTCCTGCATCGTGCGCACCAGCGCCACCGCGCTGGCGTCGAGCGGCAAGGGCACCATCGAGAGCCACTTCATCGCGATGAAGTAGCCGGCCAGCGGCGACTCGGCGTAGTGCCCGCGCGGCTTCATCTGCGAGAAGTCGACCGGCACCGCGTCCTTGCGGCCGGGCACGGTGACCTCGATGAAGCCCTCGTGCGCCAGCGCCTTGTCGAGCGCGTCCTTCACGCGCGTGCGGATCGGCTCCGGCACAGCGGCCATCACCTTGGCGAGCTCGTCCTTCATACCCTCGATAGGAGGCTTTTCGGCGGGGCGATCCTCGTCGTCACCGGGGTAGCGCTCCGCGGGCTCGGGCAACGCCTCGGCCGCCGCCAGCGCCGCCCAGGCGATCGCGAAGTGGGTGGCGTAGTAGCGGCTGACCTCGTCATCGCGTGCCGCGTAGGACTTCATCAGCGCCTCGGTCAGCGTGCGCAGGTCGTCGGCGGCGCTGGTCTCGGCGTCCTTCAAGAGGGTCGCGACCTCGTCGCGCAGGGTCTGCAGCATCGCGTCGGCGGTGACGAACGGCGCGCGCCGCGCATACATCACCTTGTCGTAGGCGGTGAAGAGCTCTTTTTCGGTGCCCGGCCGGACGACGAAGCGGTTTCTCTGCAGCCGCTCGGTAGCGCCCTCGCCCCAGAGCTCGGGGTAGTCGACGAGGTCCTTGACGTCCTGCAGGGGGTAGTCCGTCGACAGGCGAGCGATCTCGTGCGCGCCGTCCTTGCCGCGCCGCTCGACCACGACGCTCGCCCCATCCGGCGCCCAGTCGAGCGCGACGATGGCGCTCGCACCCTCGACCGCGAGCGGGCTCCACGAGGCGCCATCCCGTCGCTCACGGGTGAGCGCGCCGCCTGGGCCGGTCGCGAGCAGGAGCGTCTGGTTGGTCGCGTAGTCGACCGCCGCGAGCGCGCCAGCGTCGGCGGGCACGGGCGCCGGCGCGTGCGTCGCGTAACGGCGCGGCAGCTTCGAGAGGCACCCATCGGCACGCCAGCTCTTCGGGTCGTCCGGATCGTCGCAGCGCGGCGGCGAGCCCCTGGCCGGCTCGCCTTCCTCGTCGAGATCGTCGAGCGCGTCATAGCCGATCGCCTTGAGCGCCGCCGAGAACGACTGGTCCCAGACCGCGCGCGTATCGTGCGCGACGCCGAGCGCGCCATCTGCGCCGCCGCAGCTCATCGCCAGCGAGAGCCCGTCGCCCGAGTAGCGCGGGCCCGCGCACGCGCGGTCCGCGGGGGAGATGCGCCCGCGGTGCGCGCCATCGAGGCTCTGGAACCACACCTGTCTTGCGCCCGCGGCGTCGACGCGGGTGAAGGCGACCTTCTCGTAGCGGCCGACCGGCACGCCCATCGCACCGTCGCGGTTGCACGAGCTCGGGCTCACCGCCGAGAACGTGTACTCGAGCGGGGAGACATCCGGCTCGAGCTCGTCGACCGCCGGATCGGCGCCGGGCAGGGGCTCGGCTTCGGCCCCTTCGCGCGCGGCGTCGACGACGAAGAGATCGTACCCCTTGCCGCTCCGGTTCGACGCGAAGATCACGCGCGTGCCGTCGCGGCTCCAGGTTGGATCGCGGTCATCGGCCGTGTGCGCGGCGAGGACCCGCGGCGCACCTCCGCCGATGGCGACGAGCTGGATCTCGCGGCCGCCTTCGGGGCCGACCATGAACACGACCTGTTTGCCGTCCGGGCTGACGCGGGGACGCCGCGCATCGCTGCCCGGCGCCGAGAGCCTGTCGCCCGCGCCCGGGCTCACCTCCGCGCCGACCCCCACGCCCGCGTCGAGGCCCGCATCCGCGCGGATGCTCGCGTCGTCGCCGGCGTCCGCGCTCGCGTCGTCATCCTCGCCGACGCCGCCGTCCGCGCTAACGCTCACGCCGTCCGCGCTCACGCTCACACCGCCGTCCGCGCCCGCGTTCGGATCCGCGGGCCCGGCCTTCTTGCCGCAGCCGATCCCGAGCACGACCATCGCCACCGCGCCGATCAACTTCGCCACAACCGATCTCCTTCGAGCCGGAGCTCGTCCCAGCGGATCCTCGCACCTTCGCAAGGTGCGGCGAGCCGCGCCACGCCCGAGAACCCGAAGCCGTTCCAGCGGTACGCCGCGAAGCCCGTGCGCGCGCCCGCCTCACACTCGTGCACCACGAGCTCGTCGACACCATCGCCGTCGAGGTCGCGCAGCGCGAAGTCCGTGAACGGCCGCGCCAGCGCGGAGCCGCGCCAGCGCTCGACCCAGCGGCCGCCCTCGAATCCGACGACCCAGAGCGTCCGGCGCGCCGGCTCGCCCGCGCGCACGCCCTTGCGCGTCCACACCCCGAGCACGATCGCCTCGCCCGCGGAAAAGCGCGCGGCCTCCGCCTTGTAGGCCGGATAGATCGGGCTCGTGCCCGCGCCATCGCCGTCGCGCACGAGGAAGCCACGCTGGCCGTCGGCCGCCGCGAAGAAGCGCACGTCCTCGCGCGTGCCGTCGCCGTCGAGGTCGGCGAAGAGCTGCGTGGGCGCGGGCGGGCCGGGCTCGGGCTGGGCCAGGAGCGCGACGAGTACGAAGCAGATCGGCATGATTCACCCACGACGCACGAGGCGTGCGTTGTCATCCGCGCGAGGCGACACAGGGTCGATCGACGAGGCCGGAGCATAGCACGCGCCGTCGCCCGCTCAACCGCCGCGGCGCCGCGCTGATCACCGGTAGATCAGCACGCCCGCGCGCCGCTCGCCGTAGGCGTCGAGGTCCTTCTTCCAGCTCGCCTCGATGCGCTCGGCGCTCTTGCCGGCGCGCACGTCCGCGATCACGCGCTCGGTGCCCCACACGCGCGCGTGGTTGTCGCGAAAGCTCGCCTGGCCCGGGTAGAGCTTCTCGATCGCCGTCCAGATCGCCAGCGCCGTCTTGATCGGCCGGAACGCCGCCGGATCGGTGATGAGGATCTGCACGCCGTGCAGCACCTTGCGCTTGAAGGTGAACCAGTTCGGCCGGAAGGTCGTCGCGCGGAAGAGCACGCCGGGGAGCTTCCTCGCGCTCAGCTCGCGCTCGAGATCGGGCGCGACGATCCACTCGGCGCCGACCTGCTCGAAGGGCAGGGTGGTGCCGACCCCTTCGCTGACGTTGTCCGAGATCCCGCCGACCATGCCGGTCGCGGTGTAGAGCCACGCGTTGACGACGTGCGGGATCCCCGGCGAGGTCGGCACCCAGTGAAGTCCCGTCTCGTGCCACTGCATGTCGCGGCGCCAGCCCTTCATCGCGACGATCTCCAGCTCGCAGTCGATCCCCTCGACCTCCTTGTAGTAGCGCGCGACCTCCGCGATCGTCAGCCCGTGGGTCACCGGGAAGGTCGCCCACCCGATGAAGCTGCGCTGGCCCTTCTTCAGGACCGGCCCCTCGAAGACCTCGCCGCCGTAGGGGTTGGGGCGGTCGAGCACGATGACCGGCTTGCCCGCCTCGCCCGCGGCCTTCATGGCCTCGCCCAGGGTCGAGACGTACGTGTAGGTGCGCGAGCCGAGGTCCTGCAGATCGACCAGCAGCACGTCGATGCGCGCGAGCGATCCTGGCGAGGGGCGCCCCTTCTGGCCGAGCCCGAAGAGGTTCTCGACCGGCAGCCCGGTGTGCGGGTCGACCCCGGCGCCGGTCTTCTCGCCCGCGGACATGAACCCGCGGATCCCGTGCTCGGGCCCGTAGAGCTGCACGATCCGGAAGCCCTCCGCCTTGCCGGCGGCGACCAGGCGATCGACGGACGGCACCCAGTCGTGGTCGACCGCGGCCGGGTGCGTCAGGAGCCCGACGCGCTTTGACTTGACGAGGTCGAGCCGCTCGCTCAAGAGCACCTCGAGCCCGAGCACGACCGCCGGCGTGTCCGGGGCCGCCGGCGCCACCGCGCTCGGCGCGTGCGCGTCCGCGCCGCCGAGGAGCAGCGCCAGGCTTGGATAGATCCACAACATCGGCGAGGATGATAACCGATGAGACCCAAGGGCACGTTCCGGATCCTCGACGAATCGATCAAACAGCGGCCCGATCTGGCGCCCGCCGCGACCGCCGACGGGGACGTGCCCGACGCGCCCGAGGAGAACCCCTACTGGACCTGGGACGAGCAGGAGCCGCACCCCGATCCGTCCAAGGGCTGCATCCGGCGCGGGCTCTGCTGCAAGTCCAACCCCGGCTGGTTCGCGCCCGGCGAAGTCGAGGCCGCCGCCGCGCTCAAGGGCCTCGAGCCCGACCAGTTCGTGCGCCAGTTCCTCGTCATCGATTCGATCGACCTCGACGGCGAGCGCGTCTTCGTCTTCGCCCCGCTCAAGCTCGGCATCGACGGCAAGCCCGCCATCCCTCCGGCCAGCCGCGCCGACGATCTCTACCGCGCCCTGCGCGGCCAGTGCATCTTCTTCGGCACCGCCTCCGACGGCGCGCCCGGCTGCACGATCTACGAAGCGCGCCCGACGGAGTGCCGCCTCTACGTCTGCACCAACGCCCCCGCCGACAACCCGACGCACGAGCAGATCGCCCGCCTGTGGGTCACGCCGCGTGATGCGTGATAGCGTCGGCATGTGCACCTGTCATACGCCCAGATCGCGAGGCGCCCCGTGGGTCTGATCGACGTGAACAAGGCGCTGGAGACCGTCCAGCCCGCGGTGCGCCAGGCGATCGAAGAGACCTCGGCGCAGCTCACCCGCCTCGGGATCCGCCACGCCATCGCCGGCGGGGTCGCGGTCGCGGCCCACGGCTATCTGCGACAGACCTCGGACGCGGATTTCCTCGTCGGTGACGAAGCGTTCGAGCGGCACGGCTCCCTGGTCATGTTCAAGCCGGGGGTCCCCGTGACGGTTGCCGGCGTGGCGGTCGACTACCTCTCGCCGACCGGCCTCGGCGCCCACGTCGAGGACGCCCTCGAGCACCCCCTCATGGCCGGCGGCCTGCCGATCGTCCCTGGGGAAGTGCTCGTATATATGAAGCTTTCCGCCTTCCGCCGGCGCGACCAGAACGACGTCATCGAGCTCGTGCGCCGCGGCGGTGTCGACGTCGCGAAGTGCCACGCCTACCTGGCGCGCCACGCGCCGGATCTCGTGCCGCGCCTCGAGGCCATGGTCGAGGCCGCAGAGACCGAAGACGCCTGAGGGCCCGGAGCGAATCGTCACGGGACGGGCCCTCGGTTCGGGCGCCGGATTTTCCTGACGGCGCCCGGCCATCATGCTACCGCTCTGCCGGAATCGCGCCCCTGACCAGGACGTTCTGCGTGGCCATGTCCGAAGTGTCCGACACCTCAGCGAGCATCCCCGAGCAAGAGGAAGCCCCGCGCGTCATCGGGCCGCTCTCTGCGTTTTCCATCGTCGCCGGTTCGATGATCGGCGTCGGCATCTTCCTCTTCTCCGACGAGATCGCGCGCGGCGTGGGCTCGCTGCCGATGATCGTCGCGATGGTGCTGCTCGGCGGCTTCTTCGCGCTCTCCGGCGCGGCCGCGTGCGGCGAGCTCGGCGCGATGATGCCGCGCGCCGGCGGCGACTACGTCTTCCAGCGCGCCGCCTACGGACCGTCGATCGCGTTCGCCTCGGGCTGGGTCCTGTTCGCGGCGATCTTCGCCGGCTCGACCGCGACGCTCGCGATCGCGACGACCCAGTACCAGATCGGCCCGCTGCTCGGGTACGCCGCCTTCCCGGACATGTCCACACCGGTGCTCGGCCCGTTCAACGGCGCTCAGCTCGGCGGCGTCGGCCTCATCCTCGTCTTCACCGTGCTCAACGACCTCGGCACCTCGCTCTCCGCGCGCGCGCAGACGATCCTCACGCTCTCGCCGATCGCGCTCATGGTCGGGCTCGCCGCCTACGTGCTGATCGCGCAGCCGACCGTCGTCGTGCCGCCGACCGGGGGGGAGCTCGCCGCGCTGCCCGACACGCTCACGCTCGCCGGCCTCGCGACCGCGTTCATCGCCGTGAACTTCATCTTCTCGGGCTGGATCAACATCATCTACGTCGCCTCCGAGGTGAAGGAGCCCGGCAAGAACATCCCGCGCTCGATGTTCGCGTCGACCATCGCGATCACGCTCCTCTACCTCCTCTTGATCGTGATGTTCGTCGCGGTGCTCGGCGTGGCGGGCCTCGCCTCGAGCGGCACCCCGACGCTCGGGTTCGAGCAGGGCACGCGCGTCGCCAACGCGCTCGGCTCGCCCGTGCTCGGTCACATCGTGCTCGTGACGATCATGCTCGCGATCCTCACGTCGGTGAACGCGACGATCATGGCGGCGGCGCGCGTGGGCTACGCCATGGCCAGGGACGGCGCGTTCTGGGCCCCGATGGGGAGGCTCTCGAAGGGCGGCGTGCCGCGCCGCTCGCTCTGGTTCCACGCCGCGATCGCGTGTCTCATCGCGCTCTCCGGGACCGCCGAGACGATCGGCGAGATGACCTCGCTCGCGATGTTCGTCACCGGCTCGCTCACCGTCGCGGCGGTCTACGTGCTGCGCAGCAAGCAGCCGGCGCTGCCTCGTCCGTACAAGGCGCCGGGCCTCCTGCCGGCGATCTACGTGCTCCTCGCCGTGCTCGCCATCGCCGCCAAGCTCGGCGACGCGATCGCCAAGTCGGGCGAGGCCGCGGCCGGCAAGACCGAGGCCGGCGCCAGCCTCGCGGCCTGGTACCCGCTCATCGGTCTCGGCATTCTCGCCGTGACGTGGGTGGGCCACCTCCTTTATCTTCGCCGCTGGAAGGGGGCGGCGATCGTCGGTGTTGGGTTCCTGCTCGGCGGCGCGCTCTTCGAGCAAGCGACCCGCCCGCCCCACGAAGCCCGCGCCGCGATCCCCGCGGCCGCCCACCCAGCCGCACCCGCCGATGCCGACCGTCTGCTCTCGCCGTAGCTTCCTCGTCACCTCCGCCGGGCTCGTGCTCGCGACCGCCGCCGCCTCGTCGGGCGCGCGCGCCGCACGCCGCCGCGACAAGAAGATCCGCGACGTCGAGGTCGGCAAGCGCGGCGTCACCATCACGATGGAGCTCGAGACCGCGCCCTTCCCGGCGAAGAACGCGCGCTACAAGGACCCTACGGTCATCGCCTTCATCCCGCACCACTTCCGGGTCAAGCGCGACTACCGCGTCGACTGCGTGATGCACTTCCACGGCTACCGCGACACGGCCGCCGAGGCGATGAAGCGCCACCAACTGCGCGAGCAGCTCTTCGACTCCAAGCAGAACGCGATCATGATCTTCCCGCAGGGGCCGGTGAACGCCGAGGACATGTCGGGCGGCAAGCTCGACGACAAGAACGGCTTCGTCAACCTGCTCACCGAGGTGCGCGAGACCCTCCAGACCCCGAGCCTGCAGGCGCGCCTCGACAAGAGCGGGATCCCCACGAAGGCGCGCATCGGCAAGTGCATCCTCTCGGCGCACTCGGGCGGCTTCCGCGTCGCGTCCTACTGCCTCGAGGTCGGCGGCTTCAACGTCAACGAGGTCTATCTCTTCGATGCGCTCTACGGGCGCACCGGGATCTTCCACGACTGGGTCGCCGCGACCTACGACAACGGCGGCACCATGGCCGAGCGCCACAAGATCGTCAGCTTCTACTCCGGCGAGGCGCCGACCATCGAGAACAAGCGCCTGATGTGGCTCTTCGACAAGTCCGGCGTCGAGTACGTGCACGAGCAGATCGAGGGCACCGAGCTCAGCAAGCGCGACATCACCAAGGCCCGCGCCGTCTTCATCCGCACCCAGTCGCGCCACGATCGCGTGCTCTTTTCGACCAACGCGATGCGCGACTGCCTCTACGCCTCCTGCCTCGATCGCCACCTCAGGAGCGACTGGTTCAAGGATGCCGACGGTCCCCGCCTCGATCCCCGCTGAGCTCGCGGCCGCGCGGCGCACTCCGATACCGATCCGCGCTCGGCCGGTGAGCCCGGTGCATCGCTGAAACCTTAGGCTTGCGAACGATCCCGGCTGATCCTACGTTACGCCCGCATGGTGGTGACGTGAGCCTGTCGGCCGACTCTGAGCACGCATCCCCCTCCGCGCCCGGCGCCGGTGGGTCGGCCACGCCTGTGCCCGCCGACGGACTCCGCGCGCTCGCTCCGGCGGCCCGCTTGCCCTTCGGGCTCTACGACGGTCAGCGCCGCGCCGTGCGCTACCTGCGGCTCTCGGTGACCGACCGCTGCAGCTTCCGCTGCGTCTATTGCATGCCCGAAGATGGGCTGCGCTTCGTGCCGCGCGCCGAGGTCATGAGCTTCGAGGAGATGGCCCGCCTGGTCGCGATCTTCGCCGGCCTCGGGGTCACGCGCGTGCGCCTGACCGGCGGCGAGCCGCTCCTGCGCAAGGACCTGCCGGTCCTCGTCGCCAAGCTGGCCCGCATCGACGGCCTCGAGGACATCGCGCTCTCGACCAACGGCCTGGCGCTCTCCGAGATGGCCGGCGCGCTGGCTGCCGCCGGCGTGCGCCGCGTCAACGTCAGCGTCGACTCGCTCCGCGCCGAGACCTTCGCCGAGCTCACGCGCACGCGCCTCGACACCCTCCAGCGCGTGATCGCCGGGCTCGACGCCGCGGCCGCCGCCGGCATGGGCCCGGTCAAGGTCAACGCCGTCGTCATCCGCGGCAAGAACGACGACGAGCTGCCGGCGCTCGTGCGCTGGGCCGGCGAGCGCGGCTTCGTCATGCGCTTCATCGAGTACATGCCGATCGGCGTCGACGACCGCTGGGGCCCGTCCTCGTTCGTGCCGGTCGCCGAGATGCGCGCGCGCCTCGGCGCCGACTTCACGCTCGAGACCCCGAGCGAGGCGCCCGCGATCACCGGCGGCGGCCCGGCGCGCTACACGCGCCTGGTCGACCGCCAGAGCGGCAAGGCCCACGAGATCGGCTTCATCACCGCGGTCTCCGACCACTTCTGCGCCACCTGCAACCGCGTGCGCGTCACCGCCACCGGGATCCTGCAGGAGTGCCTCGCCTTCCCCGGCGACCTCTCGCTGCGCGACATGATGCGCCGCGGCGACGACGACGGGGCGATCGCGGCGACGCTGCGCCAGGCGCTCTTCGCCAAGGGGCCGGGTCACCGCTTCCAGGTCGGCGAGCGAACCCTTCAATCGATGAGCGTTACCGGAGGCTAGACCATGTCCTCGTCCAGCGAGCCCCTCGCCAACACCAGCGCGCCCCGGCCGCCCGATCCATCGGCGCCTCTCGCCAGGCCTTCGCGCCGCGGGCGCGGCATCCCCTTCGGCTACGTCGTCGTCGGCATCATCGCCGTCGGCATCGCCGTGCTCATCGTCGCCACCGCGTCGAGCGGCCGCTACGAGCTCGAGGTCGGCGCGGTCGCGACCGCGCCCGAGCAGTTCGACGACAAGAACGTGCGCGTGCGCGGCCAGATCAAGGAAGGCTCGATCGTGGCGACGATCGAGGAGGGCCGCCCGGTCACGCGCTTCACCCTCGTCGACGAGCACGGCCACGAGCTGCCGATCGTCTCGCGCGAGAGCCCGCCCGACAACTTCGAGGGCGGCAAGTCGTGCATCGTCGAGGGGCGCTACAGTCAGGCGGCCGGCTCGGTCGAGAGCACGCGCCTGACGATGAAGTGTCCCTCCAAGTACGAGGCCGAGGGCAATGGCCCCGCCGCCAGCGAGGACCTCTACGAGCGCTACCGCACGGCCCCGGCCGAGCCGGGCGCCGCTCCGCGCAGCTGACGACTCGGCGCGAGAGACACGATGCAAGAGCTCGGACAGCTGCTGCTCATCACGACCTTCCTCGTGACGCTGGCCACGGCGGTGACCGCCGCCATCGGCGCGCTCACGCGCCGTGACGCCTGGATGCGCGGCGCGCGCCACGGCCTCCTGGCGGTGGGCCTGCTCTCGGTGGCGATGGCCGTGATCCTGACGCACGGCTTCCTCACCCACGCCTACGAGTCGAAGTACATCACGCAGTACTCCGAGCGCGCGATGCCGCTCGTCTACAAGCTCGCCGCGTTCTGGGGCGGCGAGCGCGGCGCGCTGCTCTTCTGGGTCACCTCGCTGGCGATCTTCTCCAACGTCGCCGTGCTCACCAAGAAGGACCGCTCGCCGATCTACCTGTCATGGGTCACGAGCCTGCTCTCGGTCGCCATCCTCTTCTTCCTGATCCTGATGGTCTTCCAGACGAGCCCCTTCGACACCTGGATGGCCCAGGAGGCGCCCAACGACGGCCAGGGATTGAACCCGCTCCTGCAGAACCCGGTGATGGCCTTCCACCCGCCGGCGCTCTTGACGGGCTACATCCTCTTCACCATCCCGTTCGCCTTCGGCATGGCCGCGCTCATCACCAACAAGGTCGATGACGAGTGGATCACCGACACGCGCCGCTGGACGATCGTGTCGTGGGCCTTCTTGACCGTGGGGCTCCTGCTCGGCTGCCGCTGGGCCTACATGGAGATCGGCTGGGGCTTCTGGTGGATGTGGGACGCGGTCGAGAACGCCGGCCTCGTGCCGTGGTTCACCGCGACGGCGTTCCTGCACTCGGTGATGATCCAGGAGCGGCGCGGCATGCTCAAGCGCTGGAACGTCATCCTGCTCTCGCTGACCTTCCTCCTGACCATCGTCGGGACGTGGATGACGCGCAGCCAGATCATCGTGTCGATCCACGCCTTCGCCGACTCCGAGCTCTCGGACTACTTCCTCGTCTACATGATCGTCATCGCGCTCTTCGCGACCTGGCTCATCGCCAAGCGCTGGGGCGCCTTGCGCTCGGAGGCGCGCATCGAGTCGTTCATGTCGCGCGAGGCGATGTTCGTGCTCAACAACGTCGTCCTGGTCTTCTGCTTCGTGGTGACGCTCTGGGGCACGCTGATGCCCAAGTTCACCTCGTTCATGGAGCACCCGATCATGTGGACCGAGGACGACTTCAACCTGGTCTTCGTGTGGATCGGGCTCGCGCTCCTCGTGCTCCTGGGGATCGGGCCGCTCATCTCGTGGCGCAAGGCGACGGCGCGCAACTTCCAGAAGAACTTCATGTGGCCGCTCGCCTGGGGCAGCCTCGCGACGCTCGCCGGCGCGATCCTGGTGATCGTGCTCGAGTCGCTCGCCAACGCGCGCGTGCACGGGATCTCCTTCGGCGAGGGCTTCGGGATCTGGGCGGGCGGCCTCGACGCCGGCGACTGGATGTCGATCATCGTCTACTGGCTCTGCGCCTTCGTGATCTTCTCGATCGTGCGCGAGTTCCACGTCGCCGCGCGGGTACGCAAGGCCCAGGGCCTCGGCGGCTACTGGGGCAACTGGCTCGTGGTGATGTTCAAGAACCCGCGGCGCTACGGCGGCTACGTCGTGCACGCCGGCGTGGTCTTCATGTTCTTCGCCTTCACCGGCAAGGCCTTCAAGCACGAGGAGAAGGACCGCCTGATGGCCGTCGGCGACACCCACATCGTCGACCGCTACGCGCTCTCGCTGGTCGATCGCAACAGCTTCTATTCGAAGGAGGAGGGCTGCGCGATCTCGGATGCGACCTTCGTCGCGATGCCCTTGCGCTCGACGGTCGCGGAGAGCTCGGTCCAGCGCCTCACCCAGTGGCTCGGCGATCGCAAGACCGGCCCCTTCCACGTCACGACGACGCTCGACGAACCGTTCATGCAGGTGCGCGTCAAGGACCCGGCGGCGCGGCGCGCGCTGGTCGCCGACTACTTCCTGGCACGCCACTTCAAGCGCGACTTCCGGCGCGAGGACGCGGCGCGCACCGAGCTCGGGCAGACCTGGGTCTTCAAGGATCGGCGCCTCCTGCAGTCGCCGATGACGCAGGGCGGGGCGATGCAGAAGCTGCGTGCGGCGCGTGACGCGCTGACGGCGGCGGCGCTGACCGGCGTGCACGTCGAGCTGACGCCCGGCCTGGCCGAGCTCAGGCTGCGCTTCTCCGACAAGGCCTCCCAGGAGGCGTTCGACCAGCGCGTGGGCGCCGCGGCGGTGCCGGACTGGGTGCTGGCGCTGTCCGACGACGAGGAGAGCGGCGCGGTCGCGGTCGTCGACCGGCGGACCGGCGACGTGCTGGTGCCGGAGTCGCGCTTCTACGAGTCGAAGAGCACCTCGACGACCGAGGTGGCGATCTCGGGCGAGGACTTCCTGGTCGATCTCTACGTCTCGATGCAGCCCGACATGGGGCGGCCCTACGTCAAGGTCTTCACCGTGGTCTTCCCGCTGGTGAACTTCCTGTGGATCGGCGGGCTCCTGCTCCTGGTCGGCTCGTTGATCTGTCTGACCCCG
Organism: Deltaproteobacteria bacterium; assembly: GCA_011526585.1. Classification (GTDB taxonomy): domain Bacteria; phylum Myxococcota_A; class UBA9042; order PHBI01; family PHBI01; genus WYBB01. Next base: position 25,926 of record WYBB01000111.1, read on the forward strand.
CGCTGGCTCTCGCGTGCGATGACCTCGCTCGTGTCCGGCCGCCCGATCCGCAGCGAGGCCCCCGAGCACGCGGGCGGCATGGAGCCGGCGGCGGCGCGCGTGGCCGAGGTCCAGCCGGCGGCGCGTGGATCGATCGGGCGCACGGTGGCGATGATCGTCGTCGCGCTCGTCGGCGCGGCCTTCTTCGTGAGCGCGGCGCGCGCGGCCGAGCGCAAGGCCGAGCCGTTCGGCTTCAGCCCTCCGCGCGGCGATCCGGGCGCGGACCTGTGGCAGGCGCTCGACTGCGCGTGCCCGCAGCCGCCGGGGACCTTGCGACCGCCGGCGCTCGGCGACGCGGCGTGCGCCTGTCCGGAGGCCGAGCGCGATCGCGCGGTGGCCGTCGATCTCCTGAGCATGAAGGCGCCAGCGGACATCGCCTCGGGGCGCGCGAAGTACCTCGTGCTCGCCGAGCTGATCGCGGTCGATCCGGTGTGGGAGACGCGCATCCGCTACGAGCCGGCGGAGCTCGAGCGGCTGCTCAAGACGATCCGCACGACCTGCCCCGGCGAGTACCTGATGACGCTCGAGGCGACGCGCGCGACCTGCTCGCACCGCATGCGCTGGGTGCGCGAGTTCCGCCACCTCCTGGCGGCGGGTGTGTCCGAGGAGGACGTCTTTGCGTTCTACCTCGCCGACAACAACGCCAACCAGCCGGGTGGGCCGTGGCAGGCGTACGAGCTGCGCGCCTCCGAGGAGACGGTGCTCTCGTTCTGGGTGCCGGCCTCGGCGGTGGCCGGCGTGCTGGCGCTGGTGCTGGTGGTGATCCTGCGCAACCGGCGGCGCGCGCGCGACCGGGCGGCGGCACCGGCCGAGGTCGGGCCCGAGGTGGAGCGCGAGCGCGAGGCGCGCGTCGATACCGCCCTGGCCGCGCGCGAGCGCGAGCGCCTGCGCGACGAGCTCGAGGCGTTCGACGCATGAGCGCGATGCCGATGCCGATGCTCGCCGACCTGGCGACGGCGCTCCTGGTGCCGGCGTTCTCGCTGGTCGTGCTCTTCGCGGTGCTGGCGACGGCGCGGCTGGTGCGCTCGTGGCGCGAGGACGAGCGGGTGCTCGCCGGCGCACGCGGTGATGGTTACAGGGGCGGCGCGGGTGAGCTCGCCGAGGACGCCGAGGAGCTGGCGCTCGAAGACGAGAAGCTGCGGCTGCTCGCGACGCTCAAGGACCTCGATCACGAGCGCGCGCTGGGCAAGCTCTCCGACGCCGATCACGAAGGGCTCAAGCGTCACTTCGAGCGCGAGGTCTTGCGTGTGCTCGGGCGGCTCGATGCGCTGCGCGACGCGCGCGAGGCCGACGCACGCCGCGCGCAAGCCGACGACAGGAGCGGATCGTGAGCGTCGGGCTGTGGCTGTGCGCGTGGAGCCTGCTGGCGCAGGGGCCGCCCGCGGGTGGCGATCAAGGCGCGGCCGCGCCGCGGGGTGAGGTCGTGCGGGCGCGCGTGCTGGCGCTGTCGGCGGCGGGGGCGCTCCGGCCGGCCGCCGGCGTGGTCGTGCGGCTCGAGCGCCGGCGGCGGCCGCCTCCCGGAGAGATGGGCGCGGCCGAGGTCGTGATGGCCTGGGAGGCGCGCGCGGGCGGCGATGGGCTCGTGCGCTTCGACGCGGTGCCGCCGCTGGGCGTGGCGGAGGCGGACGCGCTGGTCGTGCGCTGGCGCGGGAGCGAGAGCGAGCACGGGCTGGCGGCGCCCGATGACGGCAGGGCCGCGCCGGTCTCGCTGCTCGCATACGAGACGAGCCGCGACCTCGGCGCGCTGAAGATGGGCGTGCGGCTGACGGTGACGCCGCGCGACAGCGGGCTCCAGGTCGAGCACCTCATCCAGATCGAGAATCGCTCGCACACGAAGATCGACACCGATCAGGGCGCGGGCCTGGTGGTGCCGCTCCTGACGCCGGCGCCGTTCGACGCGCCCGTGCCGAGCTTCCTGCCGAACCGGCCCGAGCCGCGCGAGTTCCTGACGCAGCAGAGCCCCGAGTCGGGCCGCCTCCTCGTCGAGCGCGGGCGCCTGGTCTTTCGCGGGCTGATCTCGCCCGACGGGCAGACGATCCGCGTGGTCTACGTGATCCCGTACGACGGGCAGACCGCGCACACGTACGGCTTGCGGCTGCCGGTGGCGGCCTCGTCGGTGGCGATGGTCGCGCGCACGAGCGAGCTCTCGCGACCGACCATCAGCTTCCGCCAGCCGTCGGAGGTCGTCGTGCGGGCCTTCCTGGGCGGCGAGGAGCGCACGGCGCTGCTCATCGCCGAGCCGGACGCCGGCGAGGTGGTGCTGATCGACGTCGTCGGCACGCCCGATCGGCACATCCTGATGCGGCCGCTGGCGGCGGGGCTCGGGGCGCTGGTCGTGGTCGCGCTGGTGGTGCTGGCGCTGGGCCGGCGGCGCGCGCGCGAGGGTGCATGAGCGAGGTCGCGCTCGCGCGGAGCCAAGCGCCGGTCCTGGCGGCGCGCGGCGTCTCGAAGAGCTACGGGCGCAGTTGGGCGGTCAGGCGCGTGACCGTCGAGTTCCACGCCGGCACGCTGACGGCGCTCACCGGAGACAACGGCGCCGGCAAGTCGACGCTGCTCAAGGTCTTCGCCGGGTTGGTGCGCCCGGACGAGGGCGCGGTCGAGGTCTTCGGCGAGCCCTTCGCCGGCTTCCTCCCCTGGGACATCCGCGCGCGCATGGGCTTCATCGGGCACCTGCCCTTCGTCTACGCCGACCTGAGCGGTGTCGAAAATATGAGTTTCTTCAGGGTCTTGTATCGGGTCACTCGCGGCGAGTACGTCAGCCGTGGCTTCGGCTGGGAGCGCGCGCTGCTGAGCCGGGTCGGCCTCGCAGATGCGGGCGACAAGATCGTCGGCACCTACTCGCGCGGCATGACCCAGCGGCTGGCGCTGGCGCGGCTCATGCTGCAGGACCCGGAGATCTGGCTCCTCGACGAGCCGTCGACCGGGCTCGACGCGCAGGGCTACGAGCTCCTGCGCGCGATCCTGGAGGAGGCGCGCGATCGCGGGCGCTGCGTCGTGGCGGTGACGCACGATCTCTCGGCGCTCGGGCGGATCGATCGCGAGGTGCGGCTCAGAGGCGGGCGGTTTTCGTGATGGCGCGCGGCGCGTTCGGCTACGCGGTGGACACGGCGCTGGAGATCCTGGCCAAGGACCTCAAGGTCGAGCTGCGCACGCGCGAGGTCTTCATGACGATGAGCCTCTTCGCGGTGCTGGTCGTCGTGATCTTCGCCTTCGCCTTCAACCTCGATCAGCAGACCCTGAAGAAGGTCGCGCCCGGGCTCCTGTGGGTGACGGTGGTCTTCGCCGGCAACCTCGGCGTGATGCGGGTCATGGACAAGGAGCGCGAGCACGGGGCCCTGCAGGGGCTCATGCTGTCGCCCGGCGGACCGATCGCGGTCTTCATCGCCAAGGCGATCGGCGTCTTCCTCTTCATGCTGGCGATGGAGCTCCTGGTCGTGCCGCTGACCTTGATGTTCGTGTCGGTCGAGCTGCCGGCCGAAGGGATCGGGCTCCTCATCGTCTCGCTGGTGCTGGGCACGCTGGGCTACGCGCTGATCGGTACGCTCTTCGGGGCGATGCTCGCCGACGTGCGCATGCGCGAGGTGCTGATCCCGGTCGTGGTCTACCCGGTGGTCGTGCCGATCGTCGTCGCCGGGGTGAAGCTCGGCGCGCACGCCTTCGATCCGGCGCTGGGCGAGCCCGAGGGCTACCTGCCGCTGATGATCGGCTTCGACCTCCTCTACCTTGCGCTGGCGCCCTGGGTCTTCAGCCGCACCATGGTCGCCTGAGGAACGACGCGCTGACCGTCTCACCGCCGACCTCGCGCTCCGCGCGACCGGCCGTGGCGACGGCGCGTAGTGTCCCGTAGGGTCGGTCTGGAACGGCCCGCGGATTTCTGTTAGGACCCGCAGCAATGAGCGCGATTCCCGAGATGGCCGAGGCGAGGCGCGTGCGCGTGCCGGTCCTGCCGCTCCTGTGCGCGGCGGTGCTGGTCGCGGCGCTGCTCGTGGTCTTCCTGGTGGCGCCGCCCGATCGCTCGATGGGGGAGGTGCACCGGATCTTCTACTTCCACGTCGCCTCCGCCTTCGCGGCGCTGATCGGGTGGATCGGCTGCGCGCTGATCTCGCTCTTCTATCTGTTCATGGCGATGAACCCGAAGAACGCGATGCTGGCGGCGATGCTCGACCGCGTCGCCTACGCGCTCGGCGAGGTCGGCGTGCTCTTCGGGGTGATCGTGCTCATCACCGGGCCGCTCTGGGCCAAGCCGGAGTGGGGCACCTACTGGAACTGGGAGCCGCGGCTGGTGCTGATGATGCTCACTCAGTTCCTGTTCATCGGCTACCTGGTGCTCAGGGCCTATGCCAAGCGCGACTCCGCCGGCAAGAAGCTCGCCGCCGGGATCGCGATCATCGGCGGGCCGGCCGTCTATCTGATCCACGTCGCGGTCCAGCTCTGGGGCGGCAACCACCCGACGGTGGTGACGCCAGGTGGCGAGGGGATCAAGACACCGGAGATGCAGCTCGCGTTCTGGGTGGCGGTCGGCGCGATCCTGCTCTTCGCCGGCTATCTGACCTACCTGCGCATCTTGCACCACAAGCTCGTCGACGACCTCGAGGAGGGCTACCTCGAGCTCGCCGATCGCGAGGACGACGCGCGATGATTCGAAGTCTGATCCTGTCGCTGGCGCTCATGCTCGTGTGCGCGCCGGCCGTGAACGCGAGTGAGCCGAAGCCGTCCGGGGGCGAGCCGCCGAGCGCGCCGACGTCGTTCGGCGCCGATGAGCCCAAGCCCCTGCCGGTCGTCGCCCCGGGCGACTTCGAGGGCCTCCTGCGCAACTGCGACCTCGAGCGCGCGCGCGCCGTGAACGCGCAGAAGATGTGCGAGAAGGACAAGGTCAACATCCCGTTCCTCACCGGGGCCTACCTCGCGCTCTGGGCGATCCTGATGGTCTTCTTCGCGATCGTCGCTCTGCGCCAGAAGCGCATGAAGGCGGAAATGGCGGCGCTGCGCGAGCGGTTGGCCCGGCTCGGTGGTGAGACCTCATGACCTCGTCGCACATCTTCTTCATCCCGCTGGTCCTGATCGTCGGGCTCGTGCTCGGGATCGCGCTCGGGCGCCGCTCGGCCTTCTTGCAGGTCGAGGAGGAGAAGCGCCGGCAGCGGCGCGAGGACGAGCGCAAGAAGAAGGCGGAGCGCGGCGGCGAGTCGTCGTCGACCCCAGCGGCCTCCACGGACGGGGCGCCACCGCGATGATGGTCGCGCTGCGCGCGATCGGTGGGCCCGCGATCGCTGCGCTCGCGATCGGTGCGCTCGCGCCGGCGGTCGGCTGGTCGGCGCCCAAGCCGCACCCGCCGGGGCGCTACGACCTGTCGATCCTCGGCTTCAACGACGGTGATCCGTTCCGGCTCAAGGGCGCGGAGGCCGAAGCGATCCTGCTCGACCCCGAGGCGCAGATCTACCAGTTCCAGAGCACCGACTGGATGGCGAAGACCCAGCGCGGGGCGTGGGTGCGGGTCGCCGAGGTGCTGGGTCGCCTGCCCGAGCGCGCGCCGAACGAGCTCTTCAAGGTCTATCGCCTCGACATCGACGGCGAGGATGCGCCGGAGCTGATCCTGATCCCCAGCGTGATCCTCTCGGAGCAGGCGCGCTTCGCGCCCTCGATCCTCAAGGTGAACGGCGCTGGCATGAGCCCGCGCTGGGCGGCGACGACGCTGCCGGGCGAGCGCTTTCGTGTCCTGGATATCCGTGATCTCAATGGTGATCTGGACCCGGAGCTGCTGCTCGGCGGCGAGGGCGGGCTCTCCGGCTTCTATCAGTTCATGGAGCTCGCGGCGCTCGGGCGGGACGGCTGGGCCGTGCTCGACGTGCCGCACGTCGAGTCGCTGCACTACGTCGATCTCGACCGCGACAACAGGATCGAGATCGTCGTGCGCGAGCGGGTCGGGCGCAAGGGGCCGGCCTATCAGTGGACCTACATCGACCACCTGCACCGCTGGACCGGCGCGCGCTTCGAGCCGGCCGACGCGCTCTTCCCGCGCTATCACGACGAGCAGACGCTGCCGACGCTGATCGGCGATCTGATCGACAACCACGACGCGCGCCTGCCGATCCTCGAGGAGAAGCTCGCGGCGATCCAGAGGGTGCGCGAGCTCACGCGCCAGTGGTCGAGCCCACCGCGCGGCTTCCACCCGAAGAAGGTCAAGGCGCTCGGCCTCCTCCAGAAGAAACAGATGCGCCAGGCGCGCACGCGCCTCGACGCGCTCGACAAGGCCTATCCCTACGATGCGCAGGTGCTGCTCGGGCTGGCGCAGGCGCGCGCGGCCGGCGAGGAGTGGGAGGGCGTGCTCGACGCGGCGTTGCGCGCGCTCTCGGTCGAGCCGAAGAACCGCGAGGCGTGGTGGTGGACGGGCGTCGCCTTCACCGCGCTGCAGGAGCGATCGTCGGCGGTGGCGAGCCTCTCGCTGGCGGTGCGGCTCACCGGGCGGCGCGACGAGGGGATCGCGTTCCTGCGCGCGCGGCGCGCGGCGCCGGGCATGGACTCGGAGCTGCAGGCCGTGATCGATCAGGCGATCGAGCAGGCCGCCAAGGTGGATTGACTCCCGCTCACGGGGTGGCGCGGGTGAAGGCGAGGAAGTTCGCGAGCAGACGCAGGCCGGGCGGAGGCGCGCCGGCGGGGTCGGCGTGCTCGGGCGGCGGCGCGCGCTCGGGGTGGAACTGCACGCCCCAGAGCGGGCGGCGATCGGCGCGCAGGATCTGGATCCGCGACGGATCGCCGAGCGCGAGCAGGCGAAAGCCCGGCGGCAGGTCCTTCACCTCGTCGACGTGGCTCGCCATGACCCACGGCTCCTCGGGTAGGCCGTCGAGCAGCGGATCGACGTCGCCCAGCAGGCGGATGCGCGTCGGGCCGCTGACCTTGGGCATGCCCTCGTAGCTCGTGGTGGCGGCCGCGACCGGGTGCACCGGGGCGATGGGGGCGCCGTGCGCGAGGGCGAGCGCCTGGTGGCCGCCGCAGATCCCGAGCGTCGGTCCGCGGCGCGCGCGCAGCCAGGCGAGGAAGCGATCGAAGGCCGGCGGGTAGGCGGGGAAGGGGGTCTCGTTGGGTCCGAGGATGACCCCCGAGGGCGACCACTTCTGGAGGTCGGCGGCGAGCGAGCCGGTCGGATCGAGGAGCGTGCGCCAGGGGCGGATGCGGATCTCGGTCGCCGGCGAGAGCGCGCCGAGCGCGGCGGCGATCGCCTCGCAGCCATCGAGCGTGGTCGGGCTGAGGTTGATGTTGACGATGAGGATGCGGTGCGGCGCGCTCATCGGGCGGCCTCGCTGAAGAAGCCGGCGAGCACGGCGGCGAGCTCGTCGGGGCGCTCGTGGTGCAGGTTGTGGGCGGCGCCGGGCAGGAGGTACTCGCTGAGGTCGCCGATGAGGGCGGCGCGCTCGGCGGCGTCGGGTGGGCGCATCGGCGAGCGCTCGCCCCAGATCATCAGGGTCGGGCAGCGGATCGCCTGGAGGAAGGTGCGAAAGCGCGTGACGTCGAAGGGCATGGGCGCGGTCGTGCGGTGCAGCGGGTCGAAGCGCCAGCGATAGCTGCCGTCCTCGTAGCGCACGCTGGCGGTCTTCGCGAGCTCGAGCAGGCGCTCGGGGGTGGCGCCCGGGGAGGTGCGCGCGATGCGCCGGGCGACCTCGTCGAGCGAGTCCATGACGTCGCTCGGGGCGTCGCCGCGCGTCTGCGACAGGCGCACGTCGTTGACCCAGCGGCGCACGAGCGCGGGGCTGCGCTCGGGCGGGACGTGGGCGGGCCCGATCCCGTCGAGGAGCACGAGCGAGCGCACGCGCTCGCCGAAGGCGCCGGCGAAGTAGCAGGCGATGCTGGCGCCCATCGAGTGGCCGGCGAGGTGGGCGGTCTCGAGCTCGAGGTGATCGAAGAGCGCGTGCAGGTCGAGGAGGTAGTCGGGGAAGTGGTAGTAGCCGCCCGCGCCGATGTGGCCGCTCTCGCCGTGGCCGCGGTGGTCGGGCGCGATGACGCGCAGGCGTGACGCCAGCGCGGCCGCGACGGGATCGAAAGAGCGCGCGTGATCGAGGAAGCCGTGCAGCAGGATGAGGGTCGGGGCGTCGGGCCCGGCCTCGGACTCCCAGACGTGGTAGCTGAGCGCGAGCCCGAGGTTGGACCAGGCGTGGCGGGTCGGTTCCATGGCGCGATCGTCCACATCTGGAGGGAGGTCGCAAGCGCCATCGGCGGCGCCGTCGCGGGCACCAACGGATTTCTGGCGACCTCGGGCGCGACGCGCGATAGTCCGCGGCGCACAGGACGAAGGACACCATGCACATCACCGAAGGCACGCCGCGCGCATCCGCGGTCGAGATGAACGAGCTCGTGCTGCCGACCTACGCCAACGCGCTCGGCACGATCTTCGGTGGGCAGATCATGGCGTGGATCGACGTGTGCGCGGCGCTCTCGGCGATGCGGCACGCGCGCACGCAGTGCGTGACGGCGTCGATGGACGCGCTCGACTTCATCCTGCCGATCGAGGTCGGGCACCTCGTCACCCTGCGCGCGATGGTCAACTACGTCGGGCGCACCTCGATGGAGGTCGGCGTGCGTGTCGAGGCGGGCGACCCGATCGCGGCCGAGCGCGCGCACGCGGCCTCGGCCTACCTGACCTTCGTCGCGCTCGGGCCCGACAAGAAGCCGACGCGTGTGCGCGAGCTCGTGCTCGAGACCCCGGGGGATCGACTGCGCGCCGAGGAGGCGCGGGCGCGGCGCGAGCAGCGCCTGGCGCTGGCGGCCGCCCGCAGGACGCTGCGCGCGGCGCACGAAGAACGAGGCTGAGCGATGTCGTCGATCACGGCGCTCATGGCGAGCCTGCCACCGCCTTCGCTGGCCGAGACCGATCTGGCGCGCTTCGCGGCGCAGGCGCTCGGGCGGCGGTCGCGCGCGGAGCTGCCGGGGCTGGCCGCGCTCTTCGGCGAGGAGACGCTCTTCGGATATCCGCCGAGCATCGGGCCGATCATGCGAGCGCTCTGCGAGACGATCGTGCAGCAGGGGATCGAGCCGCAGGCCCTGGACGCGCGCACGGTCGATGCGCTCCTGGGCAGCACGGCCTTCCTCGCGCGCCTCGAGGCGAGCGTCTCGGTCGAGCGCCAGCGCCTGCGCCCCGGCACGGTGATCGGCGCGGCGCTGCGGCAGACACTCGGCACGCGGCTCCTCGTGCTGCCCGGGGTCGGGCGCGAGCTCGTGCTGATCGCGCCGGTCGATCTCGCGCAGGTCGCCGACGCGCACTTCGCGGTGCCGCTGGGGATCGTTCTCGCGCGACCGGCGCCGCCCGAAGAGGCGGAGGTCCTGCGCGCGAGCTGGGCGGTGATCGAGGAGCGCTTCGGCCTCGACGGCGACGAGGCGCGCCTGTGGGAGGCGCGCTTCGTCGCGATCTCGCGGCGCGAGAACCACGACGCCGAGGGCGCGGCGGCCGGTCTGTCGGAGATCGACGAGGCGCAGCGGCTGGTGCTCTGGGAGGTGTTGATCGAGCACCTGCGCGATGGCGAGCTGCCCGAGCAGCACCGCAGCGGGCGTCGCGGTCTCGAGCGGCGCCTGGGCGAGCTCGGCTTCGCGCGCTTCGGCGCGATCCCGCCGTGGGTCGAGGCGACGCTGACGCTGGTCGAGTCGGTCTATCGCGCGGCCGGCCTCGATCCCGAGGTGATGGCGGGGCGCGCGCCGGCGCCGCCCGAGGACGTCGCGCGCTGGTGCGGCTGGGTCGACGTGGCGGCGGCGATGCGCGAGCGCGTCAAGAAGCTCCCGAGCGAGACGATCGAGCACCTGCTCGTGCGCCTCTCCGAGGAGGAAGCCGGGCGCGTCGAGCGGCGCGCCGACACGATGCCCGAGCCGCTGGCGCGCGCGCTGGCGAGCTTGCGCGATCAGTGCCTGCGCCCGCGCTGGCAGCGCTCGCGCTGGGCGCTCGTCGGGATCGATCCGCTGGCGCTGGCGCGTGCGCGCGTCGCCTCCGGCGAGGACTCACACGCGATCCGCAAGGCCCTCGAAGCGCTCTCGCAGGAGGCGGCCAAGGCCGAGCGCAAGGCGTCCAGGCCGGCGCCGCGCACGCGCACACAGGCTCCCAGGCTCGATGCGACGCCCGACGCCGCGCCGTCCGAGGATGCTGCGCCGACGGAGACCACCGCCGTGCCCGCGCCCACGCCGGAGTCCACGCCCGCGCGCTCGCCTGCGCCCGCGGCCGCGCCCACGGCCGACGCGGGCGGCCTTCGCCCGCCGCGCTTCCACCTGCCGCCCTTGCCGCCGGTGCCTCCGCCGCGGCCGGCGCCGCGTGTGCGGCCGCGCACCGACTTCCCGCCGATGCCGGCGGCGCCGCCCCGAACGGCCGACAGGTCCCCCGACAAGCCGGCCGAGCCCGCCGCCACCGCGCCGCGTCCGCCGATGGCGCGCGTGCCCTCGCAGCGCCTGCCGTCCCAGCGCCTGCCGTCTCAGCGGCTGCCCTCCCAGCGCGTGCCGACCGCGCGCCTCTCGTCGCCCGCCACCGAGCGCGCCGCGCCCGCCGCGCCCTCGGCCCCGGCCCCACCGCCGCGCGCCGCGCGACCACGCACCGGCACCGCCGCGCCGCACCTGGTCACGCCCTCGCAGGGCAACGACTTCTACGACGCGAGCTTCCGCGAGCTCGAGCTGATCGAGCGCGACCTCCTCCAGCGCGGACCCTATGCCGGCGCCGCCGAGCGCATCCAGGCGATCGCGGCCGAGGCCGACGAGCTGCACGCCGCGCTCGGGCCTTCGGCGCGCAGCGGCGATCGCGAGTTCCAGTCCGCCCAGCGCCGCATCGAGAAGGTGCAGGCCTACCTCGAGCGCATCCGCCCGTTGCTCGCGCCTCGCTCGACGCTCACCGCCGAGCCGCCCCCAAGCGCCAGCGGTGGCACCGGGCTGCTCGCGCGCCTCTTCGGCCGCCGCCGCTGATCGCGCGCTCGCGGATCGCGACGTCCGGCCTTTCCGCGTATCATCGCGCTCGATGGTCGCTCACCTGCCCGAGACTCCAACGGCACGTCGGCTCGCGCCGCTGGTCGAGGCGCTCCGCTCCGAGCTCGCGGACCTTCGGCTCGTGTACGTGTTCGGAAGCGTCGCCCACGGGACGCAGCACCCGGGAAGTGACGTCGATCTGGCCCTCCTCGCTGGCCGCACGATGTCGCCGCTGGCGCTCTTCGACCTGGCCGCGCGCCTGTCCGAGCTCGCGGGCAGAGAGGTCGATCTCATCGACCTCGCCGCGGCCTCGACCGTCTTGCGCAAGGAGGTCGTCGCGGCAGGGGAGCTGCTCTTCGAGCAGACGCCCGACACGCGGGTCGCCTTCGAAGGACGTGTCCTGGCCGACTATGCGCGCCTGAACGAGGAACGCCGCCCGGTCCTCGAGCGCATCGCGCGCGAAGGACGCGTGCATGCCTGACGGATCGGATCGGAGCCGCGGAGACGACGTCGTCGTGAACAAGGGCGCATCCATCGAGCGTGCCATCGCCCGCGCCCGCGAGGAGTATTCGGCGGCCGGCGCCGGTTGGCGTCAAGACCTCACCCGGCAGGACGCGCTGGTCCTGAACCTGATGCGCGCCGCCGAGGCGTCGATCGATCTGGCGATGCATCTGGTGGCGCGCCATCGGCTCGGTGTTCCGCAGACCTCGCGGGACGCTTTCGATCTCCTCGTGAAGGGCGCCCTCATCGATCCTGACCTTGCGACCGCGCTCAAGAACATGGTCGGCTTCCGCAACGTCGCGGTCCACGATTACCAGCGTCTCGCCCTCGACATCGTCGAAGCCATCGTCACCACGCGCGCCGAAGATCTCATCGCGTTCGCGCGCCTCGCTCTGCGCATGGGATGACACCGGCGCGCTACGTCCTCACAGGGTCGATCGGGACTCTGGGTCAGGGATTCGGAGCGATCTCGCGAGCGAGCCGAGGCGCCGACCCCAGACATATCGAGGTATGTCGCAGGGTCGGCAACGAAGGCGCAGCCGCGAGAGCGCCCGAAGACCGATCCCACGATCCCGAGAGACCCTGTCAGGGGCGCGTGAGCGGCAACGCCAGCGTCGTCCAGATCGATCCGTCGCGCCGCGTGAAGGATAGCGCCACGCGGTGCAAGAAGCCGTCGGGCGCCGCCGGGACCGCGTCCGCGCCGAGCGTCAGCGCGCTCTCGACCCCGGGGTAGAGCGCCGCATGTCGCGTCCCGACCACCGCCGCCTCCGGCGCGTCGACGCGCATCGCGATCGGCGCCGCCAACCGGTGGCGCTCCTGCACACGCACCTTCCACGCTCCGTCGCCGTCGCGCGCGACCAGCCCGCCGACGATCTCCAGCGTGTAGCGGCCCGGCGGCGCCTCGACCTCCAGGTGCGTGCGCCGCTGTCCGAACGCACCCTGGGCCACCGCGCGCCCGCTCTGGTCGACCACGTTGAGCGCGATGTCGCTCATGCGATCCCAGACCGCGCCCGCGACCTCGAGCCTCAGCTCGACGCCCGTCACCCCGGGCGCGATCGCCAGCGGCACCTCTGCGCGCTCGCCGCTCACTTCCACCTCACGCTCCCGCTCGTACGCGTCGATCGTCGCATCGATCGCCCCGCGGAACGGCTCGGCCATCCCGTTGACCAGCTCCAGCGACGCCTTCGAGCGCCCGTCGGGTCCGGTGACGAGCTTCACCACCTCGGGCGCCGCCAGCGCCACGAAGCGCACCGTCAGATCGAAGCGCGACACGGCGCGCGCCTGCAGCGGTGCTATCACCGTGAGCTCCCACGTGCCCGGCTCGAGCTCCGCCCCGCCGATCCTGAAGGACGCGACCTGCGCGTCGACCGACGAGGCCTTGTGCTCGTACGCCTCGACGTGATGCCCCGCGGGCGAAAACGGCACGAGCCAGAGCTGCCCGTACGCCGCCTGTGGCACGACCAGCTCGGCCTCCATCGCCGTCGCCCCCGGCGGGACCTCGACGAAGACCCGCGCGACGTCCCCCGGCTCGAGCCGCCCTTCGAACGCGCGCTCCCACCCGTCGCTGAAACGCTCCGGCACGATCACCACGACCGGCAGCTCGAACGCCGTGAGCCCGCCGACCTTCGCGCGCACCCGCCCGACATGCTGCCCGCTCCGAGAGAGCGCGCTGCGATCGACCCTCACCAGGATCTCGGTCGCGCTCTCGCCGCGGATCGCCACCGTGCCCCGGTCCACGTCGAGCCACCCCACGTCGCTGTCGAGCTCGAAGACATCGACGTGCCGCCCGCGCGCGAGCTCGCTCACGTCGCCGTAGAAGCGCGGCTCGACCTTGAACGCGACGCGCTCGTCGCGCTCGGGCGCGTAGCCGCCGACCCGCCAATACGACACCTGCGCGACCGTGCCCGGCCGCCCCGGCACCGGCGTCGACACCTTCCAGCCCGCGACCTCGCCGGCCCCGGCCGCGCCGCCGTGCTTTCTCAAGAGCTCCCACGCCGCGCGCACGTCGACCAGGCCCGCGCCCTGCTCGAGGCTCGAGTACCCCGGCAGCTTCTTCGCCGAGTGCCGCATCGCGCGCTTGACGAGCCCCGGCGTCCACGCCTTGCCCTCGGCCAGCGCCGCCGACACCAGCAGCGCCTTGACGCCCGCCGCCTGCGGCGACGCCATCGAGGTGCCGTTCATCACCGAGCGCTGCCGATACGGGGGCACCGTCGACCACGCCACCCCGGGCGTCAGCCCGTCGGGCTTGTCGAGCTCGCCGCCCCGGCTCGAGAACGCGAAGATCTTCTTCTTCGCGCTCGGCCGCTTCGCCCCATAGAGCACCTCCCACGCCCCGTCCGGCACCAGCGCTCCCGCCGCCCACGCCAGCGGCGCCGACGCCGGCGTGCCGACGCTCGACAGCCCGGGTCCCTCGTTGCCCGCGGACAAGGACGCCAACAACCAGCGGTTGTCTTGGAGCGCCTCGTCGAGCACGCGCTCGATCTCGCTCGCGCCCTCGACGTCGCTGCCGACCCCGTAGCTGATGTTCATCACGACCGGGGTCCGGTTGTCCTTCGCCCAGCGCGACGCGAAGCGGATCGCCTCGGCCATCGCGCCGCGCGTCGTCGCCCCGCCCGCCAGCGCGTTGTGCCCGATCTTGAGCGACATCAGGCGCGCGCCCGGCGCGATCCCGTCGAAGCCCGGCTTGCCGTCGATGCCATGGCCCGCCGCGATCCCCGCGCAGTGCGTGCCGTGCGCGCCGTCGTCGAAGTGCAGCTCGACGCGTTTCTCGTCGAGCACCGGCGTCGCCGCGATCACCACCGGCGCCTTGTTCGCCCGCGGGTCTTTACTGCGCGAGCCGAAGGTGAACCACTCCGGGTCGACCGCGTAGGCGTGCATGACCTTCTCGTCCGAGAGATCGCCGTCGCCGTCCGTGTCGACGACGACCACCTCGTCGCCCGCCGGCGCGCGCCGGAAGGCGAGCACCGCGAAGCGATCGTCGCTGCGCCCGTTGCCGTCGATGTCCTCGACCGCGCTGTTGCGCAGCGCCTTCTCGTCGAAGGCGCCGAGCCAGAAGTCATTCTTCCGCAACGGCTTTTCGGGGAGCGCCAGCGCGCCGCGTACGACGATCGAGCCCTGGCGCAGGACCTCGCCGTCGACGGTCGCGCGCGCCATGCTGACGTGACCCTGCCCGGAGAAGTCGCGCGCCTCGATCACCTTGACGTCGCCGTTGGGCAGCCTGGTGAGACCCGGCACGCTCGGATCGATCCCGGTGTCGAGCACGGCGATGACGACGCCCGTGCCGTCCCACTTCGGGTGGGCCCGACTCCAGGCGTCGGCGCCGACCTCGGCGCGCGAGAGGAAGTCCGACCAGCGCACGCGCGGCTCGTCATCGGGCGGCGCGGCGAGCGCGGCCCCTGGCAGGGCGAGCGCGAGCAGCGCGAGGGGCAGATGGGCTCGCCGCGCGTCTGCCGGGAGCCTCATCGCGGCGGGTTGGTCGACGGCGGGTTGAAGAGGCGCGAGAGGAACTCGCCCAGATCGAAGTTGACGTTGACCGGCTTGTCGTCGGGCTTGTCCGCCGGCGGCGGGGTCGGCACCGAGAACTTCAGGTCCTTGGGCACGAGCGACTGCGTCGCGCTGCGCAGGAGGTGCGCGAGCAGCGGTCCGGCGTGGTTCTTCATGAACTCGAGATCGACGTTGAGCTCGCTGCCGCTCTGCGGGCGCACGTTGTTCTTCTCGAGGTAGTCGGCGAAGCCGCGCTTGAGCGCCTCGGCGATCCCCAGGCTCTGCACCGCGCTCTGGGCGCCGGCGGCCGTGGTCTCGGGGGCCTTGTCGCCGGGGGTGGCGGCGGTGGGCGGGGGAGGGGTCTCATCGGTCGACATCGCGATCCTCCAAACAGCTCGGGGTCACTCCCTACCACGGATCGGGGCACGACACATCATGTAATCTGTTCTTACGCGGGGTGGTCTCCTGTGTAAGAGTAACTTCCCTGCCTGCGGTCAGGAATTGATTGGTTTTCGATATCTTGCATCGGACTTCCTGTCGCGTTCGGCTCGGCACGCCGCTTGCGAAGTCCAGGGCGCACTCGAACCGAGGAGCGACTCAGATGGTCTTGCGCATGATGATGATGGTGGCGGTGATGGCGGTCGGGCTCGGAGCCTGCCTCGATGATTTCGAGCGCGCGGATCAGGGTACCGCGCTCCCCGACCCGAACGATCCGGACCCGAACGATCCGGACCCGAACGATCCGGACCCGAACGATCCGGACCCGAACGATCCGGACCCGAACGATCCGGACCCGAACGATCCGGACCCGAACGATCCGGAC
>WYBB01000017.1 GCA_011526585.1 Deltaproteobacteria bacterium
GGCGACGGCTACGACGCCATCCCCGGCGCGATCGGCGCACAACCTTGAACGTCACAATGAGAAGGTGACGGCGTTGCCGGTCTCGACCTCGAGGCGCACCGTCCCGACGATGTCGTGCTGCACGATGAGGTGGCCGGTGAGCTCGTCGAGCAGCACCGGGTTGTGGTTGAGGCAGCAGGTGTCGAGCGGGCCCGAAGCGCACTCGAAGCCCTCGCGCGAGGGGTTGTCGCAGGTGACCGAGGCGGACCAGCGGTTGGCCGCCTGCTCGTCGAAGTGGTAGGCGACGATGTTGTTCGAGCCGCCTCCCGAGCCGGCGAGCCAGGTTACGTCGCGCGCCGCGTCGTAGACGATCCAGTCGTCGGCGAGGCCACTGTCGAAGTTGCGCGTACGCCAGTCGTTCGCGGGGTCGAGCTCGTAGAGCTTGTTGAAGTTGTCGATGGCCCAGAGCTTGCCCTTGACCCAGCCGAACGAGCGGAACGGGATCCCGGCCTGCGGCGCGGCGCCCGAGCCGACGTCCTGACCGGAAAAGGCGTTGCGCGAGCCGGCGCTGGCGCGGCGGACCCAGGTGCAGGTCGAGCCGTCCTTGGCGATGCGCAAGATGCCGATCGGGGTGATGTCGGCGCCGGTGCCGTTGGCAATCGCGGAGAGCAGGAAGTCGCCGCTTGGCTCGATGGCGAAGCCGCGCTCGTTGATCTGCACGAACCTGCGACCGTCGGGGGCGCCGTTGTCGCACTGGGCGTGCGCCGGGTCGTTGAGCTGGGGCTTGAGCACGAGGTGCTCGGCCCAGATGCGGGTCGTCGCGCCGGTGTTGCGGTCGACACGCAGGATCTGGGCGTTGTTCTCGACGTTGCGCGTCCAGGCGTAGAGGAAGCCGTCGGGGCCTTGGGCGAGGTTCTGGACCTCGGGCAGGTAGGGGGAGAAGCCCGAGCCATGGACGGTGCCGCCGAACTCGTCGGGCCAGAGGCCGGCGACGATACGGCGATCGCCGGTGTCGGCGTCGATCTCCATGATGGCGCCGATGTAGGAGTCGGTCGGCGCGGTGTAGCCGATGCCGAGATAGATCTTGCGCGTCACCTGATCCATGACGGCGGTGAGCACGCGCGGGAGGTTGCGCTCGATGTCGGCGAGGCGCGGGCCCGAGCCGTAGGTGAAGCCGTAGCCGACGGCCGAGCTCGGGCGCTGGCACAGGCCGAGGTCGCCGCCCGAGAGGCGGTTTTCGCCGCAGCGGCAGTCGGCGATGAGCTGGGTCTGGCCGGCGTTGTGCGAGAAGTCCGGGTCGCACGAGTAGGACCAGTAGGGCGAGGTCTCGTCGGCGACGGTCGAGCGGCAGAGCGAGCCGCCCTCGGTGTTGGTGCACCACGCCGTGCAGCCGCCCTGGTCGGGGAGCGCGCACTCGTCGACGTCGCTGCAGGCCGTGTCGAGCGGGTGGCGATGGTGGTAGCCCGGGCTGCACTGGCAGGTGATGGTCGAGCCGTCGAGCGTGCAGCGACCGCTCGCGGTCTCCTCCGGGTAGCAGTCGTAGCCGTTGCCGAAGTACCCGGCGTCGCACGCGCAGACGTTGCCGGCGCCGCAGGTCGCATGCGCGCCGCAGTCGGGCGAGCACGGGCTGGAGATCGGCGTGCAGGTCTGGCCATCGCCGGTGTAGTTGGCGTTGCACTCGCAGACCGGACCGGCCGCGTAGAGCCGGCACTGCGCGTTGGCGTCGCAGGTGACGTCGTCGCAGGTCGGTGGCCTCTCGTTCGGGGTGCAGGTGTAGCCGTCGCCGCTGTAGTTGGCGTTGCACTCGCAGACCGGACCTGCCGCGTAGAGCCGGCACTGGGCGTTGGCGCCGCAGGTGACGTCGTCGCAGGACGGTGGGCGCTCGTTCGGGGTGCAGGTGTAGCCGTCGCCGCTGTAGTTGGCGTTGCACTCGCAGACCGCGCCGGCCGCGTAGAGTTGGCAGCGGGCGTTGGCCCCGCACGCGAGGTCGTCGCAGGTGAGCTCGATCGGGGCGCAGCCGATGGTGTTGCGCGGTTGGGTGTAGCCCTCGTCGCAGGTGCACACGATGCCGTCGTCGCTGTCGGCGCACACGCCGTTTTCGACGGCGGCCGGGTAGCAGCGGGTCGCGCTCGCGCCGGCGCTGCCGACGAAGCCGTCGTTGCAGTCGCAGAAGGCTCTGCCCGCGACGTCGCGACAGGTCGAGTCGGCCGGGCAGTAGTCGGGGTCGCAGGGATCGGAGGTCGAGCCTTCGGGGGGAGGCGCTTCACAAGCCGGCGCGAGGGTGCACGAGGCCAGGGCGAGCGCCACGGCTCGCGTTAGCGAGATGATCGACATGGGGGGTCTCCTGGTGGGCCGGGCGGGCCGGATGCTCGGAGACTAAGAGGGACCGCGGACGGGCTTCAACGTGCAAACGTGGCGGGTAAGAAACGCGAAGGGGTGCGCGCCGTGCCGAGCGCGGCCTCGAGCGTGAGGGCCCAGGCGCGCTCGTAATGCTCGGGCGCGTGCGGCTCGGCGAGGGAGCGCAAGCGCAAGCGCTGATCCCAGCTGCCCGACGCAAAGAGGCTCAGGTCGGGGGAGAAGGCGAGCGCGGCGACGCGCGCGTCGTGATCCTCGAAGCGCGCGACGAGCGTGAGCCCGTCGCCGCCGACGCGCCAGAGCCAGGTGCCGCCCTGCCGATCGCCGGCCGCAAGGAAGGCGCCGCGCGCGTCGAGGTCGGAGAGCGCGAGATCGATCCAGTCGACGCCGGGCGTGGCGATCTCGGCGACGACGGTCGCGCCCTCGGGCTCGTGCAGCGCGAGCCGCGCCAGGCGATCGTCGTGCGCGACCCAGAGGTGCTCGCCGCCGCGCTCGAGCGCGAGGGCGTGCGCGTCGACGAGCGGCGCGTCGCGATCGACGAGGACCGCGTGCTCGGTCCAGGTGAGGCGCCTCACGCGTCCCTCGTCGGTGGAGACGACGGCGGCGTGGCGGTGGCCGGGGGCGACGGCGAGGTCGAGGTGATCGCCGAGCGCGCCGGCGGGGCCGACCACGATGTGCTCGACCGACGCGTCGGGCCGCGAGGCGATGACCGGGCCGCCGTAACACAGCACGACGAGCCATGCGCCGGCGGGGCCCTCGAGGCGCCCGATGCGGCGCGCGCGATCGAAGTCGCCGCGGAGCGCGAGGTGATCGTCGGCGAGGTGCAGGATGCCGTCGATGCCGGAGGCGACGGCGGCGAGCGCGCGGCCATCGGGATCGAGGGCGAGGTCCTTGATCGTGATCGCGTGGTCGATCGCGACGCGCGTGCGCGTCTCGAGCGGGCCGGTCTCGATGGCGCGGTCGGCGGCGAAGGCGACGATCGGTCGTTCGGCGGGGCCGCGCAGATCGACGCTGGTCACGCCGCCGCCGGCGTCGATGACGCTCGGGCGCGGGGCCGGCAGGCGCCAATGGATGAGGGTGTCGCCGGCGCTGACCAGGGTGTGCGCCTCGACGAAGCGCACGGCGCGGCCGGCGTTGCGCGGCAGGCGGCCGAGCCACGCGCCGGTCGCGAGGTCGATGAGCGCGATGCCGTCCTTCTCGCCGCGGATCGCGGCGACGCGAGCGTCGGGCGCGATGACGATCTCGAGGATCGGCTGCAGGCCACTCGCACGCGACCAACGTACCCGCTCACCGTCGAGCGCGACGACGCGGCCCTCGTGCGTCGCGACGATGACCTCGCCGCCGCGCTGCGCCATCGCAGCCGCGCCGACGACCCCGGTGACGCGCGGCTGCGCGCGCGGGTCGGCGAGCGCCGCTCGATCCCACAGGGTCCCGTCGGCGCACATGACGAGCGCGGCCGGACCCGGCGCGACGACGAGCGGCGGCGCCTGTGCGCAGCCGGTGATCGGTGTCGCGCGGCCGTCGCGTCCGAAGAGCCAGGCGCGCTCGGCGGCCCAGATCGCGACATGGCCGGCGCCGTCGCTCCCACCGTTCGGCGTCGTGTCGACGCGCGCGGTGCGCGCCACGCGGCGGCCCTGCGCGTCGTAGATCTCCAGCGCGGCGGGCGTGCTCACGACGAAGCGCTCGGCGTCGAGCGGGGTCGGCCGGGCGTGGGTCGGCACGCCGAGCGTGAAGCGTGGCGCGAGCGGGTCGAGGTCCCACCAGCTCAGCGCGGTCGCGCTCCGGCAGAGCACGGCGCGCCCACCCGGCACGATCGTCGGCTCGGCGCACCCGGGCGGCATGGCGGAGATGTGCTCGGGGATCGGGCGCGGCGCGTCGTTCGCCATGAGGATGGCGCGAGCCTCCGGCCGCGGCGCCAGCGCGAGCGCGTGCGCCGCCAGCACCTCGGCCTCGGGGCGCGCACCCTCGCGATGGCGGCGCGCGGCCTCGGCGGACAAGAGCGCGGCGAGGTTGTCGGAGGCGTGCGCGAGCGCCGCGCGCGCCTCGGCCTCGGCCTGGACCGCGCGCTCCAGCGACGCCTCGGTGCGCACGAACGCCACGACGACGACGGCGATCACGACGAGCACGGCGAGGAGCGCGACCGCGAGCGGCACGCGCCAGGCGCGCACGAAGCGCAGGAGGTGCTCGCGCGGCCCGTACTCGTAGGCCGCCACGCGCCGACCCTCCAGCCAGCGCAGCAGATCGTCGGCGAGCGCCTTGGCGTCGGCATAGCGCGCGGCCGGCTCGGATGCGCAGGCGCGCTCGACGATCGCGCGCAGCTCGGGCGCGCCGCGCTCGGGCAGGAGCTCGCGCACGATCACTCCGAGCGAGTAGACGTCGGCGCGCGCGTCGATCGCTTCGCCCGCCGCCTGCTCGGGCGCCATGAAGCGCGGTGTGCCGACGGCGCCGCGCGGTGAATCGGCGAGCTCGGCGCCGAGCCCCCAGTCGACCACCTGCGTCTCGCCGAACTCCCCGAGCATGATGTTGCTCGGCTTGAGATCGCGGTGCACGACGCCCAGGCGGTGCGCGAAGCCGACGGCCTCGCACGCGGCCTGCACGTGGCGCACGAGGCCCGCGCGCGCGCGGCCACCGGGGTCGCCGTGAGCGGCGCTCAGCGTCGTCGCCAGCGCGGCCTCGAGCGAGCGGCCGCGCACGACGCGCATCGTATAATAGAGCGTGCCATCGGCAAGCTCGCCGACGTCGTGGACCGGCACGATGCCGGGGTGATCGAGGCGCGCCGTGAGCCCGGCTTCGCGGCGCAGGCGTGCTTGCAGAAGGACGAGCTTCTCGCGCGTCGGCGTGCGCTCTGCACCGTGGGCGCGCACCTCCTTGAGCGCGACCCAGCGATCGAGACGCCTGTCGCGCGCGAGCACGACCCGCCCCATGCCGCCGACCCCGAGCAGCTCGTGGCGCTCGTAGCGCTCATCGGGCTCGCGCGGCGCGGGCGACGGCACCGCGAGCGAGGCCTCATCGGCGATGCTCCACTGCGGTCGGCTCGCGCCGCCGATGTCTTCGGGCAGGCTCACGTGCGATCGTCGAGCGTGTCGCCGCGCGCGAGGAAGAGCTCGACGTTGCCGGAGCCGTCGGCGCGCACGAGATCGGGGCGGATCCGGGCGTCTCGGAGCCTGCGCCTGAGCCGCGCGAGGGCGACGTCCCAGCGCCGCCGGAGCTGGAGCGACGCGTCGTCGTCACGCCAGATCTCGCGCGCCAGCGCCTCCCACGCGACCGGCTGCTTGATGATCGCGAGCTCGCTGACGATGCGCGCCGAGATCCCGTCGAGCGCGACCGGCGGGTCGCCGCCGCGGTGCACGTGCACGGTGTCGTAGCACACCGTGAGGTGTAGCGGGACGAGCACGGCGCCGTCGGGCAGCGTCGCCTCCGCGCCCGAGGCGTCGAGGCGCAGCGCGACCGCGCGGAAGCGGCGCTGGTCGACCGTGAAGCCGTCGCCGAACGACAGGGCGTGCTCTGCACGCGCGGTGCGCACGCGCCACTCGAGCCCGTCCGACCAGATCGTCGCCGCCGCATCGGGCAGGTGCCCGGCGACGAGCTCGACCCGCGCCCCGAGCCGCAGCGAGGCGACGTTGGGCAGCGCCTGCCGCGCGAGCCCGTCACCCTCGAGCGCCATGACCTCGTCGGGCAGCAAGACGTCGACGACCGTGAGCGCGACCCCGTCGGCGAGCACGATCTCCTGGCCGGCGGCCAGGGCGACGTCCGCGACCGGCGTCGCGTCGACGGCGAAGCGCCCGCGCAGGCCGAGGAGCCTCAGCACGCTGCCGCGAAGCGAGACCATCGCGTGCATCTCGGAGACCCGCGGATCGGGGATCGGCAGCGCGACCGACCAGAGCCGCCCGATCACGTCGCCGTGTCCGAGGTCGTGAAGCGCGCCGTCCGGCGCTCGCAAGCGTACGAACGCGCGGCTCATGACGCTGATAATCGCCGGCCGCGATGGCGGACGCAATCGTCTCGACGTCGCCCGCGCGTTCCGGTAACCCTGCCCCGCCACGCCCGGCGCGTGGCCAGTCCCCCAACCCGCCACACAGGACTCCGATGCACCTCCGTCACCTGACCCTCCTCTCCGTGCTGGTCGCGCTGGCCGCCTGCGACGACGACAAGCAGGGCGCCGCCGACACGAGCAGCACCGACACCGCCACGCCGGACACCGCCGGCGACACGAGCCCGAGCGACACCGACCCGAGCGACACCGACCCGAGCGACACCGGCCCCGGCGACACCAGCGGCGACGACACGCCGCTCACCACCGACGAGCGTCTGCGCGCCGCCACCGTCTTCGGCTCCTGCGTGCCCGACGACGGCATCGCGCGCTACCTCGCCGCGCTCTGGCGCAACGACTTCCCCACCCCGATCCCGCCCGCGGCCTGGCGCTGCGTCGCCACCGCCGGCGGTGGCTGCGCGGCGCTCGAGCAGTGCCTCGGCATCACCGTCGACCGGGGCGGTCCCTGCGAAGGGAGCTGCGCCGACAACGCCTTCACCGGCTGCGACGACCAGCTGCGCTTCCGCATGGACTGCGGCCGCCTCGGCCTGACCTGCGACCCGGAGAACGCCTGCGTCGCCGAGCCCACCGGCGAGACCTGCGACTGGGACACCTTCGTCGAGTCGTGCGAGGACGGCCGCCCCGTCTTCTGCTCCGACTACGTCGCGAAGGGCCCGGTCTGCGCCGATCACGGCCTCGTCTGCGGTAACGACCCCCTGGGCGAGGGCGCGGTCTGTCGCGGGCCCGAGGGTGCGTGCGAGACCTTCTCCTGGGGCCCGGACAACCTCGAGGGCGAGGGCGTCTCGTGCGCCGGCTCGACGCTCACCGACTGCGTCAACGGCGGCCGCATCACGCGCGACTGCGCCGCCATGGGCGCGGGCTTCGGCTGCTTCTCGATCGAGGATCCGGACCTCGCCGACACGCAGTTCTACTGCGGCTTCGGCGCCGAGTGCCTCGCCGAGCGCCGCATCACCTGCGAGGGCACGACCGCGCTGGTCTGCAACCTCGGCAAGATCGACCGCGTCGACTGCACCGCGCTCGGCTTCACCGGGTGCGGCGAGTTCGGCTGCACGCCCTCGGTCTACACCCCCTGAGGTCGCCGCCGCTCGTATTCTCGAGGCCCGCGCCGAGGTGGGGCATCATGCCCCGGCTGAGGCGCGCTGCCCCGCCCCTACCCGCCCCACGCGACCGCTTCACCGCCGCATGAAATAGCCATCCCCGCGCCGATGGCCCCTCCCGTTCGCCTTGGAACGGCCCTTGCGAGCCGTATTCCCCCGGACGCATTCGTCCGCTTGAACGGACCAGAGGAGGTCATCATGTCGAGCTCGTTTATTTCGTTCACCGCGATCGCCGCCTTGTTCCTCGGCACCGCCGCCTGTGACCAGGACGCGCCGCCGACCGGCCGCGTGCAGATCGCCCTGACCGACGCCCCGGGCGACGGGATCCGCGCCGCCTTCGTGCAGGTCGGCGAGGTCTATCTGCAGGGTGAGGGCGGCCGCGTCACGCTGCGCGAGACGCCGGTCCTCGTCGACCTCTTGACGCTGTCCAACAGCGCCATGATCCTCGCCGAGGCCGACGTGCCGACCGGCGCCTACCAGCAGCTGCGCCTGGTGATCGACGGCGCCTGGGTCGAGGTCGAAGGCGAGGCCGGCTTCGAGGTCTACGCCACGCCGGGCTTCGAGGCCGCGGCCGGCGGCGAGATCACCGGCCACCTCAAGACCCCGAGCTGGTCGGCGAGCGGGCTCAAGCTCGCTCTGCCCGACGGCCGCCTCGAGGTCGACGGCGACCAGCGCGTCCTCATCGTCGACTTCGACGTCGCCGAGAGCTTCCAGACCGCCACCGGCGACGGTGACTGGGTGATGGCGCCGATCGTCGCCGTCAACGAGATCGGGCTCACCACTTCTATCGTGATCGAGGCCCACGTCGGGATCGGCGTCGCGCTCGACGGCCCGATCCAGGTCGAGCTGATCGACCGCGAGGGCTTCACCGAGGGCACGCTCGAGCTGAGCGACCCCGACGGCGACGGGACCTTCGCCGCGACCTTCGTCTACGTCGACCCGGCCGAGGGCCCATTCAGCGCGCGCGTGCTCACCGCCGGCGGCCTCGAGCTGACGACCGCGCCGACGACGATCGCCATCGTCGGCGCCTCGGGCCAGACGGTGACCTACGCCGTCGACGTCGTCCTCGCGCCGTGACGGTCGCCGACGTCGGGCCCGCGCTCAGCCGCCGGTCAGCTCTGCGAGCAGGCGGGTGAGCGCGAGCACGCTCGGGTCCGGGGGCGGCGCGCACGGTCCGGTCCAACGCACCCAGCGCCCGTCGCCGGTGGCGAGCTCGAAGCTCGCGCTCGGGACCGCCGCGCACATCGCGGTGCCCGGCAGGACCGGCGCCATCTCGAAGCGCGTCCGGGCGATGGCGTCGCGCAGCGCCTCGAGCTCGCTCGCGCCGAGGTGCCCGCGCGTGCCATCCGGCTTGGTCCAGGTGCCGTCGGCCATGATCCGCGTCTGCGCGGGCAACGGCCCCTGCTTGCCGGCGTCGTGGAAGTCGCCGCGGCCGAAGGTGAGCATCGGGGCCTCGGGGCGCTCGGGCGCGACCCCGCCGCGCGTCGCCTCCACCGCCGCGCGCGCCTCCCTCACCAGCTCCTCCACCGCGGCGCCCGGCCTGAGCCCGCACGGCGTGTACCAGAGCGCGTCGGCCACCCCCGCCACCTGCAGGTGGTGCCAGCCGGTCGGGCGCGCGCGGCACTGGCCCTGGGTCGCGTCGAAGTCCGGCCGCGCCCGCGCCGCCAGCGTGATGAGCCGCGTCAGCGCCCGGTCCCCGAGACGCCCGCGGGTCTCCACCCCCCCGCGCCTGACGATCCAAGTGCCGTCGCTCTTGACGATGAGCTCGTCGCTCGGCCCGCCGCGCGCGGGGTCGAGCAGCGCACCCCCGCGCAGCACGAGCACCACCGTGACCGCCGGGTCGGCGTGGCGCGCGTAGGTCTGGCGCCGCAGGAAGTGCAGCACGCGCTCGACGCCGAGGCTCGGGTACTCGCCGCAGCCCTCCACCCAGCTCCAGGTCTTGCCGCCCGCGCTCAAGCGCGTCAGCCCCGCCGGGCAGCCCGCCGTGCGCGTGTGCGGCAGCGGGCCGAGCGCCCGCACCTCGCCGAGCCTGGACACCAACCGCGCCAGCGCGCGCCGAGCCGCGTCGTCGAGCCGGCCGCTGGTGCCGTCGCCGCGCTCCCAACGCCCGTCCTCGAAGACCCGCGCCTCGGGCATCATCACCCCGTGGCGCTCCGCCTCGACCACCACCTCGCCGTGCCCCGGCGCGGGCGCGGCCGACAAGATCAACGTCATCACCAACCAGGCTTGCATCGTCATCCTCCTGAGCGGGCGCCATGCC
Source organism: Deltaproteobacteria bacterium (assembly GCA_011526585.1). GTDB lineage: Bacteria > Myxococcota_A > UBA9042 > PHBI01 > PHBI01 > WYBB01. The sequence continues at coordinate 9,743 of WYBB01000017.1, forward strand.
TCGGCACCTCGCGCCTCGATGACGCGCCGCGTCAGCCGCGGATCTGTAAAAGCCCTGTCGCCCTCTCTCGCGTTTCCTTGCCGTGCGCGCCGCACGCGGAGCTCCACCGATTCGAGGGCCACGCCCGGCCGGAACGTGTCATCACACGCCGCGCGTGGTAACCCGGGTTGACGTGAGCACCCTGGAACGCTAGGGTCTTGTGGCATTTTGCGATGATTCGGAGGTGCCCGTGAGCCTTCGCAAGCTGATCTCCAGGCCCGGCGCGCTCGTCGCCGCGTGCGCGGCTGCGCTGGCGTTGGGCATGACGCAGGTCGGCGTGCGCGCCGCCGACGAGCTCCCGCCGCCGGCGCCCGGCCCGGTCGGGCTCGAGGATGACCTCGACCTCTCGAAGTACACGACCGAGGCCCTGGTCGAGCGCGCCTCCGGCCTCGTGAAGAAGATGGAGGAGTGGCTCACCGAGTCCTTCTATCTCCTCGAGGCTTCGCTCTCCGCGGGCGACGTCAACGCCGCCAACACGCGCAACGAGGCGATCACCGTGATGAAGGGCCTCGTCAAGCTCAGCGAGCAGAACCTCATGACGATGCGCCAGAAGGCCGCCGAAGGCGACCGCAAGCGCGTCGAGAACGAGTACGTGAAGATCTCGATCGCACACGCGAAAGTTCAAGAGTATTACGCCCAGGTGAAGAGCGCCGAGAGCATCGGCGTCACCAACCTCGAGCTCTCGTCGGTCGAGCGCCGCCTCGTCTACTCGGGCCAACTTCCGGTGGTGGATGATTTGCCAAACCTCTATGCACAGACCTACAACGTGTTCCTCAACACGCCTTCCGAGGCTGTGCACGCGAGCCCCTACTTCTGACCGGACCACCGCTGGTCGCGCGCGCGTGGCGATACCGAGTCGATATCCTTGGCGTTTCGGACGGGGAACCGAAGCGTCGTCGTGCCGTGAGATGAAACGAGAGTCTTGTTGAATCGGGTCCGAATCGCCTGCGGGGTGCTCGCCGGGACGCTGCTCGTCCTGGCCGGCGCACCTCCGGTCGCCGCCCAACAGTTCGAGCAGGGCTGGATCGATCCGCGCATCATCAGCCCCGCCGGTCTCGGGCCGCGCTACAGCGGGCTCCTCGGCGCCGGCGTCGGCCTGCTCTCCAAGAAGCCGCGCTTCGGCGTGAGCGCCGGCGAGTTCATCCTGCAGCCGCGCTTCTTCCTCGAGTCCGAGTACCGCTCGAACTTCTTCCGCGTCGACACCCGCGAGGCCGACCCCGAGGGCGTCGTCTCCCTGCACGTGCGCCCCGGCGTCGCCCTCTTCAACCCCGACTACAACGACGTCGCGATGTCGCTCGGCGTCGACCTCGACGTCTTCGTGCCGATGGGCGACGAGCGCGTCGCCGACCAGCTCAACCTCGGCGGCGTCGCCCGCCTCGCCGTCGCGCTCTTCCCGCGCTCGACCTTCTCGGTCACCCTCTACGAGACCTTCGAGCGCACGCTGTGGATGCGCCCGCAGGTCAACGTCAACGCCAACCGCAACCACAACGTCATCGGCGCCGATCTCTCGTTCCACCCCGGCGGCCGCGCGCTCGACTTCACGCTCGGCTACGCCTACGAGCTCATGCGCTACGACGACATCGACCGCATCGACAGCGACGCGCACCGCCTGCGCCTGCTCGCGAGCTGGCGCTTCTACCCGCTGACCTACGCCTTCCTCGAGTCGACGCTCGCCTTCAACAGCTACACGAGCGAGCGCGAAGCCGACGCCGAGGCCACCGGCAACCTCGTGCCCTCCTCGCCGCTGCGCGTCTACGCCGGCCTCTCGGGCTTCGTCACCGAGCGGCTCGCCCTCCTCCTGCGCGTCGGCTACGGCAACAGCTTCCTCGACCGCGGCGAGGACTTCTCGTCGTTCATCGGCATGGCCCAGGCGAGCTGGCGCTTCTCCCCGCGCACCATCTTGCACGTCGGCATCGCCCGCGACTTCGAGGACGCCGCGCTCGGCGGCTACGTCGAGTTCGTGCGCCCCTATATCGCCTTCACCCAGCGCTTCGGCGAGCTCGCCGAGCTCAGCGTCGACTTCGCCTACGACATCCGCAGCTACGGCACCTGGCAGCCGACGCCGGTCGAGATCGGCGGCGAGGACCTCACCCCGGTCGCCACCGACGCCCGCCGCTCCGAGGGCGCCATCCGCGCGGGGTTCCTGCTCGACTTCGACCTCACGCGCCTCTTCGGCGCGACCCTCGGCTACCGCTACGACTCGGTCGTCTCGGACTACGCGATCGTCACCGCCGACCAGCCCAGCTACGTCGCCTTCGACGACCATCGCATCTTCGTGTCGCTGAACCTGCGATACTGACGCGACCGTGCCGACCAAGCTCCCGCTCGCGCTCCTCGTCCTGCCGCTCTTCGGCGGCCAGGCCTGCCAGGAGGCGCCGACCACCGGCTACGAGGACCTCAACCGCGAGATCGACGAGCGCCTCTCCAAGGTCGGCCTCGGCCCCGGCGACGTCTTCGAGGTCACGGTCTACGGCGAGGAGAAGCTCTCCGGCGTGCACCGCATCGCGCCCGACGGCGCCATCCAGTTCCCGCTGGTCAACCGCGTCGTCGTCGAGGGCATGACCGCCTCGGAGATCGCCGAAGAGCTGCGTCGCCGCCTGCAGGACGGCTTCTTGCGCGAGCCGTCGGTCTCGGTCTTCGTCAAGGAGTACGGCTCGAAGAAGGTCTTCGTGCTCGGCGAGGTGGCCCGCCCCGGGACCTTCCCGTTCACGGCCGGCATGAACGTCGTCGAGGCGATCGCGCTGGCCGGCGGCTTCAAGGACTCGGCCAACACCAACTTCGTCATCGTCACGCGCCAGACCCCCGAAGGCGAGCGCCGCATCCCGGTCGCCGTCGAGAAGATCACCGAGGGCGTCGCCCAGAACCTGAGCCTGCAGCCGGGCGACATCGTCTTCGTGCCCGACACGCTCCTCTAGCCCATGACGACCACCGCCCGGCTCGCGCACCACTACGCGCTCCTCGGGCTCACGCCCGACGCCGATCCCGACGCGATCAAGCGCGCCTGGAAGCGCCTGGCCGCCCGCTGGCACCCCGACCTCGACCCGCGCGCGCCGCGCGACCGCTTCGACGCCCTGCGCGAGGCCTGGGACCTGCTCTCCGACCCGGCGCGCCGCGCCGCCTACGACGCCGCGTTGCAGGCCGGGATCGACGCGCGCCTCGCCGAGATGGGCCGGCTCAGCGGCGTGCAGCGCCTGGGCGGCGTGCTCGCGCGCGTCATCGGCGTCAAGGCGCGCGAGGCCCGCCCCGGACGGAATCGCCGGCTCCGCCTCTCCGTTGCCCTCGCGGAGGCGGTCCACGGGACCGAGCGCGACGTGCACCTGGAGACCGACCTGCGATGTGAGCCCTGTGACGCGACCGGCGCCGCGCCGGCCGGGCGCACCTGGGTCTGCGCCGCGTGCGCCGGCATCGGCGAGGTCCTGAGCCACGGCGCGGTGCGCTCGGCCTGGGTCGGCTGTGAGGCCTGCGCCGGGCTCGGCTGGGTCCCCGAGCCGCCGTGCCCCGCCTGCGGCGGCAAGGGCAGCGTGCCCGGCCGACGCCTCCTGCGCGTGCCGATCCCCGCCGGCACCGCCGACGGCCGCGTGCTCAAGATCGCCGGCCAGGGCGAGCCGAGCGATTCCGGCGGTCCGCCCGGCGACCTGCTCGTGCAGATCGAGGTGCGCCCTCACGCGCACCTGAGCCCGCGCGGCAAGGATCTCCTGGTCGACCGTGCCGTGCCGTTCTGGCTCGCGCTGGTCGGCGGCGTCATCGAGGTGCCGACCCTCGACGGCGCCGCGCAGATCCGCCTGCCCCCCAACACCCGCTCGGGCGACGTCCTGCGCATGGCCGGCTTCGGCCTGCCCGACGGCGAGCGCCGCGGCGACGAGCTCGTGACGATCCGGCTCGAGTGGCCCGACGCGCTCCCGCCCGAGGCCGCCGCCGCGCTCGAGGCCTGGGGTCGCGCGCTCCCGCCCGAGCGCTTCCCCGAGAGCCACGCGCTGACCTCCCGCCTCGCCGCCTCGGCCGAGGTCGAGCCGTGAGCGGGGCTTGCCGCACGCTCCTGGCCATCGCGCTCGGCCTCTTCGGCGCCTGCGCCACCGCCCGCCCGCAGAGCCCGGACCCGATCCCGCCCGAGCGCGGCGTGGTCCCGCCCGCCCCGCCCGCGCCCGACCCGACGCGCCTGGATGCGACGCTCCCACCCGCGCCGGATGGGAGCGAGCCCTTATCCAACGATCCTGTTGTAGCGCTCGACCTCGCCTGCACCACCGGCCCGATCACGCGCTGCGCCGCGCTCATCGGCGCGCTCGATCGCACCGCCCTGCCTCCGGCGGCGCACCTGCGCATCACCCTGGAGGAGGCGCGCATCGCCGCCTGGAGCGCGGTCGACCCGAACGCCATCGGCCTCGTCCTGCCGCTGTCCGGTCCCTACGCGCGCTTTGGCGAGGCCGCCAAAGAGGCGATCGATCTCGCGCTGCAGGCCCACGCGCCCGGGCTGCGCGTCATCGTGCGCGACTCCGAGGGCGACGCCGACAAGGCGCGCGCGCACGCCAACGACCTGGTGATGCGCGAGCGCGTCGCCGCGCTGCTCGGCCCGATCGGCCAGAAGGAGAGCGCCGCCGTCGCCGAGGTCGCGCGCTTCTTCGACCTGCCGCACGTGCCGCTCACCAGCGAGCTCCCCGACGCGCTCTTGCCCGAGCCCGGCGCCCCACTCGCCGATCCGGTCCTGCGCGTGCGCACCTCCGCGAAGGAGGTCGTCACCGCCGTGGCCCGCCACGCGCTGACCGAGCTCGGCACCCAGCGCGCGGCGTTGCTCGTGCCCGACAGCGACGCGGGGCGCGAGGCGGCCGCGGCCTTCCGCGCGGAGCTCGAGCGCCTCGGCGGCGTCGTCGTGCGCGAGGTCGCTTTCGATCCGGCCGGCAAGAGCTTCGACGACGCCGTCAAGGCCCTCGTCGGCTGGGACTCGCTGCCGCCGCGGCAGCGTAAGCGCTCGAAGATCAAGCCGGATTTCGACACGCTCTTCATCCCCGCCGACGCCCTCACCGTGCGCCGGCTGGTGCCGGTGCTCGCCTTCTTCGGGGTGGAGCCCCGCACCTCGCCCGGCGACACCAGCCGCGTGCAGCTCCTCGGCCACGCCGGCTGGAACCACGCCGCCGTCGTCGATCGCGGCGAAAACCTCACGGACAACGCGGTCTTCGCCGACGTCTACGCGCCCGACGACCCCGACGCGCAGGCCTTCGCGCGCCGCTTCTTCCTCCACCTCGACAAGCGCCCGACCGCTTTTCACGCCGAGAGCTGGGACGCCACCCGCCTCCTCACCGAAGCGCTCGCCGCAGCGCGCGCCGCGCCCGAGCCGCCCGACCGCGCCGCCATCCGCGCCGCGTTCTCCGCCCCGCGCGTCATCGTCGGCGCGACCGGCCAGGTCGAGGTCATCGTCGGCGGGCGCGTCGCGCCGCGTGCCCACGTGATGACGATCGACGGCGAGACGATCCGCCGCCGCTACTCCGAGGACGAAGAGCGCGCGCAGCGCACGACGACGACCCCGCCCGAAGGCACACCGTGAGCCCATCCGACGCGGCCCATCCGACCGTCGCCGGCCTGAGCGAAGAGGCGATCATCGCCGCCGTGACCACGCGCTGCCCGACGCGCCCCTCACCGTACGGACCGGGCGACGACGCCGCGCTCCTCGACGCCGGCGAGCGCCGCGTGCTCACGACCGACGCCCTCGTCGAGGGCACGCACTTCCTGAGACCCCACCCGCCGCGCGCGCTCGGCCACAAGGCGCTGGCGGTCAACCTCTCCGACGTCGCGGCGATGGGCGCCACCGCCGAAGCGTTCACGCTCACCGCCGCCCTGCCGCCCGACCTGCCGATCGCCACCTGGCACGCGCTGGCCGAGGGCCTCGGCGCCTACGCCGCCCAAGCCGGGGTCTACCTCGCCGGCGGCGACACCGTGCGCGCCGACGGCCCGCTCATGCTGAGCGTCACCGCCTGGGGCCGCCTGCCCGCGGGCGCCGATCCGCTCCGCCGCCAGGGCGGCGAGCCCGGTGACCTCCTCATGGTCGCCGGCGCGATCGGCCGCGCCGGCCTCGGGCTCGAGCGCTGGCTCGCGCTCACCGACGAGGCGGCGACGCGCCGTCGCTGGGCCCCGCCCGACCGGTCGATCACCGACCCGCTCCTCGCCGCCCACCTCGCGCCCGAGCCGCCGCTCTGGGCCGGCCCCTGGGCGCTCGCGCACGGCGCACACGCCGGCATGGACCTCTCCGACGGCCTCGCCACCGACCTGCCGCGTCTGGCGGCCGCCTCCGGCGTCACGCTCGCGGTCGACCTCGACCACCTGCCGCCCGACGCCCTGCTCGGCGACCTCGATCCACCGTCGCGCGCCGCCCACGGCGAGGACTACGGCCTGGTCGCGCTCGTGCCGCCCGCCGCGCGCGACGCGTTCGCCGCGCGCGGCTTCGTCGCGATCGGCCGCGCGCAACAAAGCGCTGAACCCGGCCGCTCCGGCGTGCTATGGCGCCTCGGCGGCCGCGAGCTGAGCCCCGTGGTGCCGCGTTTTTCCCACTTCGCGTGATCACGCGCCCCCGGCTGGGCGAGCTCGCATGTCCGACGACCCGCGCGCCATCGACGTCTACCTCCGCGGCCTCGAGCCCAACGCGCGGATCCGCCCCGGGCTGCTCTCGAACCCGCTGGCGCGCACCAACTGGCGCTCGGTCGCGCACGACCGCCTGCTCGCGCGCCTGCCCGACCCGGCCGCCTCGCGCGAGACCCCGAACCTCGATCACCTCGAGCCCGCGCTCTGGGCGCTCTTCTTCGAGCACCACATCAACGTGCTCGTGCTCAACGGCGGCGACGGCACGATCCACCAGACCCTCAACGCCGCCATCCGCGTGGTCGACCGCGCCTCGGCCGCCCTCGGCCGCCGCGTGCCGCTGCCGCTCTTCCTCTTCGTCAACGGCGGCGGCATGAACATGCTGGCGCGGGTGTTCGGCACGCGTGGTCACCCGGTGAAGACGCTCGGCAAGTTCCTCTCCCGCGCGCGCGGCGCACGCTTCGGCAGCCTTCCCAAGCGCGGCGTGCCGCTGCTCGCCGTCGACGAGGGTGACGGCCGGCCGCTCCGCCACGGCTACATCTTCGGCAGCGAGCTCGTCTTCAACGCGCTGACGATGTACGAGCGCTTCGGCCAGGGCTACCCGGGTCTTGCCCGCTTCCTCTGGGAGGTCGCGACGGGCTACCTGTTCCGCACGGAGATGTGGAACAAATACGGACACCTCCTCGATGCTCCCAAGACCCCGCTCACGATCGACGACGACACCTTCCCACGCTACACCTCCGTCGTCGCGACGACCGTGCCCTTGCAGCTCGTCAAGGGCGTGCTCGCGACCGTGCGCACCATGGCGAGCCCCGGCGGCATGAACGCCGTCGCCGTCCTGCCGACCGACAAGGGCGAGGTGATCCGCGCCATCCCCAAGCTCATGCTCGGCGCGCGCTCGCACGACGTCGTCTATCGCAAGGACGCGCACCGCATCGGCGTGCACGGCGCCTACACCCTCGACGGTGAGCGCTTCGATCGCCGCGATCCCGCCACCGCCGCGCCCACCCCGCCGGGCCCTCTCACCGTCATCGGCACCCACCGCGTCGTCTGGGGGATCTGGTTGTGACCGACCCGCGCCCGTGCCCCTGCCCGTGCCCGTGCCCGCCGGGCGGCCACAAGGGCCGCCCCTACGATTCCCTTCCGCACCCCCGTCCGCGCCCGTCAGCCCCGGGCGGCCACAAGGGCCGCCGCTACCTCGCGCTGGCGCTCCTCGCGCTGGCCGCTTGCCGCGCCGATCCGCCGCCGCCGACATCCCAGCCCGGCCGCGGCCTGCCGCGCGTGCCCACCGCCGACGTGATCGGCCTGCCTGCCCTGAGCGCGCAGCCTACATCGCCCGCCGCGGGCGACGAGACCCCCACCGGGCCGCGCATCGCCCACGAGCCGGCGACCCTGCAGGTCTATCGCTCGACCCCGATGCGCCTCTGGCTCGAGCCGCCGCCCGCGGACCCGGCGGTGACCTGCCGCTGGTCCTTTGGCGGCGGCGCCACCCAGAACGACGCGCCGAGCGCCTGCGCCATCGAGCACACCTTCATCGGCGGCACCGCCGACGAGCGCGTGAGCCTGACGATCACCGACGCCGACGGCTCGAAGACCCTCACGCGCATCATCCCGCTCGAGCGCCTGCCGATCTCGACGCGCCCGGTCGAGGCCGCCGCCACGCCGGGTGACTGGCCTGAAAAACCAAACGGCTCCGAAGACTTCCGCATGGTGCTCCTCGCCGACACCGACGGCGCCGACGCCGCGCGCCTCGCCGCGATCGCCCGCCGCGTGGTCGATCTCGAGGCCGATCTCGTCGTGCACCTCGGCGCGCACGCCGACGACGGCGAGGGCTGGACCCGCCAGCGCGAGGCCCTGCTCGAAGGCCTGCGCGCCGCAGACATCCCGCTCCTTCCGGCGATCTCGCCGGGCGATCTCGCCGCCGGCCCCGAGGTGCGACGACCGCTCGGCCCCGACGGCGAGCCGCTCCCGCTGCTCGTCGCCGACGCCTTCCCGGAGCGCTGGGTCATGTCGTACCGCGGCGTGCTCATGCTCTTCGTCTCCGGCGCGGAACAATCGCCCGAGGCCCTCGCCTGGCTGCGCGACCGCCTGACCGACGGTCAGGTCTACGAGAGCCGCCTCGTCTTCTCCTATCTGCCGCTGCACCCCTTCGGCGAGCACCGCCCCGACGTGCCCGACGCCGCCGCCGGCGCGACACTCGGCCCGAAGTTCAAGGTCTACGAGCTCCTCCTGCGCGCCCGCACGACCGCGCTCTTCTCGGCCGGCCACGCGGTCTACTACAAGGGGCGCTACGGCGCGCTGTCGGTCGTCTCGGTCGGCAGCGCCGCGGTCTCGGGCCAGCGCCTGCTCGGCGCCGACCTCGCGCAGCCGGCCTCGATCGCGGTCGTCGACGTCGTGCGCGGCGTGCCCGAGCGCGTCTTCGCCCTCGCCGACGGCCCCCCGGGCAGCGACGTCGAGCCGCTCTCCGTGCTCATCGACGACGCCTTCCTGCCGCCCACGGTCGAGGTCTACACCCAGTGAGCGGTCAAGGCATTCCTGTCTATCTGCACTTCGCGTACTGCGCCCGCCGCTGCACCTATTGCGACTTCCCGCTCGCCACGCCGCGCGCGCTGCCGGCCCGGCGCTACACCGACGCGCTCCTCGCCGAGCTCGCACACCAGGCGCCGCTCCTCACCGGCCCGGCCGCCACCCTCTATGTCGGCGGCGGCACCCCGAGCCTGTGGCCGCTCGCCGAGCTCGCGCGCTTCTTCGCCGCGCTGCGCGCGCACCCGGGGCTCGGCGCCGGCGCCGAGATCACCCTCGAGGCCAACCCCGACGAGCTCACCGACGCCTGGCTCGACGGCGTCATCGCGCTCGGCGTCAACCGCGTCTCCCTCGGCGTGCAGAGCCTCGACGACGCCGAGCTCGCCGCGCTCTCCCGCACCCACGGCGCCGCCGGCGCGCACGCCGCGCTCGCACGCCTTCACGCCGCGCATGCCGCGGGGCGCCTGACGAGCTTCTCGGCCGATCTGATCTACGGCCTGCCGGGCCAGACGCTGCCCGGCTGGCTCGCGACCTTGCGTGCGCTGGTCGAGCGCCATGCGCCGCCCCACCTGTCGCTCTACGCGCTCACCGTCGAGGCCGGCACGACGCTCGGACTCAGAATACGGCGTGGCGCCACACGACCACCAGACGACAGCCTCCAGGCTGAAATGATGTTCGCCGCGCGCGATCTCTTGGCGCCACTTGGGTATACACACTACGAGGTCTCGTCGTGGGCGCGCCCCGGCCACCTCGCGCGCCACAACAGCGCCTACTGGGAGCTCTCGCCCTGGCTCGGGCTCGGCGCCGGCGCGCACGGCTTCATCGGCGGCCGCCGCACGAAGAACGAGCCGCGGCCGAGCCGCTACATCGAGCGCGCGCTGGCCACCGGCGATGCGGTCGTCGAGGCCGAGCTGCCCGACGCCCCCACCCTGGACTTCGAGCGCATGCTCACCGGCCTGCGCCGCCTCGACCGCGGCGTGATCCCCCCGCCCGGGCGTTTCGAAGGGGCGATCGCCGCCGAGATCGCCGCCGGACGTCTCGTGTGCGAGGGCGAGCGCGTGCGCCTGACGGACCTCGGCTTGCGCTACATGGACGACGTCCTGCTCGCGCTCTTGCCGTGACCGGCCGTGTCTTTTTTGCGCGCGTGCCGGTTCCGGGCGGCCAGCGCCGCGTTGCAGGCGTCTATTGACGATGATAAGGTCCGTCTCCGGCGTGGGGGGGAGACGTCCCACGCCCCAGCGATAGCCTCGCAGACCCGCACCCGGGTTCAGGTGTCGGGACGAGGCCAGGCCCCCAAGAGGCGATAGCGATCCCATGGAAGGCATCATCGAGGCATTCAAGCTGGGTGGCGATTGGATGTATCCGATCCTCGGGGTCTCGATCCTGGTCATCGGGATCGCCCTCGAGCGCACCTACTGGCTCTACACGCAGGCCGGCGTCGACAAGAAGTCGATCCTCGACACGCTGGAAAAGGCGATCCGCTCGAACGACATCGAGCGTGCGCTCAAGGTGCTGCGCAGCACCAAGGCGCCGCTCGTGCGCGTCTTGAGGACCGGCGTGCAGAACTTCAACGAGAAGAAGCAGACCGTGCAGCTGCTGATGGACGAGACCGCGCTGGCCGAGATCCCGCGCATCGAGACCCGCACCGGCTACCTGGTGATGTTCTCGAACGTGGCGACCCTGCTCGGGCTGCTCGGCACGATCATCGGCCTCATCCACTCGTTCGGCGCGGTGGCCCACGCGTCGGCCGGCGAGAAGGCGGCCGAGCTGGCGGCCGGCATCGCCGAGGCGATGAACTGCACCGCCTTCGGCCTCATCGTCGCGATCCCGGCGCTGCTCATCTACGCGGTCCTCAAGAGCCGCGAGCACAAGCTGGTCGACGACATCAACGAGGCGAGCGTGACGCTCTACAACATCATCTCGGACGTGAAGCGCGCGCAGGGCGTGGAGTGAGACGGACGCGATCGGGCCCGGCCCGGTCGCTCGAACGAGACGGAACGCGCGCGCGCTGGACGTGACGCGCACGCAGAGAAAGGGCGGAGGAGAGTGGGATGACGTTTATGGCTTCTATCGCGGAGTCCTTCGACGAGGGTGGACCTTGGATGTGGCCGATCCTCGCGATCGGCGTCGTCGTGATCCTCATCGCCGTCGAGCGGACCTACGTGCTCTTCTTCAAGACCACGAGCAAGCGGGAGGCTTTCCTCTCGCAGATGCGTTCGCTCATCATGTCGCGCAACCTCGACAAGGCGGTGCAGTTCGCCAGCCACGATCCGAGCCCGCTCGGCAAGATCGTCAAGGCGGGACTGCTCAAGATCAACCACGAGGACGAGGTGGTGCAGTCGGCGATGGACGAGGCGGCGCTCAAGGAGATCCCCTACCTCGAGCGACGCACGGGCTTCTTGCCGATGCTCTCGAACGCGGCGACGCTGATGGGGCTGCTCGGCACGATCATCGGCCTGATCCACTCGTTCTCCGCGGTCTCCCACGCCGACGCGGCGACCAAGGCGACCCTGCTCTCGCAGGGTATCTCCGAGGCGATGAACTGCACCGCTTTCGGCCTGATCGTGGCGATCCCGGCGCTGCTCCTGTACGCCGTCCTGCAGAGCCGGACGCAGCGTTGCATCGATGACATCAACACCGCCTCGGTCAACGTGGTGAACCTGGTGATCGTCAACCGCGACAAGTTGGGGCTCACGGTGAAGAAGGGGGGCTGAGGCGATGGGTGGAGTTAGCGCACCCGAGGGCAAGGGCAAACGTGGGATCGACTTCGACATCAACGTCGTGCCGTTCATCGATCTGCTCTCCTGCCTGGTCTCGTTCCTGCTCATCACCGCCGTGTGGACGCACATGGCCCAGATCGACACGACGCAGAAGCTCGACGGCGGTCCGGGCAGCGGCGAAAAGCCGAAGAAGATCAACATCGCCATCACGCCCTCGGGCTACGAGCTGACGCTGCCCGACGCCGAGCGCGCCTGCACCATCTCGCGCGAAGGGACGAAGTACGACGTCGCCGATCTGCGCAAGGTGCTCGAGACGCAGAAGAACACCGTCGCCGGCCAGCTGCTCGTCGGGATCGCCGCGGTCGACGACCTGCCCTTCGAGCTGCTCGTCGACGTGATGGACCTGTGCTCGTCGCTGGGGCTGAAGAACGTATCGCTGGGACAGCTCGTCGGTCCGCCGCAGGGCGGGCCCGCGTGCGGAGGGACGTAAGAGATGACGGTCAGGGTTCCGGGACGACGCGCGGGCTCGGGAATCGCGCTGCGCCAGGTCAAGCGCAACCTCGAGGCCAAGGGCACACGCAAGCTGGTCGCCTCGCTCAACCTGACGGCGATGGTCGACTTCATGAGCGTGCTCACGGTCTTCCTGCTCATGAACTTCTCGGCTTCGGGTGACTTCACCTACAACCAGCCGGACATCATCCCGCCCGAGGCGGGCGCGGGCGAGGAGCTCAAGCGTGTGCCGGTCATCGCGATCTCGGCGACCGAGATCATCTTCGAGCAGGTACGCGTCGAGAGCTCGACCGCCGTGCTCGCCGAGACCGACGACTACACGCTGCCGCGCCTCACCGACGCCCTCAAAAAGGAGCGCGAGGCCTTCGAACAGATCCGCCGCGACCAGGAGTTCGACGGCAAGATCCTGATCCAGGCCGACGAAGGTGTGCCCTACAAGCTCATCCGGCGGGTCTTCCTCGCCGCGGCCAAGGTCGGCTACGCCAACATCTCGTACATCGTCAGGCAGAAGGGTGGCGGTGGATAGAGGAAAGGCGCACGCGATGCTGACGCCGTGATCGATCTCATCCGGCGCATCCTGACGGCGCGGGTCTACGACGTCGCGCACGAGACGCCGCTGGTGGCCGCGCCGCGGCTGTCCGAGCGGCTCGGGCAGCGGGTCTGGCTCAAGCGCGAGGACCTGCAGCCTGTCTTCTCGTTCAAGCTGCGCGGGGCCTACAACAAGATCGCCGGGCTCTCGCCCGAGGCGCGCGCGCGCGGGGTGATCGCGGCCTCGGCCGGCAACCACGCGCAGGGGGTGGCGCTGGCGGCGGCGCACCTCGGGATCGAGGCGACGATCGCGATGCCGACGACGACGCCGTCGATCAAGGTCGACGCGGTGCGCGCGCTCGGGGCACGGGTCGAGCTCAGGGGCGACAGCTTCGACGAGTCGCGGGCGTGGGCGTGGGCGCGGGCCGAGGAGGCCGGCCACGTCTTCGTGCACCCTTTCGACGACCTCGACGTGATCGCCGGCCAGGGCACCATCGCGATGGAGATCGCGCGCCAGCACCCGGGACCGATCGACGCGCTCTTCGTGCCGGTCGGGGGCGGCGGGCTCATCGCGGGGATCGCGGCCTACTTCGCGTACGTGAGGCCGGAGACCCGCATCATCGGCGTCGAGCCCGAGGACGCGGCGTGCATGCTGGCGGCGCGCCAGGCGGGGCAGCCGGTGACGCTGCCGAGCATCGGCCTCTTCGTCGACGGCTGCGCGGTCTCGCGCGTCGGTGACCTGCCGTGGTCGTTCACCCGCGAGACGGTGCACGAGGTGGTGACCGCGACGACCGACGAGGTCTGCGCGGCGATCAAGGACGTCTTCGACGACACGCGCTCGATCGCCGAGCCGGCCGGCGCGCTGGCCGTGGCCGGCCTCAAGCGCTGGCTCGAGGAGCACCCCGAGGCGCGTGGGCTGACGCTCGTCGCCATCGACTCGGGCGCCAACATGAACTTCGATCGCCTGCGCCACGTGTCGGAGCGCGCCGAGATCGGTGAGGCGCGCGAGGCGATCTTCGCGGTGACGATCCCGGAAAAAGCTGGTGCTTTCAAGACGTTCTGCGAGGCGCTCGGGCCGCGCGCGGTGACCGAATTCAACTACCGCTACGCCGACGACAGCGACGCGCACGTCTTCGTCGGCGTCGGGCTGCGCGAGGGGCGGCGCGAGCGCGAGCACTTGAAGAAGACGCTGCGCGAGGCGGGCTACGAGGTCGTCGACCTCACCGACAACGAGGTCGCCAAGCTGCACGTGCGCCACATGGTCGGCGGCAAGGCGCCGGCCGTGCACGACGAGGTCGTCTGCCGCTTCGAGTTCCCCGAGCGACCCGGCGCGCTCTTGAAGTTCCTGACGCGCCTGTCGGGCCGCTGGAACATCTCGACCTTCCACTACCGCAACCACGGCGCCGCGTTCGGGCGCGTGCTCTGCGGCATGCAGGTCCCACTCGGTGAGCGGCAGGCTTTCTTCGAGGCGCTCGAGGAGCTCGGCTATCCGTACAGCGACGAGACCGAGAACCCCGCGTATCGCATCTTCCTGTGAGGCTGCTCCGAGGTTGACCGGGCTCGTGGCAGGGCCGAACATGGCGCTCATGTCGACCGCGCGCGTGCTCAAGTTGGCCGAGGACGATCCCGAGATCGAGCGACGCTTCGAGCTCGACTTCCTGCTCTCGCTGACCCGGGACGAGCGCGTGGCCTTGATGCTCGAGCGCTCGCGGATCCTGCGCGAACAGATGAGGCCCCATGAACGTCCCGACGCTCCTCGCGTGTCTAAACGCACATGACGTCGAGTACGTCATCATCGGGGCGACCGCGTTTCCGCACCACGGCTACGCGCGCGCGACGCTCGACATCGACGTCTTGATCGCGGCCACACCCGACAACGCCACCCGCACGCGGGACGCGCTGGCGAGCTTCGGATTCGACGTGACGGATGTCAGCGTCGATGACCTGCTCCACTACAAGCTCCTGATCCGCGATTACGCCCTCCAGCTCGACATCCATCCCTTCGTCAAGGGGATCGAAGGCCACACGGTGCTCGCGCACGCCGAGCCGTCGTCGATCGGAGGTGTGCCCTGTCGCGTCGCGAGCCTCGATGACCTGATCGCGATGAAGCGGGCCGCGGGCCGAGCCAAGGACGTCGAGGACCTCGCCGTCCTGCTGGAGCTCCGGGCGCGCAAGTTCGACGAAACGCCCGACGACCACTAACGAGGCTGGCCGCCGACGGCGCCGACCGCGGCCCAGACCTTCGTCTCGACCTCGCGGGCCTCGGCGTCGGTCAGCGTGCGCTCGGGGTGGCGCAGGGTGACGCTCCAGGCGAGGGACTTCTTGCCTTCGGGCAGGCCGGGGCCGGTCCAGAGGCTCTGGAAGGCGACCTCGCTGATGAGCTGCCGATCGGCGCTGGCGATGGCGCGCTCGATCGCGCCGGCGGGCACGCTCTTGTCGACGACGACGGCGAAGTCGCGGAAGACGGCGGGGAAGCGCGGCAGCGGGCGGTAGCGGATCGGCGCGGGCGTCGAGGCGCGCAGGCGATCGAGATCGAGCTCGAGGAAGAAGCCGGTGTGCTTGACGCCGAGCTTGTGCAGGGTGAGCGGGTGCAGCTCGGCCAGGACACCGATCGGCTGGCCATCGAGCACGAGCCGCGCCTGGCGCACGGGGTGCGCGTACGCCAGCGCGACGCCGCCGGGATCGAGGGCGGGCACGGCGCGCTCGAGTGTAGCGCAGAGGGTCTGCAGGAGCGCCTTGCCCTGCATGAACCAGCTCGCGCTCTGCGCGTGCGTCGACGCGACGAGCACGCCGAGCGTCGTCGGCTGGTCGGGCAGCTCGCCCTGGCGCGGGAAGAAGACGCGCCCGATCTCGAAGACGCCGACGGCGTCGAAGGTGCGCGCGTTCTTGTCGAGGGCGGCGATGAGATGCGGCGTCAGCGCGGTGCGCAGGCACGGCTCGTCGGTCGAGATCGGGTTCCTGAGGTGCACGCGCTCGGGTGGCGTGATGCCGGCGCGCGAAAGGAAGGCGTCGTCGTCGAAGGAGTAGGTCTGCAGCTCGTCGAGGCCGCAAGCGTTGGTGAGCACCTCGCGGCAGAGACGCTCGAGCTTCTTCTTGGCGTTGCGGTCGGGCTGGAGCACGGGCACCAGCGGCGCGGCCGGCGGGATGTTGTCGTAGCCGAAGACGCGGCCGACCTCCTCGACCAGGTCCTCGGCGATGGCGATGTCCTTGGTGGCGCGCCAGCTCGGCACGGTGACGCGCAGGCTGTCGCCGTCGCCGTCGACGCCGAAGTCGAGGCCGCGCAGGATCGAGACGATGCGCTCGCGGCCGACCGCGAAGCCGAGGCGCTCTTCGACGTAGCCGACCTCGAGCGGGATGAGCGTCGGCTCGGGGTAGGTGCGGGCGACGTCCATGAAGGCCGAGCTGACGCGGGCACCGGGGCAGAGGTCGAGCACGAGACGGATGAAGGCGCGCGCGCCGTCGTCGACCAGGCGCGGATCGAGCGACTTCTCGAAGCGCGCCGAGCTCTCGGTGCGCAGGCCGAGGCGCTGGGCGGTCGTGCGCACGCGGGCGGCGTCGAAGTTGGCGGCCTCGAGCACGACCTCGGTGGTGTCGTCCTTGATCTCCGAGTCGAGCCCGCCCATCACGCCGGCCAGCGCGACGGCGCGCTCGGCGTCAGCGATGACGAGGTCGGCGGGTCCGAGCTGGCGCTCCTGCCCGTCGAGGGTGGTGAAGCGCTCGTCGGCGCGCGCGCGGCGCACGACGATCTTCGCGCCGGCGATCTGGCGGCGGTCGAAGGCGTGCAGCGGGTTGCCGAGGTCGAGCATTGCGAAGTTGGTCGCGTCGACGACGTTGTTGATCGGGCGGGTGCCGACGCGCGTGAGCAGGAGGCGCAGCCAGAGCGGCGAAGGCGCGATCGTGACACCGCTCAAGGTGGTGGCGGAATAGCGCGGGCAGGCGTCGAGGTCTTCGACCTCGATCGTCAGGGGGCGGTCTCCGGTGAAGGCGACCTCGTGCGAAAGCGGCTTCAGCGGGCGATCGATGAGTGCGGCGATCTCGCGCGCGATCCCGCGGTGGCCCCAGCAGTCGGGCCGGTGGGTCAGGGACTTGTTGTCGATGACGTAGATCGTGTCAGCGAGGCCCGGGATGGCGGCGGACAGAGGCGTGCCGGGCGCGAGCTCGGCGGGCAGGACCATGATGCCGGCGTGCTCGTCGGAGAGGCCGAGCTCCTTCTCGGAGGCGATCATGCCGTGCGAGACGACGCCGGCGACCTCGGCGACGGCGATGGTGAGCTCGCCCAGGCGCTGGCCGGGCAGCGCGACCGGGACCCGCTGGCCGGCCTCGACGTTGGGCGCGCCGCAGATGATCGTGCGGGTGCCGTGCGGGCCGCAGTCGACCAGCGTCTTTCGGACCTTCTTGCCTTCGAGGCCGTGCACCTCGAGCACGTGGCCGACGACGACCTGGTCGAGATCGGCGCCGACCTCTTCGATGCCGTCGAGCTCGGCGACGGCCATGGTGAAGCGGCGGCCGAGCTCGGCGAGATCGATGCCGGCGAGATCGACGTGGCGGGAGAGCCAGTTGCAGGAGATCCGCATCGCTCAAGCCCCTGAGGTGTGCGTCGTGGTGGTGGTGGCGGCGGCGGGCGAGAACTGCTTGATGAAGCGCAGGTCGCCGCCGAGCAGGTGGCGGATGTCCTCGATCTGGTAGCGCATCATGACGAGGCGCGAGAGTCCGAGGCCGAAGGCCCAGCCCTGCCACTGGCTCGGGTCGAGGCCGCCGTGGCGGAGCACGTTGGGATGCACGAGGCCGCAGGGCAGGAGCTCGACCCAGCCGGAGTGCTTGCAGACCGAGCAGCCGCGGCCGCCGCAGACCTGGCACTGGATGTCGAGCTCGAAGCCGGGCTCGACGAAGGGGAAGTAGCCGGGGCGCAGGCGGATCACGACGTCGCGCTCGAAGATCTCCGAGAGCAGGGTCTTCATCGAGTAGATGAGGTTGGCGACCGAGACCTTGCGGTCGATCATCAGCCCCTCCACCTGGTGGAAGGTGTGCTCGTGCGAGGCGTCGACCTCCTCGTAGCGGAAGACGCGGCCGGGAAAGATCGCGCGGAACGGCGGGGTGACGAGGCGCATCGTGCGCACCTGGCCGGTCGAGGTGTGGGTGCGCAGGAGCTGGCGCTCTTGCCCCGGCGGGGTCTCGACCCAGAAGGTGTCCTGCATGTCGCGCGCGGGGTGGGTCGGCGGGATGTTGAGGCCGTCGAAGTTG
Source organism: Deltaproteobacteria bacterium (assembly GCA_011526585.1). Classification (GTDB taxonomy): domain Bacteria; phylum Myxococcota_A; class UBA9042; order PHBI01; family PHBI01; genus WYBB01. Next base: position 27,868 of record WYBB01000017.1, read on the forward strand.
TGGAACTCGCTCTCGACCTCGGGGTAGTCGAGGAGCAGGAAGCCCATCGCGCGGAAGACGTCCTCGATGTGCGCGGTGACGCGGGTGAGCGGGTGGAGCGCGCCCGGACGGGTGGCAAACGGCGCGCTCACCGGCAGGCTGGCGTCGAAGTCGGGGTCGTCGCAGAGGCGGCGGATGCGCTCGTGCTCGAGGGCGCCGCGGCGGGTGGCGATTGCGGACTCGACGGCGTTGCGCACCTCGTTGGCGCGCGCGCCGAGCCTGGGGCGGTCGGCGACGGGCACGTCCTTCATGCCCTTGAGCAGCTCGGTGACCGCGCCCTTCTTGCCGAGGTAGTGCACCTCGAGCTCGCGCAGCCCACCCTCGTCGGCGGCGGCGGCGACCGCGGAGGTCGCGGCGTCCTGCAGTTGGTCCAGCTTGTCGAACATCGCTCGTCCCTTTCCCGCGGCGGGGCGCGGGGCTGGGGACCTTAGCGAGGTCGTCGGGCTTTGTCATCGGCCTTGTGGCGGCCCGGAACCACCGTGGTCCTCGGAGATCAGTTGAAGTCCCCGAGGCTCCCGCTGGTGCCGTTGCTTCCGCTCTTCCCGGGCGATGATCCGCCCGAGCCACCGCTACCGACCGAGCCGCCCTGGAAGCTGTTGTTGCTCTGAGTGAGCGAGCCGCCTGAGCGATAGATCCCATAGGAGTATCCGCCGGCTCCACCACCGCCGCCGCCCGAGTGACCGCCGCGCGCGCCGCTGCCGCCATTGCCGCCGGCCTTTGAGTCGCCGGCCCCGGAGCCACCGTTGCCGCCCGCGCCGCCGGGCTGACCGCCGCGTCCGAGGCCGCCGTTTCCACCATTGCCGCCATTGCCGCGGACGAAGAGCGAGTGTCTCACGGTCAGGGTCGAGCTCTGACCGAAGACCCCGAAGCTGCCACCGCCGCCCCAGCCGCGCAGCCCAGCCGCCGGTGCCGCGCAGCCCCCGGCGCCGCCGCCGCCACCGCCCGCGCCGTAGGAGTCGATCCCGCAGTCACAACCGCCGCTGCCGCCGCCGCCACCGCCGCCGCGCCCGTGGCTCCCGACGACACCGTCGCCCCCGTTCCTCGCGTACCAGAAGCCGTCGATGAGCTGGCCACCGCTCGAGCCGCCGCCACCCGCGGCGCCGTCACGGGCGTAGCTCCCGGCGACACAATCGGCGGGACAGCTGCTGGTCGTCTCACCCGCGTCGCATACCCCGTTCGAGCAGCGCGCCGCATGCCCTCCCGCGCCGTTGGCGCATGTGCTGCAGTTCGTGTTCGACGTGCCTGCCGTACCTCCTCCGCCCGGCGCGAGCGTTGGGCTCGGGCCGAAGCCCCATGAGCCGCCGAGCCCGTTCGTCGCGTCGCAGTTGCCATCGCAGATCCCGAAGGTGCAATCGCAGCTGCTGTCCATCTTGCCGCCGGCGCCGCCGGGGCCACCGCTGGTGTTGGTGGCGCCGCAAGAGTGGATACCCGCGTCGCCGCCCGCGCCACGGCTCGAGTCGTTGCAGCAGGTGCCGAACTCGTTGGCCGCGCCACCGTTCCCCCCGCTGGGCGCGGAGCTGCTGCTCGCCGCGGTCCCGTTGTTGCCAGAGCTGCCTGCGGCGCCATTGCCCTGGTTGATGGTCACGCGCAGGAGGGTCAGTGCACTACTGCTCGCGTGAATGCCGTAGCTCGACTTGCCGGGGCCCGGGCTGCCGTTGCGCGCGCTCGTCGAGGGGGCATCGATGACCAGATCCATGAGGGTCGCGGTCACGCCGGTCGCCTTGAACACCATCGACTGACCGCTCGCCGCGTGAACACCCCCGGAGATCCGGACGGTGTGTCCGGACGTCGTACGGGCGGCGCGCACCCAGGCGCTGTTGAAGCCGCCGACCAGGGTCTTGCCGTTGGGCAGATCGAAGGGACCGACATAGGCCGAGGTGTGCGCCTGGATGTAGATGAACTGCTTGTTGGCGCTCACCGAGCGTGCGAGGCCTTGCCCGAGCGTCCTGCAGGGGCTGGTGATCGCGCCGCAGCCGCTCGTGTCTGAGCCGCTCGCGAGCGAGACGAAGATCCCGGCGTCGACGTTGCCGTCGATCCCGTCGCAGTTGTCGTCGATGAACGCGGGGGTGGCGGTCGTCTCGAAGCTCTCGCTGAGGCCGTAGCCCGGCACCGATGAGTAGTCGTCCACCCAACCGTCCTCGGTACCGGTGCAGCTGCGCTTCGTACCGGCGCAGGCGCCGAGCTGGTTGGTGTTGTTCGGCGCCACGAGGTTGTCGTCGTCGGTGCCGTCGCAGTCGTTGTCCTTGCCGTCGCAGATCTCGCTGACCGAGTTGCCGGGCACACAGGTCTTCGGCGCGCCACCTTCGCAGATGTCCACGACCCGACGACACTCGCCGACCCCGCACTCCTGCGTGCCGGGGTTGGTCGGGTCGCACGCGCCCGCGAGCTGATCGGTGCAGGTGCCGGCGCGTGGCGCCTGGCAGACCGCGTGGCAGCTCGAGCTCGCGGTGCCCTGCGCCGCGCTCGGGCAGACGTCGGCGGGTCCCTGACAGGCGCCCAGACCGTTGCAGCCGACGTTCGCCGCGCTGACGTTGGCGCGCTTGTAGCAGGTCTTGTCGCTGAAACCCCAGTACCAGTCGCCGCAGCTCACGGCGCCGCACTCGCTCGCTGGATCGGTGCCGCTGCCGATGTTGAGGCAGATCCCCTCGTTGTCGGCCAGGTTGCAGGCGCGGCAGGTGCCGGTACAGCTCTCGGAGCAGCATACGCCGTCGACGCAGCTCAGGCCGGCCGCGCACTGCGAGTCGGGTCCGCAGGCCTCGCCGACGTCCTGGTCAGGCACGCAGATCCCGCCTTCGCAGTGCGCGCCGCCGTCGCAGACGCCGTCGTCGGCGCACTGGGTCGGACACCCAGACCCGCCGCCTTGATCCTGGGCCGCCGAGCAGAAGACCGAGTCGTAGTAGCCGCAGGTGCTGCGCTCGCGGCCCGAGCAGCCCGAGTCGTCGTCGATCGGCGTCGTGCCGAGGGCGCAGATCGAGTCGTCGCAGATCGGGTCGAGGCGGGTGCCCGAGCAGGTCGTCGCGTCGTTGCAGGTGCTTGGGCGGCCGTAGGTCGCGGCGTTGCAGTTGGCGGCCGTCGCGCAGCAGTCGCCGCTTGCACAGCAGAAGCCGTTCTGACAGTGGCCGCTGGTGCATTGCACGCCGTTGGTGCAGGCCTGGCCATCGTCGCGCTTGAGCTTGCATACCGAGACGTCGCAGAAGGCGTCGAGGTCGCACTTGGCGTGGGAGTCGCAGCTCGTGGGGCAGCTCGGTGCGAGCTGATCGACGCCGCCCGTGCAGGACACGGACGGGTAGGGGCCGCAGGTGTTGGCGACCACGCCGGGACCACAGGCGCTGTCGTTGGGGGCGTCCTCGACGGTGGCACAGACCTTCGCGTCACAGAGCGCCGTGTCGCGGGTTCCCTGACAGCTCGCGGGGAAGTCGCAGACCGCGGCGCCGGTGTAGCTCGCGGGGCAGTCGGCGGCGACGTTGCAGCAGTCACCGCTCTCGCAGCAGATCTGGTTGTCGCAGTAGTCCGAGGCGCAGTCGCTGGCTTCGTCACAGGCGCTGCCGTCGGGCAGGTCCGCGGTGCAGACCGAGTCGCAGTGGAAGCCGGCGCGGCACTCCTCGTCCGCGGTACACGACGCCGGACAGGTGGGCGGCTCCTGGCTTGCGCCGCCGATGCAGTAGACGGGCAAATAAGGCGCGCAGTCGAGAGCCTGTACACCCTCATCGCAGCGCGAGTCGTCCTGCACGACCTCGGACTCGCAGCGGCTCTCGAGGCAGACCGCGTCCACGCGCTCGCCCTGGCAGGTGATCGTATCGAAGCAGCTCGCCGCTTCGGAGTAGGCGGGCGGGCAGTCGCTCGCCTCGGCGCAGCAGTCGCCGTCGCTGCAGCAGAAGCCGTTGGCGCAGTGCTCGGTGGCGCAGTCGCTGTCCTCGTCGCAGGCGCCGCCGTCGGCGACGTCTGCGACGCAGGTGCCGTCGCAGTGGAACCCGTCGACACATTCGGCGTCTGACGCGCAGGTCTGCGGGCACTCCGGGGCGAGCTGGGTCACGGCGCCAGTGCAGTAGCGCGGCTGGTAGGGATCGCAGCTCAAGGCGAGGACCGAGGCGAGGCAGGCCTCGTCGGTGTCGATCGGTGCACTGGTACCGCAGACGTTGTCGTCGCAGACGCGGTCGCGGCGGCTGCCCTGGCACTGGGCAGGGGTGTTGCAGGCGGGCGGGCTCGCGTAGCTCTCGGGGCAGTGGGAGGGCTGCGCGCAGCAGTCGCCGGTGGCGCAGCAATAGCCGTTCTGGCAGTGCCCGCTCGCGCACTGATCGGCGGCCGTGCAGGCGATGCCGTTGACGCGCTTGGCGGCACAGGTCCCGTTGTCGCAGAAGGCGTCGGCGTCGCACTGCTGGTTGGAGTCGCAGCTCGTACGACAGACCGGCGGGGGTTGGTCGGGCTGACCCGTGCAGTAGACCGCCGCGAAGTAGCCGCAGTCGTCGGCGAGCACGGCCTGGGTGCAGGCGGTGTCGTCGGGACTGCCGACCGTCGTGCCGCAGACGTGGTTGGCGCAGGCCGCGATGTCGCGTGTGCCCTGGCACGTCGTCGGAAAGTCGCAGGACGGCGTGCCGGAGTAAGACGACGGGCAGTCCTGGGGGAGGTTGCAGCAGTCGCCGGAGACGCAGCAGATCCCATTGGCGCAATATCCGGTCAGGCAGTCGTTCGGCTCGTCGCAGAAGTTGCCGTCGGGCAGGTCCGGTACGCAGACGGCGTCACAGTGGAAGCCGGCCTCGCAGTCGTCGTCCGAGGTGCAGGAGGTCCCACAGACCGGCGGGTTCTGGTTGGCGGCGCCGGTGCAGTAGACCGAGACGTTCGGCCCGCAGTCGTTGGCCTCGACGTTGGCGTCGCAACCGGAGTCGTCGCTGACGGTGCGACCCTCGCAGCGGTTGTCGAGACAGAGGGCGTCGATGCGCTCGCCCTGGCAGGTCACGTTGTCGAGGCAGGCCGAGGGGGCGCGGTAGACGTCCGGACAGTCGTCCGCGCTGGCGCAGCAGTCGCCGCCGGTGCAGCAGAAGCCGTTCTCGCAGTGGCCGGTGGCGCAGTCGCTGTCCTCGTCGCAGCTGCCGCCGGTCGGCGCGTCGGCGACGCAGGTACCGTCGCAGTGGAAGCCGTCGACGCAGTCTTCGTCGCGATCGCAGCTCGTGGGGCAGGCAGGCGCGGTCTGGCTCGTAAGACCCGAGCAGAAGACCGGCTGATAGGGTGTGCAGTCGCGCGCCTGGACCGCGGCGTCGCAGGCCGAGTCGTCGGCGACCGGCTCGGAGAGCGAGCAGACCGACTCGACGCACCTGGCGTCACGGCGCGTGCCCTGGCAGCTCTGGCTGTTGTCACAGGCGGGCGCCTGCCGATACGCGGCGGGGCAGTCGTCGGGCTGGCGGCAGCAGTCACCGGCCGCGCAGCAGAAGCCGTTCTGACAGTGGTCGCTGTCGCAGGTCGAGCCGTCGAGGCACGGGCTGCCGTCGGTGGCATTGGGCACGCAGCGCCCCTGGTCGCTGCAATAGGCGCCCTCGACACATTGCGTGTCGTCGGCGCAGGTCGTGGCGCAGGTGGCTCCGTCGGCGGCGCAGGTGAAGAGGCCGCACGGCTCGGGGGCCTGATAGACGCAGTGCCCCTCGACGCAGGAAGGCGGGCCGGTCGCGACAAAGCCGCTGCCGGACGCGGCGCACGCGGCTGGCGCGCAGTCGTCCCAGACCTCGTCGGTCGCGCCGTCGCAGTCGTCGTCGATCGCGTTGCAGCGCTCGGGCTCGGGCGCGCGGCCGACGCAGATCTCGGCGCCGTCCTGGCAGGCGGTGAGGCCGGGGCAGCTGTCCTCGCCGCGGGTGATGGTGCACGCGAGCGGAGTGATGTCGTCGGTCGCGCCGTTGCAGTCGTCGTCTTCGCCGTTGCACGTCTCGGGCGCGGCGAGCGCGCCGTCACAGGGCAGGAGCCCCTCCGGTCCGCAAGTACGCACGCCTTCACAGGCGCCGAGGTCGTTGCGCACGACGCAGGTCGTCTCGTAGGGCTCGGTGGACCAGTCGGGGCGGCACTGGCAGAGGCCGGCGCTGGGGCGGCAGAGGCGGGCCTCGGCGCCGCCCGGCAGGGGCACCGTGGCGCAGTCGTAGCCGGCGGGGCAGGCCAGGTCGTCGCCGCAGGCGGTGGCGCAGAAGCGGCCCTCGTCGGGATCGTCGGCGGGAAGGCAGTAGGCCTGCTCGCGCGCGCCGGCGACGGCGCAGTCGGTGTGCGCCATGCACGGGCGGCAGAGCGGCACGTGGCGCGGCACGCAGACGCTGAGCGGGTCGGGGCCGAAGGCGGTGGTGGTCAGGCAGTCGTAGCCGACCGGGCACTCGAGCGAGCAGACCTTGGTGCAGGTGAAACCGTCGGGCCCTTCGATGCAGAGGCCGTCGAGGCAGTCGGCGTTGGACAGGCAGGTGCAACCGAAGAGGTCGCAGTCGACGCTCGGGTCGACGTCGATCGCGACCTCGCTCTGGGTGTCGTCGGGCTGCGTGGTCTCGGCGGGCGTCGTCTCTTCGGGCTGAGCGGTGTCGATGTCGGGCGGGAAGAAGACATCGAGCGCCGTGTCGGGCGCCGTGTCTTCTTCGCGGGAGCTCCCTTTGTCACCGCCGGAGCAGGCGACGGCGAAGGCACCGACGAAGAGCGGGATCAGGATTCTGGACACGGCCTACTCCTCCTCGACACCAGCGACTTGGCGCCAGGCGCTCCACAGTGGCGAGAGCCTACTCAAATCACCTGGCGGTGGCAAAGGCCGCGCCGTGTCCGCCGTGTCCGCATGTCCGGTGCGCCCCGGACGCGCCGCCATCAGCTGTCGATCGGCGCGAAGCGTGAACCCGCTTTCGATCGACCGTGCCTGTGGTCAGCGACAATCGAGTCCCCCCGCCGAGTTCACGCGCGAAATGAAGCCTGCGTAGCCTTGCGGGTCGAGATTCCCGGCGGAACCACCGACGCCGAGCTCGGTCGGACCCTCGGTCTCGCCGGCGAAGTAGAGTGCGCCATCGAGATCCTCTGCCAGCGCCGTGACCCAACCCCGACCAGGGCCACGCACGACGACTTCCGCAAGCCGCAGGGAACCGGTCCTGTCCCAGATCACGATGAAACCATCACGACTGGTGTCGCTCGATTCGAGCGTGACCTCGGTCTCATCGCCACCATCGATATCGAGAGCGCTCGTTACCCCTCCACCGAGCACGAGGCTACCATCGGCCCGCGCCAGGAATGCTACCGCGGCGAACCCGAAGTCCTCGTCAAAGGGGTCGTCACTCTCGACGCCCTCCACCTTGCGAACCCACGCGAGGCGTCCACCGGACTCGAACGAGGCGACGACGAGCGTCGGATGGGCCGGGGCCGGCACCGTTTGTCGGTCCGGAGCGTCGCCGAAGTGACGGGTACCGAGCAGGCGCATCGCCAGGAAGAAGCCTCCGTCGCGCCGGGGGATGAACTTCGGGAACGCCCCTTGGCCGAGCCGATCGGGTTGGAGGTCATCGCTGTTCAAGGTGTCCACGAGCGGAGGGTGCGTGGCGAGCGGACCGTCGGCGAGCAAGCCATCTGTCCCGAAACGGAAGAGACGCAGCGCCGGGGAGGCCAACAGCGTCGCCGGGCCCGAGGGCGTTTCGAGCTCGACCTCGGTGAGGACGATCGCCGCCACGTCGACGGCACCGCCTGTCGGGCGCTCGACGATCCCGACCGCGCCCAGGGCGTCGAGATCGAGGAAGAGATCGACACCGCGTTCGTTCAACTCCGGCGTAAGGTGAAGCGCGAGCATGTGATGTGATTGCGGCGTCTCCGCATCGTAGCTCAATGCGATCTCGAGCCAACCCGACGGCGCCGGCACCGACAACGACGAGGCCGTCGTGGCGACGAGGACCCACGGACCATCCCTCCCACCGACGAAGGTGCTCAACTCGACCGCATCCCCTTCGGAGACCGACCACGCGGTCGGGGCGTGGTACAAGGTTCCATCGGTCTGCAGCACGACGTGCATGAAGGTGGTGTGGTCGACCGCGATCGGATCCGAACCGCCCGCCGTCGATATGAGCACGCTCGGGGGCTGTGGCCGCACGATCAGCTCGAAGCCGAGCGTGTCGTCGAACGCGCGTACCACCGACCACGGGGACTGATGCTGAGACAGCTGACCGGCCAGGTGAATCCCCGACGAGGTCGCGAGACCGCCGCTCGCGACGCGCACCGCGAAGACGCGATCGACGGACAGGTCCGCCGGGATCTCGAGGCGGCCCCGCGTGGTCTCGATCGACACCGCGCCACCACTCGCGAACCCGCTGATGACCGCCGAGCCGGCGCGGTCGACGACCACCGAGGTGGGCGTGAGCTGGCCATGGGAGAAGGCATGCACCCAGTCCCCCGCGGTGTCATCTGGCCTCGAGCCCGCAACACAGACACCTCCGCTGCACCGGTCGACGACGGTGCACGGGTCGCCATCGTCGCATGGCTGACCTTCGGCACCAGGGGCCGCGCAGCCGGTCTGCACCACCTCTTCGATTTCCGCCGCGTCGACGCTGGTATCCGTCGGTTGCACGACTTCGGTCTGGTCCGCGTCTGCCGTATCCGCAGGCGCGGTCGCCTCGCCGTCCTCACCATCAGGAGCAGTCGCTGAATCGGTGCCCGCGTCGCCTGGAACCCCGCCGTCGGGGTCGACTTCGACCGAATCATCGCTTCCGAGATCGCCCGACGCCTCGATGCTATCGAGATCCGCGCCACCACCACCAGCGTCCTCCGTGTCCGAGGTGGCCGATGGAATCGGCGGATCGGGGAAGCAGCCGGATAGAGTTACGACAAGCCACCAGAAGCGATTCATGGTCCCACGCTGGAGGTGACGTTGGGGCCGACCGCGGCAGTGCGGATGTCTGCCAGCCATGCAGTCGCACCAGGGCTCATCAGATGGATCAATTGCATGTCAGGATATTGAGGAAGCCCACAGTGCACGCCACTGAGTTCGCAGAGTTCCCTTGGGAACCACTACCTCCACTCACCCCCCCGGTGCCGCCACTACCACCATTGCCGCCCGAGCCGCCGGGATTGAATGTCACGTTGGAACTCGACAGCGAGCCGCCGATCCGCAGAATCCCAAAGGAGGCACCACCAGCCCCCCCGCCTCCGGCTCCGGAATGTCCGCCACGCGCGCCGGAACCACCGCTGCCTCCACTCGGCGAGCCACCAGCCTGATTGCCGCCCGATGCACCGCCGCTTCCACTGCCCCCGGTGCCACCGCTGCCTCCGTTGCCACCGCGACCGCCGACTCCCCGTGAGAAAATGACGGAGTCGAAGGTCATGGCGGTTTCGTAAGCCATGACACCGATGCTTCCGCCGCCACCAAGCCCTCCATCGCCGTAGTCGGGTGCCCGGCAACCGCCGGGACCACCGCCCCCACCGCCAGCGCCTCGCGAGTCGGTCCCAGCGTCGCATCCGCCGCTACCGCCACCGCCACCGCCACCGCCGCCGTTGTTGCCGAGGCTGCCATTGCCCCCCGGCCACCCCTTCCAGTAGTTGCCGCCGCCGAGCCAGCCGTTGACCAGGGGGGCGCCTGTGCCACCTGACCCGTCCGCGATTCGCCCAGCTCTTCCACCGCTATTGACATTGTTGCATGGGGCGCCGCCACTTCCCCCGGTGCCGCTGGTTCCGCTGGTCACGTCAGCGTTGCCACCTGACAATCCCGAGGTCGCATTGCAGTACCAATCCGGCGTATCGAAGAGGCACTCGCAAGCTCCACACCAGCCACATTGGCTGTCCTTCGTTCCGCCGGAGCCACCGTTGCCACCACGGGTCGATGAACCATCAGGACAGGCCCGATAGCCACCGTCACCGCCTGGCTCGCGATCTCGACCGCACGCATCGAAACTCTGTTGGGCGTTATCACCTCGCGTCGGCGAGTTGACGTTCACCGACATGCTGAAGTTGCTGCCTGCCGCACCGGGCGCGCCTGTACCACCATTGGCCCCCACGATGTCGACGCGAGAGAGATTGAGCGTGGACCAGGTCGCGTGGACTACGTACGCGGACGACCCATAACCATTGAGATCCCGGTCATTGATGCCGGTGTTGATCGCGTGGAGCGCAAGATCCGCGATAGAAACGTTGGGGCGGCTGGCTTCCGCCCCTGGAATCCTGATCGTGATGGTGTTCTGTTCGGTTCCGAACTTCGCCCCGTAGATGCGCGCGAGGTGGCCACTGGTGGAGCGCTGATTTCGAACCCAGTTCGAGTTGAAGCCTCCGAAGACTTGGACCGACTGCGTCAACGTGATGGTGGTACCGCCCGATGAGCTGCCATAGTCACCCGCGCGCACATAGATCTGGTCCAGGATCGTTCCAGCGCGCGTCTGGCCGACGACGGCGACGCCACGCGTGAGCGTGCAAGGTTCTGCCTTCGGGCACTGCCCGCTCGAAGCACCACCGGTAGCGACGACGAAGATTCCTCGGCGCACGTCACCGTCGATACCGTCGCAGTTCTCGTCGAGGAACTGACCGTCCGGGGTCTCTGCGTCGCCGAAGAGCGGCACCGACGAATAGTCGTCCTGCCAGCCATCTTCGCCGGCGCAGGACTGCCTCGTGTTGGCGCAGAGCCCGAGTTGGATCGTGTTGAGCGGACCCGTGAGCCCATTGTCCACGCCGTCCTTGCAGTCGTTGTCGAGCCCGTCGCAGAGCGTCTCGGTCACCTCGTAATCGGCGGTGTGGGCTTGATACGAGTTGTTGTTGCAAGGCTGCCACTCACCCGCTGCGCACAGCGAGTTCGGCTTGAGCGAGCCTTCGCACACGCCCTCCTGGTTCTCGCACTCGACGCGCTCCAGCGGAGAGTCGTTGGTGTCGAGCGAATCGAGCAGGCCGTCGCAGTCGTTGTCCTGGCCGTCGCAGGTCTCGAGCGCGATCTTGAAGTCGTTCGAGCAGACGAGCCCGCCGGCGATCCCGCAGACCGTGAGCCCGCCCGCGCAGACGCCGGTGCCACACGGCTTGGCCGCGCCCTCGACCGTGGCGCCCGCCGGGCTCTGGTAGACGAAGTCCTCGTCGACGCTGCCGTCGCAGTCGTTGTCGACGCCGAGCTGCACGATGGTCGTCTCGCAGCTCCGCTCGAAGCCCGACTGATAGAGCGGGCTGTGCGCCGTGTAGATGTCGTCATTGCACGGCTGCCATCCGCCCGCGACGCACAACGCCGCCGGGCGCATCGAGCCCGCGCAGACCCCGTTCTGGTTCTCGCACGGGACCAGCACCAGGTCCGCGTCCTCGGCGTCGGTCAGGCCGTCGCAGTCGTTGTCGATCCCGTCGCAGACCTCGGGCGCCGCCTCACCCGGCGTGCACACCGCGGGCGCGCCGCCCGAGCACTTGTCGATCGTCCTGACACACGCGCCGACGCCGCACGACTGCGTGCCGCCGGTGATGTTGGTGCACGCGCCGGGTGTGGTGCCTTCGCACGTTCCCGCGGTCGGCTCCTGGCACTCCGGATGACAGCTCGTGCTCGCCTCGCCCTGCGCCGCCGTCGCGCACACCGTCTCGGCGGTCTGGCACGCGCCCGCCCCGCCGCACGACGAGACGTCCGCGCTCACCGCCGCCCTGAGGTAGCAGGTGCCCTCGACGAAACCGAAGTAGTAGCCGGTGCACGCGACGCTGTCGCACTCCAGGTCCGGGTCCTGTCCGACCGGCACATCGACGCAGGTCCCCTCGCTCCCGACGAGGTCGCACGCGCGACACGTCCCGTCGCAGCGCGTGTCGCAGCACACGCCGTCGACCGAGCACACCCCGTCCGCGCAGTCGCTGTCCTCGTCGCAGCCGTCGCCAGGCGCGACGTCCGGCACGCACGTATCATCGCAGTGGAAGCCCTCGAGGCACTCGACATCGTTCAGGCACCCGCTCGGGCACTCGGGCGCGGTCTGGTCGGCGGCCCCACTGCACAAGCGCGGCACCGCCGGCGAGCAGTCGAGCGCCAGCGTGCTCGCGGTGCAGCCCGAGTCGTCCTCGATGGGCTCGCTCGTCTCGCAGATCGACGCCACGCACCGCGCGTCCCGCCGCGTGCCCTGGCACACGCTCGCGTCGTCGCAGCTCGGTACCGATACGTAGCTCGCCGGGCAGTCCGCCGGCTCCGAGCAGCAGTCGCCCTCGGCGCAGCAGAACCCGTTCTGGCAGTGTTCCGTCGCGCACTCGCGATCCTCGGCGCACGGCTCGCCCCCGACGATGTCCGGCACGCACACGCCGTCCTGGCAGTACGCGAACTCGGCGCAGGTGGTGTCGTCGACGCAGCTCGTCGCGCAGACGTCGCCCTCCTCGCCCCCGCCCTCACACGTGTAGTTGCCGCACGGCCGCGGGTTCGGATTGACGCAGTCCCCGAGCACGCACTCCGGCGCGCCGGCCTCGACGTAGCCGGTCTCGGTGCCGTAGCAGCCGCCCGCCGGGCAGTCCGGCCACGCCTCGTCGGTCTCGCCGTCGCAGTCGTCGTCGACGAGGTTGCACGACTCCTCGCTCGGCGCGCGGCCCGTGCAGATCTCTACGCCGCCCTCGTCGCACGCCGTCACCCCCGGACAGGCCCCGAGGTCGTTTTCGAGCGTGCAGGCCTCGCCCGCGATGTCGTCCGGCACGCCGTCGCAGTCGTTGTCCGCCAGGTCGCACACCTCGGCGACCGGCTGCTGCGCCGAGCACGCCGTCAGCCCGCCCTCGTCACACACGCGCGTGCCCCGACACGTGCCCTCCTCGTTGCGGCGCGAGCACTCGGTCGCGAACCCGAGCTCCGCCCACGCCGGCCGACACTCGCACATGCCATCGCTTGGCCGGCACAGCTTGGCGATCGCGTCGCCGAGCGCGACCTCCTCGCACTCGAACCCCTCGGGGCATGCGTTCTGCGCGCACGACGTCGCGCAGAAGCTGCCATCCTCCGGGTTGTCGCCCGACACACACGCCGCCGGGTTCGGGTCGAGCGGGCTCTGGCAGTCGGACTGCAACGTGCACGGCCGGCATAGCCTCGTGTGCTGCGGCACGCAGATCGAGATCGGATCCGGCCCGCCCAGCGACGTATTCAGGCACGCATACCCGACCGGGCATTCGGCCACGCACGACTTCGTGCAGAAGTTGCCGTCCGGCCCCTCGATGCACAGCTCGTCGAGGCACTCGTTGTTGCCGCTGCACCCGCAGCCGAAGCCGCCCTCGGTCACGCACAGCGGCGCTTCCGAGGTCGTGTCGCCGCCGCCGTCGACCGCGTCCGAGCCGTCCTGCGGCACGAAGAGGGTGTCCGAGGTGCCGGTGTCTTCGACGACCCCCTGGCTCGAGCTCCCCCCTTCGTGACACGAGACGAGGAGGATGAAGGTGGCAAGCGTGCTGACACGACCGAGCATGAACGGCTCCCGGAGCGATGAGGCGCGATGATAACGATCTCTTCGTTCCGGGGGAAGCTCAGGCCGGTCGTGACAGACTCGCAGGCACTATTTCTTGAGGTCGTCCTTGGCGGGCAGCACGATCTCGGTGCCCGGGTGGATCATGCGCGGGTTGTTGTTCGCCGCCTTGAGCGCCTTCCACAGCGTGCCGTCGCCGTAGACGCGCGCGGCGATCCCCCACCACGACTCGCCCGCTTTGACGGAGTACTTGGTCGGGCCGGTCGGCGGGCCAGCCGGCGCGGGCTCGGGCTCGGGCGGAGCCACGACGTCGACCTGCACCTCCATGCCGGTGACCGGGAACTGCTCGACCATCGCCACCGCGGTGTCACGGTCGGCCTCGCTCGTCACCGTGCCGAGCACCCTCGCGAAGCCCTGCTGGTCGATCTGGATGTCGATCCCCGAGATCCCGGCGTGCTCGAGCGCCTCTTCGATCGTCTCCTCCTGGTCCTTCCACTTCGCCGCCTCGGCCGCCGCCGCGTCCGCCGCCTTGTCGGCTTCGGCCTTCTTGGCCGCGGCGATCGCCGCGTTCATGGCGTCGATCGCGCCCTTGGCGTACTGATCGGCCTTGGCCTTCTGCGCCTCGGCCACGGCGGCCTTGGCCTTCTCGACAGGGTTCACGATATCGAAGATCGACATGGGGTCCTCCAGAGCAATGACAGCGTTCACAGTGAACGCCGAGGTTGATAGATCGCGTCGCCCGAAAGGGAAAGCGCACCCCTGCGCGCGCGCCCTCGTCGTCGCTTGCGCGCTCACGCTGGTGACCGCCCGCTCCCCCGCCTCGGCCACGGTCGAGCGCCCGCCGCCCACCCTGATCGACCTGCCCCTGGCCGGGTTACGAATCGTGCCTCGCCTCGCCGCGGGCACGACGGTCACCGTCAGCTCACGCTGGCACGCCGAGCACGCCGAGGACCGCGTCGTCGTCATCGCGCCGCAGGCTACCCCGGTCGCCTACGCCATCGAGGTCGGCGGTCGCACCGCGCGGGACTGTCCGCTCGACGATCCGTTCCCGATCGAGCTCGACGGCGAGACCTGGATCCGTGCCGGTCGTTCGTCCGATCCCGCCGAGATCCACACGCTCATCTGCCGCACCTTCAGCGACGCGCGCGTCATCGTGCGGATCTCACCGCCACCCGCGAGCGACGCCGCGCTCGCCTCGCACGGCCCGTTCCTCGCGGCGCTCCTCGACGCCGTACGCAACCGTACGCTCATCCCCGGCGGCCCGCCGCCGCTGCCCCCGCCCGAGCACACCCTCGACCCCGAGCTCACCCTGCCGACGGTCGGCCTCGTGCTCGCGCGCCCCGACGATCGCATGTACTGGCGCGTCGCCGAGCCCGCCGCCGACCGCGACTTCGACGCGCTCATCCGCGCGCTGCCCGTCTTCCCCGAGGTCCAGGTCGCCGTGCGCCGCCACCTCACCCGCGAGGTCGCCGACTGCGCGCGCGTCGTCCGCCACCTCGCCGACAACCACTGGTCACGCTCCGAGGCCCTGCCCCCGCCGGCCTGGACCGGCATGCTCGAAAAGCGCATCACGCGCTTCGACTCGCGCGCCCTCTGCCGCGTGCACGGCGACGCCCTCCTCGACGTGCGCATCGCTTCGCGTCCCCGCGCTCGCCTGGACGCGATGACGCCGATCCTCGACGCGCTCGCCCACTCCCGCATCGTCGCGCCGCCTCCTCCCTCCCCGCTGCCGCTCGCCCCCACCCGCGCAGTGCTCGCACAGAGCGCCGCGCTCGCGCTCGGCCTCGACTTCCCCGGCACCGTGCCGCGCGCCGCGACCGTCGACCCGCGCGCCGGCGACGATGCCGCACCCTACGGCGCGCTCGAGCTCGCCCTGTCTTGGATCGCGCGCAACGGACCGGCGCTGGGCGCCGCCCTCCAGCTCGGCGCCGACGCGCGCGGCGAGCTCCTCGGCGCGACCTTCGAGGCCGGTGTCGCGCTCGCGCTCGATCGCGAGATGACCTTCGTCTTCATGCTGGCGTTCGACGAGCGCCGCCGCGCCCTCTACGCCAACCGTAGCCTCTCGCTCGCGCTCGAGCTGCGCGCCGATCTGCACCGCCCCGAGACCTTCGCATGGTGGCTGCGCGTGGTCCCACTACAGCTCGCCTCGCGCGAGCCGGCGATCACCGGCCTGCCGCTCACGATCGCCTGGACCGGCCTCTTCCCGAGCGGGCTCCTCGTCGGCGCCGACATGAGCTGGGTCAGCTCACCGACGCGCCCCAACGACGCCTGGTCCGCCGAAGGCCTCACCTTCGGCGTTCGCATCGGCGTCGGCGCCATCACGCGCTGAGCTCGATCAGAGCGAGCAGATCCCGACCCGCCACTTCTTGAGGTTCTCGTCCATGCGCAGCTCGCACGGCGTCGGCATGCCGCCCTCGCTGTTGTTGTAGACGAAGATCCTGACGCGCGTCGGGGTCTCCTCCACCACGCGCGAGACCTTGTAGATCGGCTTGCTGGGGTCCTCGAAGAGGAAGAGCTTCACCTTGCGCCGGCTCGCCGCGAAGTTGAGCGAACGGCGCGTCGTCAGCGCGTTGGGCGCCTTCTGATCCTCGTGCAGCAACGACTCGAAGAGCGCCCAACCCTTGGCCTCGTCCGGATCCATCGCCGCCACCAGCACCTGCTGGATCAGCCACTCGGGTGAGTCCGGCACCGGGTCGCGCACGACCGTGCCCGGCGTCGCGGTCACGAGGTTGGTCGGCTTGTCCTCGACCTTGTCGGGGAAGACCGGATCACCCTTGCCGAGCTCGTCCTCCTTGGGCTCCTCGGCCTTGGGCTCCTCGGCCTTGGGCTCTTCCTTCTTCGGCTCCTCGGCCTTGGGCTCTTCCTTCTTCGGCTCCTCGGCCTTGGGCTCTTCCTTCTTCGGCTCCTCCGGCACGGCCGCGGCGGCCTGCGGCTCGGGCTCCTTGCCGCCGCAGGCGACGACGATCATGACGAGGACGGCGGACAGAGACGACAAGCGCAGCATGAGAGGCCTCCGAGAACCGAAGCATTGGTCGGGCATAGGTAACACGCCTCCGCGGCCTCGTCACCCCGACCCCGCGCGATCGCCCCCGCTCACTGCCCCGCCGAGAACACGAACGGCCACTGCACCACGCAGAGCCCCTCCTCGGGCGCGTCGAAGCGCATGCGCCGCACCCAGTCCAGGACGCAGCGCGCGGTCTCCGGGTCGCCCAGCGTATCGCCGACGGCACTGGCGTTCATCACCTTGCCCTCGGCGCCGATGGTCCAGCGCGCCGTCAGCTTGCCGCCGAGCGCGCTCTTGACCTGCAGACGCCGCTCGTAGCACGAGCGGATAGCGCCCGCACGCCGCCTCACCACGCTCTGGATGTTCGACGCCTTGCAGTAGCCGTGCTGCGAGAGCGGCCCTTCGGCGAGCGTCACCTTGCGCTTGGGCGGCTTGCCGAGGTTCACCGCGATCTTCGGTCCGCCCGGGCCGGTGTCGATGTCGCCCATCGCCATGATGCGCCCATCGCCGTCGACCCCCGGTCCGCCCTCGCCGTCGCCCTCGAAGCCGAGCCCGGTGCCCGGCCCGAGCACGAGCTCGCCGCCCTCGCCGTCCATCGCCGCCGCGATCCGATCGGTCGTCGCCGCCACGTCGCCGCGCAGCACCTCGGCCACCACGCTCGAGTCCGCGAGCTGCTGCTCGATCACCTTGTCGAGCCCGAGCCGCCGCGGATCGATCCGCGTCACCTTCGGCCCGTCGACCCGCGGCACCTTCGTCTCGCGCACCTCGGTCAGCGTCGGATCGCCGAGCCGCCCCTCCGGCCCGCCGATCGCCTTCGACCCCGAGACCTCCTCCAGCGCGTCGACCTCCTCGGGCACGATCGTGTCGAGCTCGACCACCTCGGGCTCGTCGGGCTCGCTCTTCGCGACCACACCCGGGCACGCCCCCGTCTCGCAGGCCGGCACGAGGCGCGCCTCCTCGGTCCACGCCAGCACCGGCGCCACCGCCAGCGCCACCACCGCGACCGTCGCCGCCGCCGAGAACGCCCACACCTCCGAGCGCGCCAGCGTCTTCGACGGCACCCGCCCGCCGAGCTCACCCGCGGGCACGACGTACGCGCAGATCACCTCGACCCGCCCACGCCGGACCACCACCGGCTCGCCCGGCGCGATCGGCACCCGCGCCCCATCGACCGCCGTGTACGACGCGTCGCCCTCGGGCGTCACGGCGATCACCGGCAGCCCCTCCGGCGCCGCTTCGCGCAGCCCCGCGCCGAGATCGACACGCCCCGGCTCGTACACGATCCGCTCGAGCACCAGCGTGCGCGTCCCCTGCCGATCCTCACGCAGCACTCGCACGCTCAAGAGCGGCGTCGCCTCGTCCCACGCACACAGGGTCTGGCGTGTCAGCGCCGCGCCGCCGAGCACCAGCCCGGCCGCGACGAGCGCCACCACCCAGCCGACGCCGCTGGCGATCGACTCGTGCGCCATCAGCTCGAGCCCCATCGCCGCCTCGGCGCGCGCGATCACCAGCATGCCCACCAGCGCCGTGCCGAGGCCGACGCCCCACGCCGCCGCCGGCCGCCGCCGCCCGCTCACGAGCCCCCACGCCGCCACCGCCGCCGCGCCGAGCGCGAGCGCGAGCATCAGGAGCCCGAAGCCCCCGAGCTCGAGCCCGCGCGCCGTCACCTGCGCGACCTCGAAGGTCTGCCAGGGAAGCGCGCTCACCGCGAGCAGAGACAAGACACCACCTACCACCGCGAGCCACAGCCCGAGCTTCATGAGCATCACCCCTCGAATCGATGCGACGAACCTGACGACAGCATCGGGACGAAAAGGTTCCCGCCGATCGAAGAATCCCGCGACGGCCTCGGCAGCCTGGGATCAGATCTGCTCGAGCGCGTGGATGAACATGCGCGCCGACTGGAACCGATCCCCCGGCTGCTTGGCCAGCGCGGTCGCCAGCGTCGTCGTCAGCCCGAGCGACAGCGGCGGCTGCCCCTCGGGCGCCTTGGCCGGCGGCGGCGAGCGGCGCAGTTGCAGCTCGTAGACCTCCTGCCGATCCGCGCTCTGAAACGGGAGCTCGCCGGTGACCAGGCGATAGAGCATGATCCCGACGGCGTAGAGATCGGCGCGCCCGTCGACCGGCGCGCCCAGCACCTGCTCGGGCGCCATGTACTCCGGGGTGCCGACGATGCGCCCCCAGGCGCCCGGGCTCTCGGTGATCAGATCGATGCGCGACGGCGCCCCGCTCATGACCTCCTTGGCGACGCCGAAGTCGATGAGGCGCACGTCCCAGGGGTCGTGGCCGCGCGGGCTCAGGTGCACGTTGCCCGGCTTGACGTCGCGGTGCACGAGCCCACGCCCGTGCAGGTAGTCCAGCGCCTCGAGCGTCTCGCGCACGACGTGCACCGCCTGCGCGACCGTGACCACCC
Organism: Deltaproteobacteria bacterium; assembly: GCA_011526585.1. Taxonomy (GTDB): domain Bacteria; phylum Myxococcota_A; class UBA9042; order PHBI01; family PHBI01; genus WYBB01. Next base: position 46,661 of record WYBB01000017.1, read on the forward strand.
CGCGCTGCTGCAGGAGGTGGAGCAGCGTGCGCCCGCGCAGAAGCTCCATCACGACGTGCGCCTCGCCGTCGTCGGTCTCACCGTAGGCGAAGACGCGGCCGATGTTGGGGTGGTCGAGGCTCTGCACGAGCGACGCCGAGTGGATGAGGCGCCGCGCGTCCGGGCTCTCGAGGTCGCTCTCCGCGATCTTGATCGCCGCCACCGCCCCGTCCTCGCGCGTCGCCTCCCACACCGACGAGCGCATGCCGCCGAGCCCTATTAAATGATCGAGGGTCCAGCCGTCCCCGATCACGTGCCCGCGTCGATCGACGATCAGCCGACCGCCGCAGTCGATGCACAGGTCGGCGTCCGGCGAGTACACGCCGAGGTCGTTCGGGCAGAAGTGCACGCGCGCTTCCATACGCCGAGCTTACGTCTTGCGGGCCCGCCCGGTCCATGGTGTGAGTCTCATCGAACCGACAAGACGAGGGATTTCGCATGGCCAAGCCCAAATGGCACACCCGCTGGAAGGTCCTTCCCCACAACCCGCTCACGCAGCTCGAGGACAACCTCATGGTCGTCGATGGCCCGATCCCCGGCATGCCGCTCGAGCGGCGCATGACGATCGTGCGCCTGAGCGACGGGCGCCTGGTGATCCACAACGCCATGGCGCTCGACGACGCGTCGATGGCGCGCATCGAGGCCTGGGGCAAGCCGGCTTTCCTCATCGTACCCAACCACTTCCACCGCATCGACGCCTTCGCTTTCAAGGCGCGCTACCCGGACTTGAAGGTGATCGCCGGCCCGCGCGGCGCCCCGAAGGTCGGCCAGGCCGTGCCGGTCGACGGCGGCCCCGAGCTCCTGCCCGCCGGCCTCGGCCTGCGCGGCGAGAACCTCGACGGCGACAAGGTCGGCGAGATGGCCTTCATCGTCACGCACGGCGAGCGCGCGACCCTCATCGTCAACGACGCCCTCTTCAACATGGCCCACATCAAGGGGTTCACGGGGTTCATCGTGCGCCTGATCGGTTCGACCGGCGGCCTCAAGCTCACCCGTATCATGCGCTGGTTCGGCGTCTCCGACACCCGGGCCTTCAAGGCGCACCTGGCGCGCCTGGCCGACACGCCCGGGCTCACGCGCTTGATCGTGTCGCACGGCGCGATCCTCGAAGGGGCCGACGTGGGCGCGAAGATCCGCGCCGCGGTCGGGCTCAGCTCGCCTTCTTCTTGAACTTCGCCACGACCTTCCCGACGAGCGGCGAGCTCAGCGTGACGAGCCCGATCACGACGAGGCCGACGATGACGCCGAAGGCGATCACCGCGAGCTTCTCGAGGATCGACGCCCACGGCTCGGCGGTGGTGATGCCTGCGATCAGGTGTTCGAGCCAGTGGTGGTCGAGGCCGGGCAGGCCGTGCGCGATGATCTCGCCGCCGACCAGGAACATCGCGATGGTGCCGAGCACGCCGAGCGCCTTCATGAAGCGCGGCATCGTCACGAGGATCGCCTTGCCGATCACCTTGGAAGGACCGCCGCGCTTGACGAGGTGCAGGCCCGCGTCGTCCGCCTTCACGATGAGCGCGATGAGCCCGTAGATCGCGAAGGTGAGCCCGAAGGCCACGATGCTCAGGGTGAGCGCCTTCATGAAGAAGCTCGGGTTGCGCTCGGTGATGGCGTTGAGCGCGATGACGACGATCTCGGCCGACAGGATCAGATCCGTCCGCACGGCGCCACGGATCTTCTGTTTCTCGAGCTCGGCGGGCGGCAGCGCGGGCCCCTCGGACTTCTCGGCATGGTGCCCGATCCCGAGCTTTTCCAAGCCCTTGTGCACACCCTCGTAGCACAGGAAGGCGCCACCGAGCATCAAGAGCGGCGTCAGGCTCCACGGCGCGATCAAGGTCAGGACCAGGATCAGCGGGACCAGGATGACCTTGTTGATCAGCGAGCCCTTGGTGACGGCCCACACGATCGGCAGCTCGCGCGTCGGGTGCAATCCGACCATCGCCTCGGCGCCGACGGCGAGGTCGTCGCCGGCGATCGCCATCGTCTTCTTCGTCGCGAGCTTGGCCATGATCGCGACGTCGTCGAGCATGGTCGCGATGTCATCGAGGAGGGAGAGTAGGCCGGCCGACGGCATGGGCGCTCCTTGGATCCGTGGCGCGCGCGAGGCGCGGGATCCTGGCAGCTACCGCATGTCGCGCGCCGTTGGAAGGGCGCCGGGCGGCGACGGCGAACGTGACCTCGCCGCCGCGCGGTGGTAGGATCGGCGCGCCATGAACGTGAGCGACCAGACCATCCGCTCGGCGGTGATCGACTCGGAGGAGGCGCGGCGCGCGCTGGCGGCGGCCGACGCGCAGGCGAACCTGCCGGCCGAGCTGCTCGACATCGAGCAGATGAAGATCGCCCAGCACTGGGACCGCTACAGCGCCGAGGACCACGAGGTCTGGCGCACGATCTTCGACAAGCGCATGGCGCAGCTCGCGCACGACGGCTCGCGCGTCTACCTGCGCGGGGCCGAGGCGATCGCGCTCAGCCGCGACGAGGTGCCGAAGATCGCCGAGGTCAACCGCCACCTCATGCCGATGAGCGGCTGGTCCTCGCACCCGGTGCCCGGCTACATCCCGGCGCGCTGCTTCTTCGCCTTCCTCGCCCAGCGGCAGTTCCCGACGACGATCACCGTGCGGCCCAAGGCGCAGATGGAGTACCTGCCCGAGCCGGACATCATCCACGACGTCTTCGGCCACGTGCCGCTGCACACCGACCCGAGCTTCGCCGAGTTCCTGCAGACCTACGGACAGGCCGCGCTCCTGACCGACGATCCGCACCACACCGAGCGCCTCGCCCGCCTCTTCTGGTTCACCGTCGAGTTCGGCCTGATCTACGAGGACGGCCGCCTCAAGCTCTACGGCTCCGGCCTCATCTCGTCCGAGGGCGAGGGACACCACGCGCTGCAGTCCCCCGAGGTCGATCGGCGCCCCTTCGATCTCGAGCACGTCTGCGACACGCCCTTCGAGATCCACCACTACCAGCCGATCCTCTACGTGCTCGACAGCTTCGAGCAGCTCGCCGACGCGATGAACCGCTACGCCGCGAAGCTGCTCGACCTCGCCCGCACGCGCAAGCGCGCCGCATAGGCGGAGCGCCGCCTCAGCCCGCACAAGAGCACGACGAAGATCAGCATCACGGATGAGGGCGCTCCGCCGCTGCCGCACCCGCTCTCGCCATCGGCACCGCGATCAGCGGGCCGGTCGGCGTCATCACTCGCTTCTGCCGCGACCTCGTGCACCTCCGGGCCGGCGGTCTCCATCTCGTGCGTGTCAGCGACCTCGATCACGACCGTGTCCTCCTCAGCGATCTCGACCGTGTCCTCCTCAGCGATCTCGAGCGTATCCTCCTCCGCGATCTCGACCGTGTCCGCTTGCTCGACGTCCATGACCGCGACCTCAGCCGTATCCGCCTGCTCGATCTCGTCCGTGCCCACGTCCTCGACGTCGTCCGTGATCACGTCCTCGACCTCACGCGTGTCCGCCTCCTCGACGGCGTCCGCGATCACGTCTTCGACCACACGCGTGTCCTCCCCCACGACCTCGACCGCGTCCGCGACCTCGACCTCCGCGTCGACCGAGTCCGCGACCTCGACCTCCGCCTCGACCGAGTCCGCGACCTCGAGCTCCGCCTCGACCGAGTCCGCGACCTCGGCCGCGCCGGTGTCCGCTTCCTCGACGTCGTCCGAGAGCACGACCTCGACGTGATCGACGTCGGCGTCGTCGCCGATCAGATCGGGGCCGTCGTCGGCGATCGCGTCGGCGATCGCGTCGCCTCCCGCACCGTCGAGGGTCTCGGACTGCGCGTCCGGGATCTCCTCACACGGCTCGAGGTTGCAGGTCGCGGTCGCCTCCGGCCGGCTCGCCGCGTCACACGCGCTGTCGTGCGCGGGGACGTCGTCGTCGTCACGGCAGGTCACCGAGCGCGATCGCGTGCCCTCGCCACAGCTCGCGCTGCACGCGCTCCACTCGCCGACCACCCAGAGGTAGACCGGGCATGGCTCGGTGTTGCACGCGCGCGTATCGTCGGGCATGACGAGCTCCGCGCACGCGATGGGGTCGAGCTGCTGGTCCGTCTCCGCGTTGAAGCACAGCACCTCCGCCGTCTGCAGGCCGCCGCCACACGCGCTGTCACATGCGCCGAACGGTCCGGGCCGATATTCGCACGCCCCCGCCTCGCAGCTCCGCTCCGCCGCGGGCTTGTCTCCGTCGGCCTCGCACGCGACGTCGTCGACGAGCTCCGCCTCGGGGCCCACGCAATGCACCTCGCGCGCCTGCACGCCCGTCCCGCACGGTGCCGAGCACGCGCCCCACTCCCCCGCGACCCACGCGTGACCCGCGTCGACGTCGATCTCGAACGCGCAGGTCGCCGCGCGCCCCCACTCGTTGGTCACGACGCTCGTCACCACGCAGGACGTGCCGCACGCGCTGGTCTTGGTCAGCCTGAGCTGAGCGACCCGCTCGTCGTCACGGTCGAAGACCGCGTCGGAGCAGTCGCTGCTCCACCGCCAGGTCGACGCCTCGTTCTCCCCAGTGCGGGCGCCGGGCTCGAAGCGCACCAGACCCAGCGGGTCCGAGTCGTCCTCGGCCGTCAGCGTCCGGCTGACCACCGCCCCGCCCACGGGGCAGGCCAGCTCCGGCACTTCGGCCGGATCCGGCGTGCAGCTCGGTGCGCCGACGTAGACGACGTTGGTGCTCCGCAGGTCGCCGCGCTCGCCGATGCGCTCGACCGTCAGGTAGTCGGCGTCGTCGATCGTCACCCGCAAGAACGCGCCCTCGGCCTCGATGACGTCGTCGCCGCCGCCGCGCGCGGCGCCGCTGATGAAGGTCGGGATCTTCTTGACGGCCCCGTCGCGGCCGCCGGCCGGCTTGCGCCACCAGCGCCGCGGGTTGGACGAGGCGTTGGGGTGCAAGTGACCGGTGAAGATGGCGACCACGTTGTAGTCGACGATGGTGTTCCAGTAGTCGAGGCGCTGGAGCTCCGACCACCAGACCTCCGGGTCCTCCCGCGCTTCGCACCCGTGCTCGACGGGATAACCCATCGAGAAGCAATCGAAGCCGTAGTGGTGCACCAGCACGACCGGCCGATCGGAGTCGCCGACGAAGCGCTCGAGATCGTCGCGCAGCCAGGTCAGCGCGCACTTCGGCTCCAGCTTGTGACCGTCCTGCAGCTCGACCGGGCCTCGGCCGTCGCTCGGCAGGAGGTTGAGCTGAACGAAGTGCACGTCGTGCCAATCCCACGCGTAGTGGGGCACGTCCTGGCACAGGTCCCGGACGTCGAGACCGGGCGGCCGGGTGGCGCTCGTCACGCGGTGCCTGGCGACGAGGTTGTCGTGCAGGGCCTGGTGGCCGAAGTCGTGGTTGCCGAGCCCTTCGAAGCTGAAGCGCTCGATGCCGCTGATGGCGGCCTCGAAGGCATCTATCTCGCTGGTGCGGCTGTCCTGCGTCAGATCGCCGGCGATCAGGAGCCCACGGATCGACGGGTCCCCGATGATCTGGCGCCGGATCTCCTCGAAGGTTTCATCCGCGTGCAGGTCCCACAAGGGCTGGTCGCGCCAATACTGGCAGTCCGCCGTCGCCAGGAAGCGCACGTGCCGCTCGGGTTCGCCGATCCCGTACGGCTCTGTGTGCATGAGCGCGCCGTCAGCGCTGAACCCTTCGCAATAGAGGTCTTCCGGATAGTCCGCGCCGTCGTCCGGGTCGGGGTCGAGCCCCGCACGTTCGGCCATCCGCAACCCGACCTGTCCCTCGGCGAGCACGACGCACTCGAAGCGGCTCGGGATCGCCGCCTCGATCGTCACCACCACGCGCTGGTCTCCCAGCACCCCGAGAGACTGGCAGTCGTCCGTCAACGGCGGCACGATGATCTCGAAGGCGACCGGCGGCGGCGGGTCCAGCCGTACGACGATGAACTTCGCGATACCGAGCGTGTCGTTCTCCAGGCACAGCGCGCCGGCCGGCGCGGCGACGAGCAGCGGCGCACAAGCGAGCGCGAACGCGAAGAGGCGCCGCAACCATCGCGCTGTCGTTCGCCCTGCCGCTCCTCGTCGCATCGATGACCTCTCGATGCACGAGACGATAGCCGGTCGGCGCGCGGCGACCAACCCTACCAAACGGTAGGGAAGTTCGCATAAAACCATGTTGTCGGGCGTATGCAGTCAGACTTGGTCGTGCGCGGGACGCCTCCGGCCTCCGTCCCTCTGGACGGATCCAGCCTTGCTCGCGCCGCGCTCCGCGCGCGCTTCGCAAGGCGACACGCCTGCCCCC
>WYBB01000112.1 GCA_011526585.1 Deltaproteobacteria bacterium
CGGTAGGGGAAGCTGACCTCGGCCTGCATGCCGACGGTGACGAGGCTCGCGTCCTCCTCGTAGACGTGCGACTCGATCCAGATCGGATCGAGCGAGGCGAGGCGCAGCATCGGCTGGTTCGCCATCACCGGGCTGCCGCGCTTGACCATCTTGTCGGCGACGACGCCGCCGACCGGCGCGTGCATGACGAGCGCTGGCTCGGGGCGGCCGGTTCGCAGGATGCGGCGCAGGTCCTCGTCGCTCACGCCGAGCGCGCGCAGCTTGTCGAGGGCGGCCTTCTGGAGCTCGCCCGAGGTGCGCTCGAGCGGGGTGCCCTCGGCGAGGCGGCGGCCCTTGGCAGCGGCGATGAGCTCGAGCTCGGCGGCGCGGATCTCGGGGATGTAGAGGCTCAGGAGCGGCTCGCCCGCCTGGATGGCCTTGCCGGTGAAGTCGGCGAAGAGCTCCTCGACCCAGCCGTCGGCGCGCGCGGTGACGTCGTGGAAGCTCGTCTCGTCCCAGGTGGCGATCCCGGTCGTGCGGATTGCGACGCGCAGCGGGATCGGGTCGATGACGGCGGTGGTGACGCCGATGAGCTGACGGCGGCGCGCGTCGATGCGCACGGTGCCGGTCTTGATCTCCTCGTGGGTGACGGGCACGAGGTCCATCGCGCAGATGGGGCAGGTGCCGGGCGCGGCCGAGCGGATCGACGGGTGCATCGGGCAGGTGTGGAAGGCGACGCCGTCGAGCGAGCCCGGCACCGCCACGCCGCGCCGGCCGGCCTCGAGCACGACGACGGCGTGACCAATGGTGGCGTCGTCTCCGGGGAGCTGGGCGCTCAGGTGGACCTCGAGCGGGCCGTGCTCGGGCAGCGTGACTTCGACCTCGAAGCGACCATCACCGGCGGCCTCGACGTCGAGGACCTTGCGCTCCGCGATGGTGGCGGTGAGCGTGGCGGCGGGCAGGAGGCGGCCCTGGCGATCGCCGACGCCGATGTAGAGCGCGACCTCGCCGGCGTGCGGCAGGGCGGGGCGCACCGCCGCGCCGAGGCGTAGCGGGGCGGCGTCGATGGTGATGGGGCGCGAGGCCTCGCCGGCGAGCACAGGGCGGCCGGCGAACCAGTTGGCGATCGGACGCGCGAAGACGGCGACGAGCGCGACGCCGATGGCGATGGTCACGAGCGCGGGCAGGTAGGGGCGCAGCCGTGGGGGGATCGTCATGGGGCCTCCGTGCCGACGAGGCGGCCGAGCGCGAGCTCGAGCGCGATGGCCGCCAGGTGCACCTCACGGGTGAGGGTGACCGCTTCGAGGCGCGCATCGAGGAGCGCGTCGTGGGCGACCAGGACCTGATCGAAGCCCTGGCGCGCGGCGGCGTACGAGGCCTGCACGAGCTCGGCGCGGCGCTCGAGCGCGGGGATGAGCGCGTCGCGCGTCTGGGCGAGCTGGGCGAGCGCGGCGCTCAGCGCGGCGCGGCGCGTGGCGACCTCGGCCTCGATCTCGCGGTCGAGCGCGGCGACCTCGTAGCGCTGCATGACCGCCAGCGCGCGCGCCTCGTCGCGCATGGCGTCGCGGCTGGCGCGCGCGAGGGGGAGCTCGACGCTGGCCATCAACATCGGCCACATCATCCAGTCGTCGCTCATGGTGGAGAGCTCGAAGCCGATGGCGAAGGTCGGTCGGGTCGCGGCGTCGGCGGCGTCGATCGAGGCGTCGCGGGCACGGACGCGCGTGCGCGCGGCGACGAGCTCGGGGCGATGGCTGCGGGCCTCCGCGAGGAGCTCGGGCAGGGGCGGGGGCTCGGGCGGGAGCGAAGCCGGCAGGGTCACCGGGCCGAGCGGAGCGTCGGCGGCGCGGTGCAAGAGCGCGTTGAGGCGCGCACGGGCGGCGAGCTCGACGCGGGTGACGGCGAGGAGCTCGCGCTCGGCCATGACGATCTCCGCCTCGGCCATGACGGCGTCCTCGGGCAGGCCGCGACCGGCGGAGAGCATCGCCATCACGCCGCGCCGCAGCGTGTGCATGAGCTCGTGGTGCGCGTGATAGAGCGCGCGCAGGGAGCTGGTGGTGGCCAGCTCAGTCAGCGCCTCGTGCGCGGCGGCGACCAGCACGCGCGCCAGCGCCTCGCGATCATGTCCGAGCGCCTCGGCCTCGGCGAGCACCGCCTCACCGCGCGCGTCGAGCGCCGCCGCCCACGCGAGCGGCTGGCGAAAGGCGATGCGCTGGCCGCGTCCGCTCGGCAGCGAGAGCGGAGCGATGCCGAGCTCGAGCATCGGATCGGGGCTGGCGACGACCTGGGGCATGCGCTCGAGCGCCGCACGCCACGCGGCGCGCATCGATTCGAGGCGCGGGTTCCTGGCGAGCACGAGCGCGGTGATCGCCGACCAGTCGACCGGCGCCGCGGGATCGACCAGAGGCTCGTCGGCGAGCGGATCGGGCGGGGGCGCGGGTGGCAGCGCCACCTCGTCGCGCGCGTCGTCGAGGCGTTGCTCGAGCGCACCGGAGACACAGGCGCTGCTCTGCAGCACCGCCGTGATCGCGATGGACCTGATGAGTGATCGCGACATCGCCGTGAACCTACCCCCGTTTGCCCGAGAGATAAACGGTCACGGGCTCGCGGAGGGCGGTGCCCGCGCCGGCGGACCGGGCGCGGGGTAGCGCAGGTGCAGGAGGTGCGCGTCGCGGGTGGCGCTGCTCGAGGTGACGACGAAGATGTCGTCGTAGGCGTCCTCGGGCAGGTCCTCGATCGTCGGTCCGCCGAGGTGAGCGA